>NZ_CP034338.1:0-505000 GCF_003940825.1 Pseudomonas oryziphila | reverse complement strand
AACGCTTGCACCCTCTGTATTACCGCGGCTGCTGGCACAGAGTTAGCCGGTGCTTATTCTGTCGGTAACGTCAAAACAGCAAGGTATTAACTTACTGCCCTTCCTCCCAACTTAAAGTGCTTTACAATCCGAAGACCTTCTTCACACACGCGGCATGGCTGGATCAGGCTTTCGCCCATTGTCCAATATTCCCCACTGCTGCCTCCCGTAGGAGTCTGGACCGTGTCTCAGTTCCAGTGTGACTGATCATCCTCTCAGACCAGTTACGGATCGTCGCCTTGGTGAGCCATTACCTCACCAACTAGCTAATCCGACCTAGGCTCATCTGATAGCGCAAGGCCCGAAGGTCCCCTGCTTTCTCCCGTAGGACGTATGCGGTATTAGCGTTCCTTTCGAAACGTTGTCCCCCACTACCAGGCAGATTCCTAGGCATTACTCACCCGTCCGCCGCTGAATCGAAGAGCAAGCTCTTCTCATCCGCTCGACTTGCATGTGTTAGGCCTGCCGCCAGCGTTCAATCTGAGCCATGATCAAACTCTTCAGTTCAATACTGCTTGGGTTTTTAAGAAACCCTAAACTTGGCTCAGCAATCTCAAATGACTATGTGATTTCTCGCATGGCCACTTGTGATGCTGATAATCTTTTTGACTATCAGTCCGTACTCACAAGCACCCACACGAATTGCTTGATTCAATTTGTTAAAGAGCGTTTGGTTAAGAGCTTTTCGTCTCAACCGAGGCGCGCATTCTACGCTTTCCTCATTTGCTGTCAAGCGTTTATTTTGAAGTTCTTTCCGAGAAACTCGTTTAGCTTCAACCGCTTAACTCGCCGCGATCTCTCGTAGCGGGAGGCGAATCATACAGCGTTACAACCTGCTGTCAACCACCTTTTTTTCACTGCTGCCGATCGTGAGACCGAAACGCTTCCGAAGCTTTCGATTCGCTTAACTCATTGAATTTCAAGGAGTTTTGCGTTCCGTTGTCGCTGGAAGTGGGGCGCATTATAAGGGGATCTGAAACCCCGTCAACCTTTAATTTCAAGAAAGCTTCATTTGCCTGAAAACAAAGCGGGGAGGCCTGTCGGCCTCCCCGCTTCTATATAGCTACGCCACCAGGAGATCACTCAGCCTTGAGAGTAACCCGCCCAAAGGCTTTCTTACCCGCCTGGCACACATGGGTAGCGCCCAGGGCAAACATGAAATCACGCTCAACCACCGCACCATCAACCTTCACGGCGCCAGCACTGAGCAGATCCCGTGCCTGAGCCGAGTTTTTCACAAGCCCAGCCCGGTTCAACACAGCAGCAATCGGCAAGCTTTCAGCCGCAGCGACTTCGATCTCGGGCAGATCCTCAGGCAGCTCGCCTTCCTTCATCCGATTACCCGCCGCACGGTGAGCGCTGGCAGCAGCCTCTTCACCATGGAAGCGCGCAACGATTTCTTCCGCCAGCTTGATCTTGATGTCACGCGGATTCGCGCCCTGCGCCACATCTGCACGGAACTGGTCGATCTCTTCCATGGAACGGAAGCTGAGCAGCTCGAAGTAACGCCACATCAAAGTGTCCGGAATCGACACGAGCTTGCTGAACATCACACCCGGCGCTTCCTGGATACCGACGTAGTTACCCAACGACTTGGACATCTTCTTCACGCCATCAAGCCCTTCGAGCAGCGGCATGGTGACGATGTTCTGAGCCTCCTGACCATAAGAGCGCTGCAGCTCACGCCCCATCAACAGGTTGAACTTCTGGTCCGTACCACCCAGCTCGACGTCCGCCTTCAGCGCCACCGAGTCATAGCCCTGTACCAGCGGATAGAGGAACTCATGGATCGCGATCGGCTGATTGCTGCTGTAGCGCTTGTCGAAGTCGTCACGCTCGAGCATGCGCGCGACCGTGTACTGCGAGGCCAGGCGGATGAAATCAGCCGGCGTGAGCTTATCCATCCAGGTGGAGTTGAACGCGACCTCGGTCTTGGCCGGATCAAGAATCTTGAACACCTGCTGCTTATAGGTCTCGGCGTTATCCAGCACCTGTTCGCGCGTCAGCGGCGGGCGAGTGGCACTCTTGCCGCTCGGGTCACCGATCATGCCGGTGAAGTCACCAATCAGGAAGATCACCTGGTGGCCCAGATCCTGGAATTGGCGCAGCTTGTTGATCAGCACCGTGTGGCCCAGGTGCAGGTCCGGCGCGGTAGGGTCGAAGCCCGCTTTGATACGCAGCGGTTGGCCGCGCTTGAGCTTCTCCACCAGTTCCGACTCGACCAATACCTCTTCCGCACCGCGCTTGATTAGCGCCAGCTGCTCTTCAACAGACTTCATAGACAGACCCGCAAGGCTCAGATTCAAGGGGAGCCAACCATACAAGATCGGCCATCAAATACAAGTTTCGCAACGGAATGTGACCCGAACGGCGCAACGCAACGTCTACGCGCCTTGCGCGAGAAGGGTTTTGGTTATATTTTATACAGTTATTTCATCTTCATCATGTCATTCATCTTTTCCACTTTATCCTTTTCAAAGTCACCTCACTTATGACCAACGAAACGCCTAAAGCGCCCCCGCTTTATCCGAAAAGCCATCTGTTGGCCGCCAGCGGCATCGCTGCTCTCCTCAGCCTGGCCTTGCTGGTATTCCCTTCCAGCGAAGTAGAAGCCAAGAAAACCACGCTAAGCCTGGAGCTGGAGAGCCCGGCAGAGCAGCTGAAGGAAGAGTCCCGCGTCGCGCCACTGGTGCAATCCGAACAACGCACCGACTCGCCCTTCGCCCAGATCGAAGGCGATGAAGCGGACACCGCCCAGGCCAAGCCCGAGAGCAAGCCAGAGCCCGCCCCAGTCGCCAAACAGGAAGACAAGGCCCCCGGCCACCGCGAGGTAGTCGTGGCCCGCGGCGATACGCTCTCCACACTGTTCAACAAGGTCGGCCTGCCGGCCAACGCCGTCCACGACCTGCTGGCGAGCAACAAGCAAGCCAAGCAGTTCAGCCAGCTCAAGCATGGCCAGGTGCTGCAGTTCGAACTGGACAAGAACGGCCAACTGACCAGCCTGCACAGCAAGGTCAGCAACCTCGAAACCATCCGCCTGACCCGCACCGACAAGGGCTTCAGCTTCGATCGCGAAGTCAGCAAGCCGGTCATGCGAACCGCCTACGCCCACGGTGTTATCAAGAGTTCGCTTTCGGCCTCGGCCCAGCGCGCGGGCCTGTCCCACAGCATGACCATGGACATGGCACGCATCCTCGGTTACGACATCGACTTCGCCCAGGACATCCGCCCGGGCGACGAATTCGACGTGGTCTACGAGCAGAAGATGATGGACGGCAAGGTGGTCGGTACCGGCAACATCCTGTCGGCCCGCTTCACCAACCGCGGCAAGACCTACACCGCCGTGCGCTACACCAACAAGCAAGGCAACACCAACTACTACACAGCCGACGGCAACAGCCTGCGCAAGGCGTTCATCCGTACGCCGGTGGACTTCGCCCGCATCAGTTCGCGCTTTTCCGCCGGCCGCAAACACCCGATTCTGAACAAGATCCGCGCCCACAAGGGTGTCGATTACGCCGCCCCGCGCGGCACACCAATCAAGGCCGCCGGCGATGGGCGCATCGAGCTGGCCGGGCGCCGTGGTGGCTATGGCAACACCGTGATCATTGCCCACGGCAACGCGTACAAGACTCTGTACGGCCACATGCAGGGCTTCGCCAAGGGCATCAAGACCGGCAGCAGCGTCAAACAAGGCCAGGTCATCGGCTACATCGGCACTACCGGCCTGTCGACCGGTCCACACCTGCACTACGAGTTCCAGGTCAACGGCGTGCACGTCGACCCACTGAGCCAGAAGGTGCCGATGGCCGACCCGATCGCCAAGGCTGAGCGCGCGCGCTTCAACCAGCAGAGCCAACCCTTGATCGCCCGTATGGATCAGGAAAAGGCCACCCTGCTCGCCGCCAACAAGCGCTGACCACATGGCGCTCTATCTTGGCGTGATGTCCGGGACCAGCCTTGATGGCCTGGACATCGCCCTGATCGAACAACGCGAGCAGCTTCGGCTGCTCGCCACCCACTACATCCCCATGCCCACCGACCTGCGCCAACAGCTGCTTGGCCTCTGCGCCAGCGGCCCCGACGAGATCGCCCGCGCGGCACTGGCGGAGAACCACTGGGCAACCCTCGCCGCCGAAGGGATCAACTACCTGCTGCGCGAGCAAGGCCTGCAGCCCGATGCGATCGACGCCATCGGCAGCCATGGGCAGACCATTCGCCACGAACCTGCCCGCGGCTTTACGGTACAGATCGGCAACCCGGCGCTGCTGGCCGAGCTGACCGGCATCTGCGTGGTCGGTGACTTCAGGCGCCGCGACGTCGCGGCGGGCGGCCAGGGCGCGCCACTGGTGCCGGCCTTCCACGAAGCGCTGTTCGGCCACCTTGGCCAGCGCCTGGCGATTCTCAATGTGGGCGGCTTCAGCAACCTCAGCCTGATCGAGACCGGCAAGCCAGTGCATGGCTTCGACTGCGGGCCGGGCAATGTGCTGCTGGATGCCTGGATCGAGCGCAAGCGCGGCCAGGTATTTGATGCCGATGGCGCCTGGGCGGCGAGCGGGGCGGTGCAGCCGGACTTGCTCCATGCACTGCTGAGCGACCCGTTCTTCGCTGGCAGCGGCCCGAAAAGCACCGGCCGCGAGGTCTTCAACCTGCCTTGGCTCGACGGCCATCTCGCCCAACTGCCCAGCTACCGCGACGAAGATGTACAGGCCACCCTGCTGGAGCTGACCGCACGCAGCATCATCGACTCGCTAGGCCAGGCTCAACAAGGCACCGAAGCCTTGCTGGTGTGCGGCGGAGGCGCCCGCAACGGCGCGCTGATGGCACGCTTGGCGCAACTGCTGCCGGGTGCCCAGGTGTCCAGCACCGCGGCCCACGGCGTCGATCCGGACTGGGTCGAGGCCATGGCCTTTGCCTGGCTGGCCCATTGCTGCCTGGCACGCATCCCCGCCAACCGGCCCAGCGTCACTGCCGCCAGGGGCCTGCGCGTCCTCGGCGCCATCTATTCCGCTTAACCAGCCCGCACAATGCAAAACGCCGCGCAATTGCGCGGCGTTTTCATGTCAGCTCATGGATCAGATCGAGAACGACGAACCACAGCCACAGGTGGTGCTGGCATTCGGGTTCTTGATCACGAAGCGCGAACCTTCCAGGCCTTCCTGGTAGTCCACTTCGGCGCCCGCCAGGTACTGGAAGCTCATCGGGTCGACCACCAGCGCGACGCCTTCACGCTCGACGATGGTGTCATCCTCGGCCACGTCTTCATCGAAGGTGAAGCCGTACTGGAAGCCCGAGCAACCACCGCCCGTCACGAAAACGCGCAGCTTCAGACGCTCGTTGCCCTCTTCGCTGACCAGGGTCTTCACCTTGTGTGCAGCCCCTGGGGTGAATTCCAAAGCCGTGGGGGTGAAGGTTTCGACGCTCATGCTGATTCTCCCGGCGCAGTGCCGCCATAAAACTCGATGGCGCGTATTATCCGCTTGTCCGAGAAAATTGGTCAACAATACGAAAGCTGCAAGCGACTAGCCGCAAGCTGCAAGCCGAATACGACAGCCCCGCTTGCAGCTTGAAGCTTGCAACTTGCCACTGCTTTAAGGCAGCAGGCCGGCGTGGGACAGGCCCATGCGCTCGTCCAGGCCGAACAGGATGTTCAGGTTCTGCACCGCCTGGCCGGACGCGCCCTTGACCAGGTTGTCGATCACCGACAGTACCACCACCAGGTCGCCACCCTGTGGCCGGTGCACAGCGATACGGCAGACGTTGGCGCCGCGCACGCTGCGGGTCTCCGGGTGGCTGCCGGCCGGCATCACGTCGACGAACGGTTCGTTGGCATAGCGCTTTTCGAACAGCGCCTGCAAATCGACCGACGTATCAACGACGTTGGCATAAAGGGTGGCGTGAATGCCGCGGATCATTGGGGTCAGGTGGGGCACGAAGGTCAGGCCGATGTCCTTGCCTGCGGCCAGACGCAGGCCTTGGCTGATTTCCGGCAGATGGCGATGCCCTTTGACTGCATAGGCCTTCATGCTTTCGCCGGCCTCGCAGAACAGCGAACCTACGGCGGCACCACGGCCTGCACCACTGACGCCAGACTTGCAGTCGGCGATCAGCCGCGAAGGGTCGGCCAGGCCAGCTTCCAGCAACGGCAGGAAGCCCAGTTGGGTAGCGGTCGGGTAGCAACCGGGCACGGCGATCAGGCGCGCCTGGCGGATCTTCTCGCGGTTCACTTCAGGCAGGCCGTAGACCGCGTCCTTGAGCAGTTCAGGCGCGCCGTGCGGCTGCCCGTACCACTTGCCCCACTCCACAGCGTCCTGCAGGCGGAAGTCGGCGGACAGGTCGATGACCTTGGTGCCCGCCGCCAGCAGCTCGCCGGCCAGGGCGTGGGCCACGCCGTGCGGGGTAGCGAAGAACACCACATCACAGGCGCCCAGCGCCTTGCTGTCCGGCACGCTGAAACACAGCCCGTCGTAGTGGCCGCGCAGGTTGGGGTACATGTCGGCAACCGCCACGCCCGCTTCGGAGCGCGAAGTGATGACCGCCACTTCGGCCTGTGGATGCTGCGCCAGCAGACGCAGCAGTTCGACACCGGTGTAACCCGTGCCGCCGACGATACCGACCTTGATCATAACGCTTGCCCCTTATCAACGAGCCCACTGGAAAGCGCACGATAATAGGGGCCCGGCAGGCCTGTAACAACTATTCCCATGACCCTTCGGCGCTTGCCCACTACTATTCGCACGACCGTGAAAACCTGAAGGAACCGCACATGCTCTATCTATGGATCAAGGCGCTGCACATCGTCAGCGTGGTTTGCTGGTTCGCCGGCCTGTTCTACCTGCCACGCCTGTTCGTCTACCACGCCCAGAGCCAGGACAGCATCAGCCTCGAGCGCTTCATCACCATGGAGCGCAAGCTGTACCGGGGCATCATGAACCCGGCGATGATCGCCACCTATGTGTTCGGCGGCTGGATGCTCTACCTCAACCCCGGCTGGCTGAGCCAGGGCTGGCTGCACGCCAAGTTGACCCTGGTGGTGCTGCTGACCGCCTACCATCATATCTGCGGCGCCCAGCGCAAGCGCTTCGCCGCCGGCACCAATACCCGCAGCCACGTGTACTACCGCTGGTTCAACGAGGCGCCGGTACTGATCCTGCTGGGGATCGTAATTCTGGTGGTGGTCAAACCGTTCTGACGATAACCCGCCCCGCACAGGAGTTTCGCCATGTCCCTGCCCGCCTCGCTGCAACAGCGGCTGCGCCTGCCACTGGTGGCCGCGCCGATGTTCCTGATTTCCAACCCGCAACTGGTGCTGGCCTGTTGCGCCAGCGGTGTGGTGGGCAGCTTCCCTGCGCTCAACCAGCGCGACAGCGCAGGCTTCAAGGCCTGGCTGGAGGAGATCGAAGCAGGCCTGGCTCAGTTGCAGGCGCCAGCACCCTATGCAGTCAACCTGATCGTCCATCCGAGCAATCCGCGTCTGCAGGCCGACCTCGCCCTGTGCGTCGAGCATCGCGTGCCCATCGTCATCACCAGCCTCGGTGCAGTGAAGGAGGTGGTGGATGCAGTGCACGGCTACGGCGGCCTGGTGTTCCATGACGTGACCACCCGGCGCCATGCGCAGAAGGCGGCAGAGGCCGGTGTCGATGGGCTGATCGCCGTGGCCGCCGGCGCTGGTGGCCATGCCGGCACCTGGAGCCCGTTCGCCCTGGTCGCCGAGATCCGCCAGTTCTTCGACAAGACCCTGCTGCTGGCGGGCTGCCTCAACCACGGCCACGAACTGCTCGCGGCGCAATTGCTGGGGGCAGACCTGGGCTACATGGGCACGCGCTTCATCGCCACCCGTGAGAGCCAGGCACAGGACGCCTATAAACAGATGATCCTCGGCGCAACCGCCGCCGATATCATCCACACGCCAGCAGTATCCGGCATCCCGGCCAGTTTTCTGCGACAAAGCCTGGACCAGGCCGGTTACGACCTCGCGGCGCTCACCAGCAGCCATGAGGCCGGCAAGCTCAAGCCGCTGGACGAGGAAGCCAAGGCCTGGAAGACCGTCTGGTCCGCAGGCCAAGGCGTCGGCGAGATCAACGACCTGCCCAGCGCCGCAGCCCTGATCGAACGCCTGCACAGCGAATACCGAGGCGCCCTGAATCGCGCCCAACAGCTACGCAGCAACGCCTTGTAGCAAACCAACCAGGCTGTAAACTAGGCGCCCCTTACGCCCCAGGAGCCTTGCATGACCCGTTACGCCATGATTACCGGCGCTTCCAGCGGCCTGGGCCTGGCCCTGGCGGAGGCCCTGGCGCGGCGCGGGCGCAATCTGATCCTGGTGGCACGCCAGCGCGAGACGCTGGAGCCGGTGGCCATCGAACTGACCCAACGTTTTGGCGTGGAGGTGCTGTTCCGCGCCTGCGACCTCAGCCAGCCCCTGCGCCTGTCAGGGTTCGTGCTTGAACTGGAGGAAGGCGAGCGGCGCATCGACCTGCTGGTCAATTGCGCAGGCCAACGCACCTACGGGCCCTTCCTTGCCCATGAATGGGCCGACGAGCAGGACCTGCTGGAGGTCAATATCCTGGCCCTGAGCCGCCTGTGCCATGCCATCGGCAACCTGATGGCCGTGCAGGGTGGCGGACAGATCCTCAATGTCGCAGGCCTGGCCGGGGTCGCGCCCGGCCCCTGGATGGCCGCCTACGCCGCCAGCAAGGCCTATGTGCTCAGCTTCAGCGAAGCCTTGCGCGAAGAGCTCGGGCGCGCCGGGATCAAAGTCTCGGTGCTGTGCCCAGGGCCGGTTCGTTCATCGCGCCGGCGTATTCCCCGCCTCGACGACAACAGCCCGAGCCCCGAGGAGATCGCGCTGTACACAGTACGCGCCCTGGACAAGAACCGCGCGCGGATCATCCCAGGCCGGCGCAACCGCTGGCTGGCCTTTGCCCCGCGCCTGTTGCCGCGCTGGTTGGCGCGCAAGCTGGCCGGCGTGATCCACCGCCGCTACTGCCCGGTCGGCATGGAATAAGCACTGGGCGAGTGGCAGCGGGCTCAGTACACTCGGCCCGGACACTCACCATGGAGCATGTGCTGTGGACGATCTATTCCTCAAAATCATCAACCGGGAAATCCCGGCGGATATCATCTACGAAGATGACCAGATCCTCGCCTTCAAGGATATCGCCCCCGCGGCGCCGGTCCATTTCCTGGTCATCCCGAAGAAACACATCCGCACCCTCAACGACCTGACCGAAGAAGACAAAGCCCTGGCCGGGCACATCCTCTTCACCGCCCAGCGCCTGGCCATCGAGCAAGGCTGCGAGGAAGGCTTCCGCGTCGTCATGAACTGCAACCCCCAAGGTGGCCAGACCGTCTACCACATCCATATGCACGTGCTTGGCCAGCGCCAGATGCACTGGCCACCGGGCTGATCCAGGGCAAGCCCCCTCCAGCCGATTGCGGTAAACTGTCGGGCACACTCTAGTGGAGGTGCCCGATGGCTACCGAACGTCACTACTCGCCGCTCGACCGCTTGTTGCTGCAGGCCGATACCGCCATGCGCACCCTGCTCCCCTTCAGCGGCCAACCTTCGCGCCCGTCACCGGCGATCATCCAGCCCGACGCCGAACTCGACGAGCAGCAGAGCCGCCATGTCGCCGGCCTGATGCGCATCAACCACACCGGTGAAGTCTGCGCCCAGGCGCTCTACCAGGGCCAGGCCCTGACCGCCAAGCTGCCCCAGGTGCGCAAGGCCATGGAGCATGCGGCAGAAGAAGAAATCGACCACCTGGCCTGGTGCGAGCAGCGTATTCGCCAGCTCAACAGCCACCCCAGTGTGCTCAACCCGTTGTTCTACGGCATGTCCTTCGGCATCGGCGCACTCGCCGGCCTGGTCAGCGACAAGGTCAGCCTGGGTTTCGTCGCCGCCACCGAGCATCAGGTGTGCAAACACCTGGACGAGCACCTTGAGCAGATCCCCGAGAGCGATGGCAAATCCCGCGCCATCCTCGAACAGATGCGCGTCGACGAAGAGCACCACGCCGAGTCCGCGCTGGAAGCTGGTGGCTATCGCTTCCCGGCACCCATCCGTTTCGGCATGAGCCTGATGGCCAAGGTCATGACCAAGAGCACCTACCGCATCTGAGGCACAGCGCATGGAACGCTTCGACGCCAAGGACCTGGCACGCGCGGTAGACGCCGGTGTACTGCAACCGGGCCAGGACCATGCGCTGCTGGACTTCCTGCGCCAGCAGCCACAAAGCCGCGGCAGCTTCCAGCTGGCCCACGTCGCCTTCTACTTCGGCGCCCTGCTGATCATGGGGGCGATGGGCTGGTTGCTCACCGAAGCCTGGATGCGGATCGGCGACAGTGCACTGCTGGCCATCGCCCTGCTCTACATCGCCACCCTCACCCTGTTCGCCCTGTCCCTGCAACGCCGCGTGCAGCCCATCGCCGCCGGCGTGCTGGCGGCCGTCGCGGTGAGTATCGTGCCGCTGGCGGTTTTCGCCGTGGAACGGCTGGTGGGCTGGTGGCCGCTGGACGATGCCCAGGGTGACTATCACCAGTACTACACCTATGTGCAGGGCGGCTGGCTGGCCATGGAGGCCGCAACCGTGGTGGCTGGCCTGCTGATGCTGCGCCTGGTGCCCTTCCCGTTCATCGTCATGCCGATCGCACTCGCACTGTGGTTCATGTCCATGGACCTGACCGAGTGGGTGTATGGCGATGTGTTCAGCTGGGAGCAGCGACGAACGGTCTCGGTGTGGTTCGGCCTGGTCGTCCTGGTGGTGTTCGTCGGTGTCGATGGCCGCACCCGCCAGGACTACGCTGGCTGGGGCTATCTGGCAGGCCTGTTGGCGTTCTGGGGCGGGCTGACGTCGATGGACAGCGCCAGCGAACTGGGCAAGGCATTGTATTGCCTGATCAACCTGGGGCTGATGGGGCTGGCCGTGTTGTTGCGCCGGCCGGTGTTTATGGTATTCGGGGCGATGGGCGTGGCGGCCTATCTCGGCTATCTGTCCTACGAGGTATTTGCCGACTCGCTGCTGTTCCCGCTGGTGCTCACCCTGATCGGCCTTGGCGTTATCGGCCTGGGCCTGCTGTACCAGAAACGACGGGAAGCCTTGAGTGCACAGCTGCGGGCCAAGCTACCCGAGCGCCTGTTGCAGTTGCTGCCGGCGTTGCGCCGTTGAAGTTCCGACTGACCACGGCTCGGTTGCTGCAAAGCCTCGGGCTGATACCGGTTGCCTATGCGTTTGTCTGCCTGATGACGGCGGCCATCAGGCAAACCGCATTCAGCCTGCAACTGCCAGACCTCGGCGAGCCCGACAGCAACAGTGTGGTCGAGCTGCTGCTGTTCACAGTGCCTGGGCTGCTGCTGTTCCTTCTGCCGGCTTACAACTGCCGCAAGCGTCGTACGCTCATCGCCCTGTTCAGCTTGGCCGCCTTGGTCACGGCACTGCTGCAGTGCATGCTGTTTGCCCAAAGTTTCGGCAACACCTGGAGCACCAGCGAAATACTCGGGCTACTGCTGTTCAACATCCCGTTGCTGCTGCTCGCGTTCGCCCCGGGCGTCGCCTGGCTACTGGCCGCTGAGCGGCTGAACCTGCAAAGCGCCTGACAACCAGGCGCCATTGCCGGTCACCCGAGTTCGACAATCTCGTAACCGTGGGTGATTTCCACCCCGGCTCGCTCGAGCATGATCGATGCCGAGCAATATTTTTCGGCCGACAGCTCCACCGCGCGCTTGACCTGTGCTTCTTTCAGCCCACGCCCTTTGACCACGAAGTTCATATGGATCTTGGTGAACACCTTGGGGTCCTCACTGGCGCGCTCGGCTTCCAGGAAAGCTTCGCAGCTCTCCACCGCCTGACGCGACTTCTTGAGGATGCTGACCACGTCGAAGCTGCTGCAACCGCCCAGCCCCAACAGCAGCATTTCCATCGGGCGCACGCCAAGGTTGCGGCCGCCGGCTTCGGGCGGGCCGTCCATGACCACCACATGGCCACTCCCCGACTCGCCGAGGAACATTGCTTCACCCGCCCACTGGATGCGTGCCTTCATCTATCCGGACTCCCGATCTCGTAAAAAGGGTGCCAGCTTAGACCTTGTGACGCTGTCGGAAAAGCTCAAGGCGCAGCGCTTTAATGCCGATACATGGACACGTGTCTGATAAGCTGGCGCCAAATGACTGGCGCATCACGCCAGGCAGCCTCAATAAAAAACCAATGCCTCACATCGAACAGGATTTCGTGATGGTCTCCTCAGCCCTTGCGCCCAAGATCAAGAACATCGAAAAGCTGCTGGTGCACTGCCAGCGCCGTCGCTACGCCGCCAAAAGCAACATCATCTGCGCGGGCGACCGGGCCGAGACCCTCTCGTTCATCATCAAAGGCTCGGTGACCATCCTGATCGAGGACGACGACGGCCACGAGATGATCATCGCCTACCTCAACAACGGCGACTTCTTTGGTGAGCTGGGCCTGTTCGAGCCCGCCGGCCAGGAGCATCAGCGCAGCGCCTGGGTGCGGGCCAAGACCGAATGCGAAGTGGCCGAGATCAGCTACGACAAATTCCGCGAGCTGGGCCGCCAGGACCCGGAGATTCTCTACGCCCTCGGCGCGCAAATGGCCCAGCGGCTGCGCAACACCACGCGCAAGGTCGGCGACCTGGCCTTCTTCGACGTGACCGGCCGGGTTGCCCGTTGCCTGCTCGAACTGTGCAGGCAGCCAGACGCCATGACCCACCCCGACGGCATGCAGATCAAGATCACCCGCCAGGAGATCGGACGCATCGTCGGCTGTTCGCGGGAAATGGTCGGCCGCGTCCTCAAGGATCTCGAGGAGCGCAGCCTGGTGCAGGTGAAGGGCAAGACCATGGTGGTCTACGGCACCCGTTAGTCCTTGGGCAACCCGGCAATGACTTCGGCATAGGCCAAGGAAAGGCGCTCGAACCAGGGCGCCTGTGGCGCCACTTCATGCAAGGCGATATGGCTGTCGGCCCGGCAACGCTGTTCAAGCTCGCAACATTCATTGAAACGATTGACCGCCGCCACCATCGATTCGCGCTCGTTGTCCAGCAGCAGTGCACCATGCACCAACACCACCGGGCGCTTGCCACCCAGGCCCTGGCGCCAGCGCTGGGCAGTGCCGACCAGTTTGCGGCCGTTCAGGTTGACGTTGTAACGGCCATCGCAGAAGGCGCCATCGATTTCCCCCACCGACGCCACCCCACCCCACTCGCGCAGTACATCGCACAGTGGCAGGCACAGTCGCTCGTAGGCATTCTCGATGCGCCCGTGATCGCCTTCGCTGCGCGGTGCGACGTAGACCAGCGCCACGTTCACGGTTGAGTGCGACTGCGGCACAGGCTCACCACCGGTTTCGCGCAGCAGTACCGGCCAGCCGGCGATCGCCAACTCGGCGCAGGCGGCTTCGAAGTTATCCAGACGACTCATCCGGCGTGGCATCACCAGCGCATGATCGGTGGGGCGCCAGAACAGCACGCCAGCGTCACGCTCGCCACGGCACACGGCGGCCAGCAATTCCTGCTCAGCGTGCAGGCCCTGTTCGACAGTCAGGGCCAGGGGTTGATCGGTCATTGATCCACCTATGTTGAAAGCTCTACCGGCCTCATCGCGGGGCAAGCCCGCTCCCACGCAAATGCTGTGACAACGTGGAGCGGGCTTGCCCCGCGATGAGGCCCTCGAATACAGACACAAAAAAGCCGGCAACAAGCGCCGGCTTCGGTTCGATCAGTCCAGGGCCTGAACGGTCTTCTTCACCTGATCAGGGAAGAACAGCCGCTGCAGTTCCAGCCCCGGCTGTTCGGCGCGCATGAACGCCTCGCCAACCAGGAACGAATACACCTCGTTGATTGCCATCAACTCGACATCGGCCCGATTGAGGATGCCACTCTCGGTGATGGCCAGGCGATCGCGGGGGATGCGCGGCAGCAGGTCGAGCGTGGTCTCCAGGCTGACCTCGAAGGTGTGCAGGTTACGGTTGTTGACGCCGACCAGCGGGGTATCGAGGGTCTTCAGCGCGCGCTCCAGCTCATCGCCGTCGTGCACTTCGACCAGCACGTCGAGGCCGACGTCCTTGGCCGTGGCGGCCAGCTCGGCCATCTTCACGTCATCCAGCGCCGAGACGATAAGCAGCACGCAATCGGCCCCCAAGGCGCGAGCTTCGACGATCTGGTACGGGTCAACCATGAAGTCCTTGCGGATCACCGGCAGCGACACCGCGGCGCGGGCCTGCTGCAGGTACGCGTCGGCACCCTGGAAGTAATCCACGTCGGTCAGCACCGACAGGCAGGTCGCCCCGCCTTTTTCATAGCTGACCGCGATCTCGGCCGGCACGAAGTGCTCGCGAATCACACCCTTGCTTGGCGAAGCCTTCTTGATTTCGGCGATCACCGCCGGCTGCTTGCGCTTGGCCTGCTCGATCAGGGCATTGGCGAAGCCGCGCGGGGCGTCAGCCGCCTTGGCCAGGCGCTCCAGTTCGGCGAGGCTGACCCGCGCACTGCGCTCGGCCACTTCCTGGAACTTGCGGGCGATGATCCTTTCCAGCACCGTCGGCACGCTCATGCTTCGTTCTCCACTTTGAATACCGCGGTAAAGGCGCCCAGCTCCTGCAGCTTTTCCCAGGCCAGCCCGGTGTGCAGCACGTCGTGGGCCAGTTCCACGCCCTGGGCCAGGGTCATGGCGTGATCGGCGGCGTACAGCGCCGCACCGGCATTGAGCACGATCATTTCGGCGGCCTTCTGGCCGTTCTCGGTCTTGCGCCGGCCCAATGCGTCACGGATCAAGTCCAGCGACGCCTGCGGGCCATCGACCGCCAGGCCGTGCAGGCTCTGGCTCTTCATGCCGAGGTCTTCGGGCTCGACCCAATACTCGGTGATCTGGTCATTCTTCAGTTCGGCAACGAAGGTGGGCGCGGCCAGGCTGAACTCGTCCAGACCGTCCTTGGAATGCACCACCAGCACATGCTTGCTGCCAAGGCGCTGCAGCACTTCGGCCAGCGGGCGGCACAGCGCCTGGTTGAACACCCCGACCACCTGATGCTTCACCCCGGCCGGATTCGTAAGCGGGCCGAGCATGTTGAACAGGGTGCGCAGCCCCAGCTCGCGACGCGGGCCGGCGGCATACTTCATGGCCTTGTGGTGGCTCTGGGCGAACATGAAACCGATCCCCAGGCTGTCAATGCAGCGGGCGACCTGCACCGGGGTGAGGTTCAGGTAGATACCGGCGGCTTCCAGCAGGTCGGCGCTGCCGCTCTTGCCGGACACCGCGCGGTTGCCGTGCTTGGCCACCGGGCAGCCGGCGGCCGCGAGGACGAACGACGACGCGGTGGAGACGTTGAAGATGTTGGCGCCATCGCCGCCGGTGCCGACGATGTCGACCACGCCGTCGAGGCTCTTGAGTTCGACCTTGTCGGCCAGCTCGCGCATCACCGACACCGCGCCGACGATCTCGTCGATGCTTTCGCTCTTCATGCGCATGCCCATCAGGAAGGCGCCGATCTGCGCCTCGCTGCACTGGCCGGTCATGATCTGGCGCATGACCTCGCGCATTTCATCGGTGCTCAGGTCCAGGTGGCCGACGATACGGCTCAACGCAGTCTTGATATCCATGATCGATCCTTAGCGGCGGCCGCCGGTCTGCTTGAGGAAATTGGCGAACAGCTCGTGGCCCTGCTCGGTCAGGATGGACTCGGGGTGGAACTGCACCCCTTCGATATTCAGTGTCTTGTGGCGCAGGCCCATGATCTCGTCGACCGAGCCATCGGCGTGGGCGGTCCAGGCGGTCACTTCCAGGCAGTCCGGCAGCGTCTCGCGCTTGACCACCAGCGAGTGGTAACGGGTAACGGTCAGCGGGTTGTTGAGGCTGGCGAATACGCCCAGGTCACGGTGCACCACCGGGCTGGTCTTGCCATGCATCACTTGGCGGGCACGCACCACGTCACCGCCGAAGGCCTGGCCGATCGACTGATGGCCAAGGCAGACGCCCAGAATCGGCAACTTGCCGGCGAAGTGCAGGATCGCCTCGATGGACACACCGGCTTCGCTCGGGGTGCAGGGGCCGGGGGAAACCACGATGCGCTCGGGGTTGAGGGCTTCGATCTGGGCGATGGTCATCTCGTCATTGCGGATGACCTTGACCTCGGCACCCAGCTCGCCGAGGTACTGCACGACGTTGTAGGTGAAGGAGTCGTAGTTGTCGATCATCAGTAGCATCTGGAACGAACCTCTTGAATACGGGGGACTCCGGGGGCGCGTGGCGGCCCGCCGGGTTCATGGACCACGGCCTGCTCAGCGTTTGCTGGTCTGCTCGGCGAGGGCCACCGCGCGGAACATCGCCCGACGCTTGTTGATGGTTTCTTCCCACTCCAGTGCCGGCACCGAGTCGGCGACGATGCCGCCGCCGGCCTGCACATGCAGCTCGCCGTCCTTGATCACCGCAGTGCGGATGGCGATGGCGGTATCCATGTTGCCGTTCCAGGCGAAGTAGCCCACGGCACCGCCGTAGACACCGCGCTTGACCGGTTCCAGCTCATCGATGATTTCCATGGCGCGGATCTTCGGCGCCCCCGACAAGGTGCCCGCCGGCAGGATCGCCCGCAGCGCATCCATTGCCGTCAGCCCCTCGGCCAGTTGGCCGGTGACATTGGAGACGATGTGCATCACGTTCGAATAGCGCTCGATCACCATCTTCTCGGTCAGGCGCACGCTGCCGGTGGACGACACACGCCCCACGTCGTTGCGGCCCAGGTCGATCAGCATCAGGTGCTCGGCGATTTCCTTGTCATCCGACAGCAGGTCGTCTTCCAGGGCGCGGTCGGCCTCTTCGGTGGCGCCGCGCGGGCGGGTACCGGCGATCGGGCGTACCGTGACCAGGTTGTCCTCGACCCGCACCAGCACTTCCGGCGAACTGCCCACTACATGGAAGTCGCCGAAGTTGAAGAAGTACATGTAGGGCGTCGGGTTGAAGCAGCGCAGGGCACGGTAGAGGTCGATCGGCGCGGCCGCAAAATCGATGGACATGCGCTGCGACGGCACCACCTGCATGCAGTCACCAGCGAGGATGTACTCCTTGACGGTGTCAACCGCGCGTTCGTAGTCACCCTGGGTGAAGCTGGAGCGGAACGCCGGCTCGGCCGCCATCGGGCCATCCAGGTCGAGGCCGCGGCGCGGGGTGATCGGCTGGCGAAGTTTCTCCAGCAGGCCTTCAAGACGGGCCTGGCCTTGCTCGAAGGCCTGCTCGTCGCTGGGGTCGACCAGCACGATGGCGTGCATCTTGCCCGCCAGGTTGTCGAACACCACCACGGCGTCGGAGACCATCAGCAGGATGTCCGGCACCCCCAGCGGGTCCGGGTTCGGGCAGGCACCCAGGCGTTTTTCGACATAGCGCACGCAGTCGTAGCCGAAGTAGCCGACCAGGCCGCCGTTGAAACGCGGCAGGCCCGGAATGTCGGCGACCTTGTAGCGATCCTTGAAGGCCTCGACGAAGGCCAGCGGGTCTTCGACGTCATGGCTTTCCACTTCCACGCCATCCTGCAGGATACTCACGTGGTAGCCATGCACACGCATGACGGTGCGCGACGGCAGGCCGATCATCGAATAACGGCCCCACTTCTCGCCGCCCTGCACGGATTCGAGCAGGTACGAGTTGGCTTGGTCGGCCAGTTTGAGGTAGATCGACAGGGGCGTATCGAAGTCGGCCAGGGTTTCGCGGGCCAGGGGGATGCGGTTATAGCCGGCAGCGGCCAGGCGCAGGAATTCTTCGCGGGTCATGTGTAGCCTCGTGGCAAGCAGCAATGGGGTCAGGCAAGCGGACGGGCCGGCAGGCGCCGGCGGGCATAAGTCAGGCGCGCCAGCGCCAGCGGGCCAGGGCCTTGATGACTTTCATCCAGAATTTGCCAGTAACCACCACGTCGTTGTCTCTGCTGTGCGGGGCTTGAAGGTCCGCCAACGTTATCCCAGTGTCGGTGACTAAGCAACCAGGCAGCAGCAGGCGCAGGTCGCTGATCACCAGGCTGGGAGATTCCTCGTCGATGGGGCGGCCATGGTTGTAGCCATAGCTCAGGCCGACGCACTGCACCCCGGCCGCTTTCGCCGCCAGCACGTCGCTGCGCGAATCGCCGATGAACAACGACTGTGCAGGCGCCACACCGGCCATCTGCATCACGAACAGCAGCGCCGCCGGGTCGGGTTTTTTCTGTGGCAGGGTGTCGCCGCCGATGATCCAGCGGAAGTAGCGCCCGATCTTCATCTGGTCGAGCAAGGGGGCAACGAAGCGCTCGGGCTTGTTGGTGATCAGCGCCATCTCCACGCCCTGCTTGCTCAGCCAGCGCAGGGTGTCGCGTACACCGGGGTAGACGACGGTCAACTCATGGCTGTCGGCGTAGGCCTCCATGAACAGCGCCAGCGCGCGCTCGGCCAGGGCATCGTCCACGCTGTCGTGGTCCAGGCCACCGGCCAGCGCCCGGCGCACCAGCACCTGGGCGCCGTTGCCCACCCAGTGACGCACGGCGTCGAGCCCGGCGGGCTCGCGCCCGAGTTCGAGCAGCATGCGGTCGACGGCTGCGGCCAGGTCGGGGACCGAATCGATCAGGGTGCCATCCAGATCGAACATCACCAGCCTGGGCAGCGTCCCCGGGAACAGCTGCTCGAAGCCGCTCATGCGCGTGCCAGCGCCATTTCGGCACGCATCTTGGCGATCACTTCCTGATAGTCCGGGGCGTTGAAGATCGCCGAACCGGCAACGAAGGTGTCGGCGCCAGCTGCGGCGATTTCGCGGATGTTGTTGACGTTGACGCCGCCGTCGATCTCCAGGCGGATATCACGGCCGCTGGCGTCGATCAGTGCACGGGCCTCACGCAGCTTGTCGAGGGTACCGGGGATGAACTTCTGCCCGCCGAAGCCTGGGTTGACGCTCATCAGCAGGACCATGTCGATCTTGTCCATCACGTACTTCAGCGCATCCAGGCCGGTGGCCGGGTTGAACACCAGGCCGGCCTTGCAGCCGCCGTCGCGGATCAGCTGCAGCGAGCGGTCGATGTGCTGGGTGGCTTCCGGGTGGAAGGTGATGTAGGTGGCGCCGGCTTCGATGAAGTCGCCGATGATGCGATCGACCGGGCTCACCATCAGGTGCACGTCGATCGGCGCGGTCACGCCGTACTTGCGCAGCGCGGTGCAGACCATCGGGCCGATGGTCAGGTTGGGTACGTAGTGGTTGTCCATGACATCGAAGTGGACGATGTCGGCCCCGGCGGCCAGAACCTTGTCGACGTCCTCGCCCAGGCGGGCGAAATCGGCGGAAAGAATGGAGGGGGCAATAGCGTAGGGCTGCATGGCGCACCTGTTGGGCAGAATCACGGTGGCGCGCATTGTAACCCAGGGAAGCGGATCGGGGCTGATTGGTGTCAATCCTGTGCCGGCCCTTCGCGGGTAAACCCGCTCCCACAGGGATCGCGCAGATCTCGAGAGCTGCACATAACCTGTGGAGCAACTGTCTTATGTTGTCAGTGCTGGCCTCATCGCTTGCAAGCCAGCTCCCACAGGTACGATGCTTGCCTCGAGGTTAGCGCGGTCCATGTGAGAGCGGGTTTACCCGCGAAGAGGCCGGTACAGGCATCCGAAAATCAGCCCGGCTGCTGGGTCCTCAACTTCTCGCTGCGCCCGCGCAACCACTCCAGGGTCAGCAGCAGCACCACCGAAAACGCGATCAGCAAGGTCGCCGCCGCCGCGATGGTCGGGCTGAGGTTCTCACGAATGCCGCTGAACATCTGCCGTGGCAGGGTCGCCTGCTCCGGCCCGGCAAGGAACAACGTGACCACCACTTCATCGAACGACGTGGCAAAGGCGAACAGCGCACCCGAGATCACCCCAGGGGCAATCAACGGCAAGGTCACCCGACGGAAGGTCAGCAACGGCGAAGCGCCAAGGCTGGCTGCCGCACGCACCAGGTTGTAGTTGAAGCCCTGCAACGTGGCCGACACGGTGATGATCACGAACGGCACACCCAGCACCGCGTGCACCAGAATCAGCGAGATGAAGCTGTTGCCCATGCCCAGGGGGGCAAAGAACAGATAACTCGCCACACCGATGATCACCACCGGCACCACCATCGGCGAGATTACCAGCGCCATCACCAGCGACTTGCCGGGGAAGTCGCCGCGAGTCAGGCCGATCGAGGCCAGGGTGCCGAACACCATGGCCAGCACCGTCGCCGCCGGGGCGACGATGATGCTGTTCTTCAGCGAACGCATCCACTCGGCCGAGGCGAAGAAGTCCTGGTACCAGTGCAGCGAGAAGCCCTGCAGCGGGTACACCAGGAAACTCCCGCTGTTGAACGACAGCGGCACGATCACCAGCACCGGCAGCACCAGGAACAGCAGCACCAGCCCGCAGAGAATGCGCAAGGTGTAGAACCACACCCGCTCCACGGGCGACATGTAGGGGCTCAGCATGACAAGGCTCCTCAGCTCAGGCGCAGGCGGCTGGCGCCGACCAGCCAGCTATAGATCAGGTACAGCACCACGGTGGCCAGCAGCAGCAACCCGCCCAGCGCGGTGGCCATGCCCCAGTTGATGCTGGTGTTGGTGTAGAAGGCGACGAAGTAGCTGACCATCTGGTCGTTCGGGCTGCCCAGCAGTGCCGGGGTGATGTAGTAGCCGATCGAGATGATGAACACCAACAGGCAACCGGCACCGACGCCGGCGTAGGTCTGCGGGAAGTACACCCGCCAGAAGCTGGCGAACGGGTGGCAGCCCAGCGAGATCGCCGCACGCATGTAGCTGGGCGAGATACCCTTCATCACGCTGTACAGCGGCAGGATCATGAACGGCAGCAGGATGTGCACCATCGAGATGTACACGCCAGTGCGGTTGAACACCAGTTCCAGCGGCTGGTCGATGATGCCCATGGCCATCAGCGCGCTGTTGATCAGCCCGCCCGACTGCAGCAGCACGATCCACGCCGCCACCCGCACCAGGATCGAGGTCCAGAACGGCAGCAGCACCAGGATCATCAGCAGGTTGCTCTGCCGGGTGGGCAGGTTGGCCAGCAGGTAGGCCAGCGGATAGGCCAGCACCAGGCAGATGGCGGTGATCACCACGCCCATCCACAGGGTGCGGGCAAAGATGTCGAGGTAGATGGCCTGGTCCGGCGTGGCCTTGGCCAGCTCACCGAGGTCGTCGATACGGTGATCGAGCGCCGCCAGCAGGTAGAACGGCGTGACGCTGCTGGTGTTGCGGCGGATTGCCTGCCAGTAGGCCGGGTCACCCCAGCGCTCGTCCAGCGTCTGCAAGGCATCTTTATAAGAAGCGGGCTCCGCCTTGAACGGCAGGGCCCGCGCAGTCTTGGCCAGCAGGCTGCGGTAGCCGGCCAGTTCCATGTTCAGGCGTTTGGACAGATCGCCCAGCGTCTGGTTCTTGCGTGATTCGGCCAGGTCCTGGCTCAGGGCCTTGTAGGCCTCCTCGCCGGGCAGGCTCTTGCCGTCCCACTGCGCCACGGCCTCGACGGTGCGCGGCAGGCCGGCGACCACTTCGGGGTTTCCGACGCTCTTGTACAGCAGCGCCGCAATCGGCACCAGGAACACCAGCAGGAGGAACAGCGCCAGCGGCGCGATCAACGCCTGGGCCTTCCAGCGGTTGACCCGCTCGGCATGCTTGAGGCGCTGTTTGAGGCTTTTACCTGCGCCTTCGTTGAGGGGCACTGCAATGGCCATGGCGAACTCCGGGAAAACAGGGAAACAGGGAGCCTGGTAAAGCTGCAATTGGGGCCGCTGCGCGCCCCATCGCCGGCAAGCCGGCTCCCACAAGTAGTGCGACACCCTCAGGCTTGACGCTTTACCTGTGGGAGCCGGCTTGCCGGCGATGGGCCGCGTGGCGGCCCAATGTCCCGGGCGTTACTTCTTCGCCGCCCAGGCGTTGAAGCGTTGCTCCAACTGCTCGCTGTTGTCGGCCCAGAAGGCCACGTCGATCTGCACCTGGTTGGCAATGTTCTCAGGCGTGGTCGGCATGTCTTTCTTCACCTCGTCCGACAGCAGGCTCACGGCTTTGCTGTTGGCCGGACCGTAGGCGATGTTCTCGGAGTAGATCTTCTGCTGCTCGGGCTGGACGCTGTAGGCGATGAATTTCTTCGCCTCTTCGGCATCCTTGGCACCTTTCGGGATGGCCCAGGCGTCGAAGTCGTAGATGCCACCGTTCCATACCACCTTGAGGTTGCTCTCTTTCTGCACAGCGGCGATGCGGCCGTTGTAGGCCGAGCTCATGACCACGTCACCCGAGGCCAGGTACTGCGGCGGCTGAGCACCGGCTTCCCACCACTGGATGCTCGGCTTGAGCTCGTCGAGTTTCTTGAAGGCGCGGTCCACACCCTCCTTGGTGCCCAGCACCTGATAGACATCCTTCGGCGCCACGCCGTCGGCCATCAAGGCGAACTCCAGGGTGTACTTGGCGCCCTTGCGCAGGCCGCGCTTGCCCGGGAATTTTTTCGTGTCCCAGAAATCGGCCCAGCTGGTGGGCGCGGTCTTGAGCTTGTCAGCGTTATAGGCCATGACCGTGGACCAGACGAAGAAGCCAACGCCGCACGGCTGGATGGCACCCTTGACGTAATCGCTTTCGTTGCCGAACAGGGCCGGGTCGAGTTCCTCGAACATGCCCTCGTCACAGCCGCGCGCCAGCTCCGGCGACTCGACCTCGACCAGGTTCCACGAAACGCTGTTGGTGTCGACCATGGCCTTGATCTTGGCCATTTCCCCGTTGTACTCACCGGCGACGATCTTGCCCTTGCCGGCCTTCTCCCATGGCTCGTAGAACGCCTTGACCTGGGCCGCCTTGTTGGCGCCACCGAACGACACCACCGTCAGGTCCGCGGCCATGGCCTGGCCGGCGGCGAACAGCCCCAGGGCCAGGGCGGTCAGTTTCAACTGCTTGCGCATTATTATTCTCTCCACAGTACAGGGTTGGTGAAGCAATCCATCAGTCCATCAGTGGGCTTGTGCAATCGGATCGAGCGCGCGGGCGTGCTCCACCTCCCAGCCCAGCGGTACCACATCGCCCACGGCCAGGGCCGGGTCGAGTTCGGCAATCGGCTGCTTCACGAAGAAGTCGGCCTTGCCGCAGACTTCCAGGCGCACCCGCACGTGATCGCCCAGGTAGATGAACTCGGCCACCCGGCCGGAGAAGCGGTTGACGCAGCTTTCGCTGTGGCCGTTGAGGCGCACGCGCTCGGGGCGAATCGACAGGGTGACCGGCTCGCCGGCCTGGCCGACGTTGACCGCCAGCGCCTCGACCCGCTCGCCGCGGCCCAGCTGCACCTGGCAACGCTTGCCATCGCTGGCCAGCAGGGTGCCGTTGATACGGTTGTTCTCACCGATGAAGTTGGCGACGAAGGTGTTGCAGGGTTCTTCGTAGAGGGTGCGCGGGTCGGCGATCTGCTGGATCTCGCCCTGGTGGAACACCGCCACCCGGTCGGACATGGTCAGCGCCTCGCCCTGGTCATGGGTCACGTACACCACGGTCACGCCCAGACGCTGGTGGATATGCTTGATTTCCATCTGCATGTGTTCGCGCAGTTGCTTGTCGAGGGCGCCGAGCGGTTCGTCCATCAACACCAGCTGGGGTTCGAACACCAAGGCCCGGGCCAACGCCACGCGCTGCTGCTGGCCGCCGGACAGCTGCCCCGGGTAGCGCTTGGCGAAGGCATCGAGTTGGACCATGTTGAGCACACGCTTGACTCGCTCGCTGACGTCGGTCTTGCTCAGGTTGCGCACGGTCAGCGGGAAGGCCAGGTTCTCGGCCACGGTCATGTGCGGGAACAGCGCGTAATTCTGGAACACCATGCCAATGTCGCGCTTGTGCGGCGGCACGTTGTTGATCGAGCGCCCTGCGAGCTGGATCTCGCCGGCGGTAGGGGTTTCGAAGCCGGCCAGCATCATCAGGCTGGTGGTCTTGCCCGAGCCGGAGGGGCCGAGCAGGGTCAGGAACTCACCCTTGCGAATGTCCAGGTTGAGGTCTTTGACGATCAGCGATTCGCCGTCGTAGCTCTTCTGTACACCACGGAAGCTGACCAGCGTCTCGTTCGAATTCGCCTCGCTCATGCCCTGCACCTTCTTGTTGGAATGACTGCGTAGGCAAAAGAGTAGAAGAGGCGCAAACGCCCGAAAATCGGGGGCACTGAGAGAATGCCATCATCCGGATGGAAGACTTGCTGTAGGGATCGCCCTACAAGGATGGCGCGTTTGGAATGCCAATCAGGGTTCACGCCGAGCCTGTGGGAGCGGGTTAACCCGCGAAGAGGCCGGTGCAGCCACCGAGATCAGCAGGTCTGGCCCATTCGCGGGTAAACCCGCTCCCACAGGGATATGGGCAAGGCCGCTGCACTGGCTGTCGCAACCAGAACACTCACACCAGCTTGTGCTCCATGGCGTACTTCACCAGCTCCGCCAGCGAGTTGACCTTGAGCTTCTGCATCAGCCGCGCCTTGTGGGTGCTGATGGTCTTGCTCGACAGCGCCAGCTGCAGGGCAATGTCGTTGACGTTGGCACCCTGGGCCAGGCGCTCGAACACCGAGAACTCGCGCTCCGACAGCAGCGTGTGCAGCGGCCGGGTTTCGGTCAGGCCCACCTCGAACACCATGCGGTCGGCCAGGGCCGGGTCGATGTAACGCCCGCCCCCGGCCACCCGGCGGATGGCCGTGAGCAGCAGCGCCGGGTCGCTGTCCTTGGTGGCATAGCCCGCCGCACCGGCCTTGAGCGCCCGCGCTGCCATCTGCGCTTCGTCATGCATGGACAACATCAGGATCGCCGGCGGGTTGTTCAGCGCGCGGATCCGCGGGATCGCCTCCAGGCCGCTCACCCCAGGCATGGAGATATCCAGCAGCACCACCTCGCAGGGCGTGTGGCGCAGGGTCTCGAGCAACTGCTCGCCATTGCCCGCCTCGCCCGCCACCTGCATGTCCTTGGCCAGGCCGATCAATTGCTTGATGCCTTCCCGGACGATGGTGTGGTCTTCGGCCACCAGCACTCGAATCACGATTGTTTCTCCTGCTTCAAAGGAATCGCCACGCTCAGGCTGGTGCCCTCGCCCGGCTCGCTGTCCAGGCTCATGCTGCCACCGAGCATCAACACCCGCTCACGCACACCCACCAGGCCGAACGACGTCGGCCGGGCCGCCTCCATGGCAAACCCCACGCCGTCGTCGATCACGGTCATGCGCAACTGCCCTGCCTCGTGCACCAGATCGATCTGCACCGTGTGCGCCTGGGCATGGCGCATCACGTTGGTCAGCGCCTCCTGCAGGATACGGAACAGGCCGATGGCCTTGGCATCACTCAAGGGTGGCAGATTGTCCGGCACCTGCACCAGACAGGGTATCTGCGTGCGCGCTTCAAAGCGCCGCGCCTGCCACTCGATGGCCGAGGCGATACCGGCGTCGAGGATCGGCGGGCGCAGGGCCGTGGCCACGTCGCGTACCAGCTGGAACAACTGGGTGATCAGGCGCTTCATGCTGGCCAGGCGCTCATTGAGGGCGGGGTCCAGCTCGGCGAACGCCAGCTCGCACATCGACACTTCAAGCTTGAGCACCGTCAGCATCTGCCCCAGTTCGTCGTGCACCTCGCGGGCAATCCGCGCCTTCTCCTCTTCGCGCACGCTCTCCAGGTGCGCCGACAACTCGCGCAGTTGCTCCTGGGACGCGGCCAGCGCCAACTCGGCCTGCTTGCCCTGGGTGATGTCCCAGACCACCCCGTCCCACACCACTCGGCCATCGGCCAGGCGCCGGGTGGTGGCCTTGATGTCGGCCCAGCGCTGCTCGCCCTGACGGGTGAGGATGCGGCCCTGCCACGACCAGTCCTGGTCAGTGGCCAGGGCCATGTCCTGAACCCGGTGATAATCGGCGCGGTCCTGCGGATGCACCAGGTTGCGCAGGCCCATGTCAGGGTGCTGGATCGCCGCCGGGGTGTAACCGACCAGCGCTTCGCTGCCTTCACTGATATAGGGGAACTCCAACTCGCCTTCGGCGGCGTCGCGCTCCAGGCGGAACACCAGCCCCGGCACGTTGCCGGCGATCCCCTTGAGCCGAGCTTCGCTTTCGCGCAGGGCGGCCAGCGCCCGGCGGCGCTCGGTGACATCGGTGAGGAACACCACCAGGTATTCGGCATCGCGAAAACGCAGGAACGACAGCGACAGGTCGACCGGCAGCAAGCTGCCATCGGCGCAGCGGCACTGGCTCTCGAACTGCAACTCGCCTTCGCCGCCACGGGCGCGCTTCCACAGCGCCAGCCAGCGGTCCATGGCCAGGGTGGGCTCGATGTCGATCAGCGGGCGCTCAAGCAAGGCATTCTCGGCAAAACCGAGCATGCGTTCGGCGGCGTGGTTGGCGTAGCGCACGTGGCTGTCCCAGTTGACCCACAGAATCCCAACAGTGCTCTGGTCGATGGAGAACTGGCTCAGGCGCAGCGCCTGCTCGCGGGTCTGGCGCTCGGCCAGGCTCTCGCGTGCCGCCAGCAATCCGCGCTCCAGCCCTCGCTGTTGGCGACGCTGCCACACCAGCGTGGCCAGGGCGCACAACAGCAACAGGCCGAACAGCAAGGCGAGGTTCTGCCAGAAACCGGGCGATTCGGAGAAGCGCGGGTATTTCGGTTGCAGCCAGCGTTGGTGGATCTGCTCGAGGTCCTTGGCCGGCATGGCCTGCAGCCCGCGCTCAAGGACGTCGGCCAACAGCGGCCAGTCGCGCCGCGAACCCACCCGTAGCAATTGCGGCAGGCCGATGTCACCGACCACGGCCAGCTCGCCAAACTCACTCTCGCGGGACAGGCGACTGAGCTGCGCCTCGTCCAGCACGGCAAAACCGGCCTGCCCGCCCAGCACCAGTTGCAGGGCCTCACGCTCGTTGGGCACGCCCTGCAGGTTGAGGTTGCCGTAGTTGCCGCGCAGGTAGTCGGCGAGCCTGGATGGCATGCGCACCGCCACTCGGTCGTTGGCGCCGAGCTTCTCCAGGTCCACCGCCACCGCACCACTGCGCAGGCCCACCACCAGTTGCGGCACGCGCATGTACGGGTCGCTGAACAACCAGTTGCGCAGGCTGGCGGGGGTCTGGGTCAGGCCTGGGGCGAAATCGATCTCGCCAGCTTGCAACGCGTGCTCCAGGGCCGCTTCATCGGTGAAACCGCGCCAGGTCAGGTCGAGCCTGAGCGCCTGGGCCAGCGCACTGACCAGCTCGACGTTGGCCCCGTAGAACTGCTGCAAACGCCTGTCGAACTGGGCATAGGGCGCTTGCAGCACCAGGCCGACCCGCAGGCTGCGATGCGCCTCCAGCCACTGTTGCTGGGCAGGCTCCAGCACTACCGAAGGCGGCGCCTCCGGGCGCGCCAAAGCGATCAAGGGTAGACACAACCAGCCGATAACCCACAGGCAACGCACTCGCTTCATCTCTACGCTCGTCTTGGCAAGGACGGCCACCTGACGTGGCCGTCGCGGACAAATACTATTAGGCTGCCGATAACTTTATGGCCTTGGACCGATCCATGCTCACACTCTATCGCACGACGCTGGCCATGTTCTGCCTGGCCGCGCTCCTGCCCCTCGGCGCGCAAGCGGCCGATGCCGAAAAAACCGATGCCGCCGCCGAGGCTGCCCCTGCCCCCGTAGTGCGCCCGGCGCTGGCCGAACGCAGCCAGGACGATGCCCTGGCCCTCGAGCGCCAGGTGCCCAAGGCCGAGCAGCAGACCCTGCAGGCCAACGGCGAACACTTCCTGGCGCTGTGGAAGCCGGCCAACGACAGCGACCCGAAAGGTGCGGTGATCATCGTCCCCGGTGCCGGCGAAAGCGCCGACTGGCCGACCACGGTCGGGCCGTTGCGCCGTGGCTTCCCCGATGTCGGCTGGCACACCTTGAGCGTGAGCCTTCCAGACCTGCTGGCCGAACGCCCGCAGGCGCGCGCCGAGGCCAAGCCCGCCGCAGAACCGGCCAAGGACGCAGGTGAAACAGCGCCGACCAAGGATACCCCCGCAGACGCCAACGCCAACGTTGCCCAGGCCACGGCCGCCGAGGCGGACACCACCGAAAGCACCGACGCCGCCAAGGCCGACGAACACACCGACCAGGACGACGCCGAGCGCATCTTCGCCCGCCTGGATGCCGCCGTGGCCTATGCGCAACAGCAACAGGCACGCAGCATCGTGCTGCTGGGCAACGGCAGCGGCGCCTACTGGGCGGCGCGCTACCTCAGCGAAAAACAGCCGCCAGAGGTACAGAAACTGGTGATGGTCGCGGCGCAAACGCCCGCACGGGTCGAGCACGACCTGCTGAGCCTCACCCCGACCCTGAAAGTGCCGACCGCCGACCTCTACTACACCTCGCGCCCCCAGGACCGCCTGGCCGCCGAGCAGCGCCTGCAGGCCAGCAAGCGGCAGAAGGACAGCGCGTACCGGCAGATTTCGCTGATGGCCATGCCGGGTAACAAGGCAGCGGAGCAAGAGCAGTTGCTACGTCGGGTTCGCGGCTGGCTGACACCGCAGGAACAGTGACGATCATCGCGGGGCGCCGATGCGAGCTTGCCCCGCGATAACTTAGTTAGAGGCCCCGCCGCTTGCGGATCAGGGCATAGGCCTGGTGCAGCTCGCGCGTGTGCTCGGTCGCCTCGCGCACCTTGGCCTCACTGGCACCACTGCCCACCAGCTTGTCGGGATGGTGCCGGCTGAGCAGTCGCCGATAGGCCTGCTTGACCTTGTCGGCCTCGGTGTCCGGCTCCACCCCAAGAAGACGCAGGGCAGCGGCATAGGTCATCACACCGCCTTCGACCGACGACCGCCGTGGCTCGTACTCCTTGGCCAGAGCCTGCACCTGCTGACGGCTGAGCCCTAGCTGCTCGCCCCATCGCAGCAGCAGGTCGTGCTCATGCCGGCCGGCCTTGCCATCCGCCCAGACCATTCGCCAGCAGGCGCGCAGGGTGCCCTCGGCAGCATGCGGCTGCAACTTGATCCGGCGCAGGTAATGACCCAACCGGCCCTTGCCCGACTTGCCCCGATTGAACGCGGCAATCGCCCGCAGCCGCGCGGGTTCAGCCAGGTCCAGCCGGGTCATTTCCTGACGCGCCTGCTGGATATGCCCCTCGGCAACCCGGCCATCGCTCTTGGCCAGACGCCCAAGCAGCACGAACAGCAACTCTTCGTCGCGCAGCGCCGGGCGCCCGCCCAGGCGCTCGCGCATGTCCTCCCATCCCTGCAGACGCAGGCGCCGATCCATGGCCTGGCCCAGCAGCGCCCCGAGCAAAGCCCCGGGGATACTGGCCATGGCGAAACCGGCCCCGGCACCAATCACTGTGCTTGGCCACCACATGTCAGGCGCGCTCGCCAATCAGGCGTTCGACATCGGCCAGGCGTTCGACAGTGCCGACATCAACCCAGTGCCCCCGGTAGTGCTCGCCACTCACCTGGCCCGCAGCCATGGCCTTGCGCAACAGCGGTGCGAGCTTGAAGGCGCCGGGTTGGCAAGCGTCGAACAGCGCCGGGTCGAGCACCGAGATACCGCTGAAAGTCAGGGTCCCGGGCGCGTCATCGCCATCAGTTACCAGCTCGCCCAGCAGACGGAAGTCGCCTCGCCCGTGGTGCCCGGGGTTGTCTACCAGCACCAGGTGCGCGAGCCCCTGCAACGGCGCCTGCAACGCGCTGAAGTCGTAGTCGGTCCAGATATCGCCGTTGACCAGCACGAACGGCGCGTCACCCAGCAGCGGCAGCGCCTTGAAGATGCCGCCGCCGGTCTCCAGCGGTTCGCCTTCCGGCGAGTAGCGCAGGCGCAGGCCGAAGCGGCTGCCATCGCCCAGGTGATCCTCGATCTGCTGGCCGAGCCAGGCATGGTTGATGACCACTTCGGTGAAGCCGGCTCGGGCCAGCGCTTCCAGGTGGTATTCGATCAATGGCTTGCCGGCGGCCGGCACCAGCGGCTTGGGGGTGTGCAGGGTCAGTGGGCGCATGCGCTCGCCCTTGCCCGCCGCGAGGATCATTGCCTTCATGAATGGGCCCCGGCCTTGAGTTCGCTGATCAGCGCGCCCAGCTCGGCCAACTCCGGACGACGACCAATCACTTCATCTATATAGGCGAAGAAACGCGGTACGTCAGTGAGGTAGCGCGGTTTGCCGTCACGGTGGCAGATGCGGGCGAAAATACCGATCACCTTGAGGTGGCGCTGCACCCCCATCAGGTCGCTGGCGCGGTGGAAGTCCTCGAATGCCGGCTGTACTGGAATACCGGCAGCCTGGGCCTTTTGCCAGTAATCGCTGAGCCACCCCTCGACGCGGCCCTGGGGCCAACTGAGGAAAGCGTCCTTGAACAGGCAGGTGATGTCGTAGGTGACCGGGCCGTAGACCGCGTCCTGGAAATCCAGCACGCCGGGGTTCGGCGTGCTTTGCATCAGGTTGCGCGGCATGTAGTCGCGGTGCACCAGTACTTTAGGTTGCGCCAGGGCGCTGTCGATCAACAGCTGGCTGACCCGCTGCCAGCTGGCCTGCTGGGCCTCGGTCAGCTTCGCGCCCAGCTCGCGGCCAACGTACCACTCCGGGAACAGCTCGACTTCGCGGCGCAGCAGCGCATCGTCGTAGCTAGGCAACGGGGCGTCCATCGGCAGGCGCTGGAACGCCAGCAAGGCTTCGATGGCGTCCTTGAACAAGGCATCGGCGTTGTCGGCATCGATGACGTCCAGGTAAGTCTGGCGCCCCATATCGCCCAAAAGCAGGAAGCCGCGCTCAAGGTCCTGGGCATGGATCTGCGGCACATGCACGCCCGCACTGGCCAGCAGGTGGTCGATGGCAACGAACGGGCGGCAGTTTTCCTGGGGTGGTGGCGCATCCATGACCACGAAGCTGTGGCCGGCGCCCTCCCAGCGGAAGTAGCGGCGGAAACTCGCATCGCTGCTGGCGGCGGTCAGGCTGCCGGCGGGCACGTCACCCCAGCCGTTGGTGCGAAATAGAATCTCGAGCTGCTCGGCGAGCCAGGCAGTCAGTTGTTGCAGACGTACATCTTGGTCGGGCATTACAAGGGTCTCCGACGGCGCTAGCCGTCAAGCGGGTCATGCTTTATTATCCAGCATCTTTTTCAGACCATCGAGAGGCGTGCGGCCCCCACACGCGGGCAGATGGCACGCAGGAAGCCCGGACTAATAAGATGGCATTGAAATCCCCCGCGTTTCGTAGAAAGTTTCCATTGCTGGTCACTGGCGGTCTGCTGGCCCTGCAACCTATGGCCATGCCGCATGCGTTAGCAGCCGAGCAGTTCGACTGCCAAGTGTCCGCTTCCGGCGGCTGGGACTGCAAGCCCAAGGCTGCCAGTAACCTGCCGCCTCGCCCGGTTCATCCGGGTGCCGCTGCCGCCAGTTCCGGTGATGAAACACCGGAGCAAGTAGCCCAGGAACAGGCCGACAAGCCGGTACTGGTTACCGAGAGCAAAGGCCGCGCCCTGAAATCGCGCAGCGAAGACTACAGCCACCTCGACTGGGTACCCCGCGAGAAGCTAACTGCCGCGCAACTGGCCGAGACCGGCCCGTACTGCGGTGGCGCCTATATCGAGCCAATCCGTCCGGGCATGGATGACACCACGCCCAAGGACGAAGCCCCGACCTACATCAACGCCAAGGTTTCCAAGTACCAGCAGGAGCAGCAGATCGCCACCCTCGCCGGTGACGTGGTCATGCGCCAGGGCAGCATGCAGGCCGAAGCGGACGAAGCCAACCTGTACCAGGCCGAGAACCGTGGCGAGCTCAAGGGCAACGTCAAGATCCGTGACAACGGCTCGCTGGTAGTCGGCGATGAGGCACAGATTCAGCTCGACACCGGCGAAGCCCGGGTCGACAACGCCGAATACGTGATGCACAAATCGCACATCCGCGGTAATGCGCTGTACGCCAAGCGCGCGGAAAACGCGATCATCCGCCTCAAGGACGGTACCTATACCACCTGTGAGCCGGGCAGCAACGCATGGCAGCTCAAGGGCAACAACATCACCCTCAACCCGGCCACCGGCTTTGGTACTGCCACCAACGTCACGCTGCGGGTCAAGGATTTCCCGGTCTTCTATACGCCGTACATCTACTTCCCGATCGATGATCGTCGGCAGTCCGGCTTCCTGCCGCCATCGTTCAGCAGCAGCAGCGATACCGGCTTCATGCTGGTCACCCCGTACTACTTCAACCTGGCGCCGAACTACGACGCCACGTTGTACCCGCGCTACATGGCCAAGCGCGGCATGCTCATGGAAGGCGAGTTCCGCTACCTGACCAAATCCAGCGAAGGTCAGTTCGGTGGCGCCTACCTGAGCGATCAGGACGACGACCGCAAGCTGCAGACGGACTACAAGAAAGAACGCTGGATGATCAACTGGCAGCACAAGGGCGGCCTGGATGATCGCCTGATGGGCGAGGTGGACTACACCGACATCAGCGACCCGTTCTACTTCCAGGACCTGGAATCGGACCAGATCGGTGTCGAGAGCCGGGACTACGTCAACCAGCGCGGCACGCTCAACTACCGTGGCGACGACTACACCGCCCGGTTGAATGTGCATGCCTACGAAATGGCGACCATTTCGCAGATCACCCCTTACGACAAGCTTCCACAGCTCTCGATCACCGGCTTGCTGCCGTATCACCCTGAAGGGCTCGATCTCAGCTACGAAGCCGAGGCCGTTCGCTTCGAACGTGACCTGAAGAACGATCTGGTGTTCGACAAGGATGGCCTGCCTGACAAGTCGCTCGGCCTCGTGACCGATGCTGACGGCAATGTCCTCGGCGGCCGCCGCCTTGACGAGAGCGTCACCGGCATCGCCCGTGCCAACGGTACCCGCCTGCACGCGGCACCGGCCATCAGCCTGCCGATGGAAGCGAGCTACGGCTACATCAAGCCGAAACTCAAGTACGCCGTCACCCGCTATGACCTCGACCTGGACAGCCAGGGCCAGGCCCAGGCGATCACGCAGTCGGGCCTTCCGGGCTATGGCAGCTACAACAGCACGCTGAACCGTGATATCCCGATCTTCAGCGTCGACAGCGGCCTGTACTTCGACCGCAACACCCAGATGTTCGGCACCAATTACCGCCAGACCCTCGAGCCGCGACTGTTCTACCTCTACGTCCCGTACAAGGACCAGAAGGACATTCCGATCTTCGATACGAGCGAGCGCCTTTTCGACTACGCTTCGCTGTTCCGCGACAACCGCTTCAGCGGCACCGATCGCATCGGCGACGAAAACAAGCTGTCGCTGGGTGTGACCAACCGCTGGATCGAGGACAACGGCTTCCAGCGTCAGCGCTTCAGCATCGGCCAGGCGTTCTACTTCAAGGACCGCAAGGTCCAGTTGCCAGGCATCGACTACAGCACCCGCAAGGACAGCCTGTCGGACGTGTCACCGTACGCTCTGGAATACGAGTACGCCTTCAATCGCGACTGGCGCTTCAACTCGGACTTCAACTGGGACCCGGACAGCCGCAGCACCCGCTCGGGTAGCGCGATGTTCCACTACCAGCCTGAAGACAATCCGAACAAGATCGTCAACCTCGGCTACCGCTACCGCAACGACCTGATCACCTATGACTCGCTGACCGGCTTGTGGAAAGTTGGCGGCGGTGACTACGGCACTCCAGGCGAACCGGGCTACATCAAGGATTACTACAAGATCCAGCAGCACGACTTCTCGGTCATCTGGCCGATCGTTCCGCAGTGGAGCGTGATCGCGCGCTGGCAGCACGACTACAACCGCAACCGCACCCTGGAAGCCATGGGTGGTTTCGAGTACGACAACTGCTGCTGGAAGCTGCGCCTGATCAACCGCTACTGGATGGACTACGACGACTTCAGCCAGGCGGTCCCGGACAACGAGAAGGGCGACCACGGTATCTTCCTGCAAGTCGTGCTCAAGGGCCTCGGCGGTGTAGTGGGCAACAAGGTTGAGTCGTTCCTGGACAAAGGCATTCAAGGTTATCGTGAACGTGAAGACCAAGCTTATTGATCGTCTGCGCCCGCTGATGCTGGGCGCCGTTTTACTCAGTGGCGCGGCGCATGCCGCCCCGCAGTCCCTGGACCGCGTGGTGGCCATCGTCGACAACGACGTGGTCATGCAGAGCCAACTGGACCAGCGCGTGCGTGAAGTCCAGCAGACCATCGCCAAGCGCGGTGGCGGCGTGCCGCCGGCCGGCGCGCTGGAGCAGCAGGTGCTGGAGCGCCTGATCGTCGAGAACCTGCAACTGCAGATCGGCGAGCGCTCGGGCATCCGCATCACCGATGAAGAGCTGAACCAGGCCGTCGGCACGATTGCCCAGCGCAATGGCATGTCGCTGGAGCAGTTCCGTGCTGCCCTGGCCCATGATGGCCTGTCGTTCGACGACGCCCGCGAACAGATCAAGCGCGAGATGATCATCAGCCGCGTGCGTCAGCGTCGTGTCGCCGAACGCATCCAGGTGTCCGAGCAGGAAGTGAAGAACTTCCTCAATTCCGACCTCGGCAAGATGCAGATGTCGGAAGAATACCGCCTGGCCAACATCCTCATCCCGACCCCGGAAGGCGCCAACTCGGAAGCCATCCAGGCGGCAGCTCGCCAAGCGGGCGGCGTCTACCAGCAGCTCAAGCAAGGCGCTGACTTCGGCCAACTGGCCATCGCACGCTCGGCCAGCGAGAACGCCCTGGAAGGCGGCGAGATGGGCTGGCGTAAAGCCGGCCAACTGCCACCGGACTTCGCCAAGATGCTCAGCAGCATGAGCGCCGGCGACGTCACCCAGCCTATTCGCATCCCCAACGGCTTCATCATCCTCAAGCTCGAGGAGAAACGTGGTGGCAGCGAGAGCGTGCTGCGTGACGAAGTGCATGTACGCCACATCCTGATCAAGCCAAGCGAGATCCGCAGCGAAGCCGCCACCAAGGAGCTCGCTGAAAAACTGTACGACCGGATCAACAGCGGCGAAGACTTTGCCACCCTGGCCAAGAGCTTCTCGGAAGACCCAGGCTCTGCACTCCACGGTGGCGACCTGAACTGGGTCGACCCGGACAGCCTGGTCCCGGAATTCCGCGAGCAGATGGCCGACGCCAAACAAGGCGTGGTGACCAAGCCGTTCCGCACCCAGTACGGCTGGCACGTGCTTGAAGTGCTGGGCCGCCGCGCCACCGACAGCACTGAAAAAGCCCGTGAGCAGCAGGCCATGAGCGTCCTGCGCAACCGCAAGTACGACGAAGAGCTGCAGACCTGGCTGCGCCAGATCCGCGACGAGGCCTACGTTGAAGTCAAGCTGCCTGGCGCTGACCAGGCCACCCAGTGAAGCCCCTGCGCTTTGCCGTTACACCCGGCGAACCAGCCGGCATAGGCCCCGACCTGTGCCTGCTGCTCGCCGCCGAGGCCCAGCCCCATCCCCTGATCGCCATCACCAGCCGTGACCTGCTCGCCGAGCGGGCCACGCAGCTGGGCCTGGCCGTCAGCCTGCTGGCCGTCACTCCAGACAACCTGCCCGAACACCCTGCCCCTGCCGGCAGCTTGTACGTCTGGGATACGCCCTTGGCCGCACCCGTGGCCGCCGGGCAACTGAACCAGGCCAACGCCGCATTCGTGCTGGAAACGCTGACACGCGCCGGGCAAGGCTGCCTTGACGGGCACTTTGCCGGGATGATCACCGCCCCGGTGCACAAAGGCGTGATCAACGAGAGCGGTATCGCCTTCTCCGGGCATACCGAGTTCCTTGCCGAGCTCACCCACACCGCACAGGTGGTCATGATGCTGGCCACCCATGGCCTGCGCGTGGCCCTGGTGACCACGCACCTGCCGCTGCGCGACATTGCCGACGCCATCACCGCCGAGCGCCTGGAGCGCGTGACCCGCATCCTGCATGCGGACATGCGTGACAAGTTCGGCATCGGCAAACCACGCATCCTGGTCTGCGGGCTCAACCCGCATGCCGGCGAAGGCGGCCACCTTGGCCGCGAAGAAATCGACATCATCGAGCCCGTACTGGAGCGCCTGCGTACCGAAGGCATGGACCTGCGCGGACCATTACCGGCCGATACCCTGTTTACCCCCAAATATCTGGAGCACTGCGACGCAGTGCTGGCGATGTACCACGACCAAGGCCTGCCCGTACTCAAGTACAAGGGCTTCGGCGCCGCGGTCAACGTGACGCTGGGCCTGCCGATCATCCGTACTTCGGTCGACCACGGCACCGCCCTGGACCTGGCCGGCACAGGCAAGATCGACACCGGCAGCCTGCGCGTCGCCCTGGAAACCGCCTACCAGATGGCCGAGAACCGACCATGACCGAGCATTACCAACACCGGGCGCGCAAGCGCTTCGGCCAGAACTTCCTGCATGACGCCGGAATCATCGACCGCATCCTGCGGGCGATCCACGCCAAGGCCGGCGAAAACCTGCTGGAAATCGGCCCTGGCCAGGGCGCCCTCACCGAGGGCCTGCTGAACAGCGGCGCACAACTGGACGTGGTGGAGCTGGACAAGGACCTGGTGCCGATCCTGCAACACAAGTTCGCCGGGCGTGACAATTTCCGCCTGCACCAGGGCGACGCCCTGAAGTTCGACTTCAATCAGTTGGGCGTACCGCAACGCAGCCTGAAGGTCGTGGGCAACCTGCCCTACAACATCTCCACGCCGCTGATCTTCCACCTGCTGGCACACGCCAACCTGATCCGCGACATGCATTTCATGCTGCAGAAGGAAGTGGTCGAGCGCATGGCCGCAGGGCCTGGCGGTGGTGACTGGGGGCGGTTGTCGATCATGGTGCAGTACCACTGCCGCGTGGAACACCTGTTCAACGTAGGCCCCGGCGCCTTCAACCCACCACCGAAGGTCGATTCGGCCATCGTGCGCCTGGTGCCCCATGAAGTGCTGCCTTACCCGGCCAAGGACCCTCTGCTGCTGGAGCGTGTCGTGCGCGAAGCGTTCAACCAGCGCCGCAAGACCCTGCGCAACACTCTCAAGGGCCTGCTCGACAGCCAGGCCATCGAGGCTGCAGGCGTCGATGGCAGCCTGCGCCCCGAGCAACTGGACCTGGCAGCGTTCGTGCGCCTGGCCGACAAGCTGGCCGAGCAGCAAGGCTGACCCCACGTCGCAACACAGGCTCGCTCCCGTGGGAGCGGGCCTGCCCCGCGATCAGCCATGACTGGCCCTCCCCCCCGCCAATGGCCTAGACTGCATTATTGCGTCAGTTCGCCCAAGGCCCTTGCATGTCCGACCCCCGCTACCAGATCGACGTCAGCGTCGTGACCCGCTACCTCAAAGAACAATCCGACCCCGAAAACAGTCGCTTCGCTTTCGCCTACACCATCACCGTGCAGAACAACGGCACGGTCAAGGCCAAGCTGATGTCACGTCACTGGCTGATCACCAATGGCGATGGCGAAGTCGAGGAAGTGCGCGGCGCCGGCGTGATCGGCCAACAACCGCTGATCGACCCAGGCCAGAGCCACACCTACAGCAGCGGGGCGGTCATCACCACCCGCGTTGGCACCATGCAGGGCAGCTATCAGATGTTCGCCGAAGACGGTAAACGCTTCGATGCCGAGATCGCACCCTTCCGCCTAGCCGTTCCCGGGGCCCTGCACTGATGGCCACTTACGCGGTCGGTGACCTGCAAGGCTGCCTGCAGCCGCTCAAGTGCCTTCTCGAACGTGTACGCTTCGACCCTGCCGTCGATCGCCTGTGGCTGGTGGGTGACCTGGTCAACCGCGGCCCCGAGTCGCTCGAAACGCTGCGCTACCTGTACTCCATCCGCCACGTCCTGGTGTGTGTGCTGGGTAACCACGACCTGCACCTGCTGGCCGCCTGGCATAACGTCGAGCGCCTGAAGAAGAGCGACACCCTGCGCGAAATCATCGAAGCGCCGGACGCCGACCAGCTGTTCGACTGGCTGCGCCAGCAGAAGCTGCTGCACTACGACGAGCCCCGTGGCATCGCCATGGTTCATGCCGGGATCCCGCCGCAATGGACCCTGGGCAGAGCGCTGGAGCTGGCTGCCGAAGTCGAGGAAGTGCTGCGCGACGACAATCGCCTGAAGCTCTACCTGGACGGCATGTACGGCAACGAGCCGAACAAGTGGAGCAAGGATCTCACCGGCGTCGAGCGCCTGCGGGTGATCACCAACTACTTCACCCGCATGCGCTTCTGCACCGCCGCCGGCAAGCTCGACCTCAAGACCAAGGAAGGCGCAGACAGCGCGCCAAAAGGCTACAAGCCATGGTTCGACCACCCCGACCGTCGTGCGCGCCATGTGAAGATCATCTTCGGCCACTGGGCCGCCCTTGAAGGCCGCGTCGATGCGCGGGGTGTCATCGCCCTGGACACCGGCTGCGTCTGGGGTGGCGCCATGACCCTGTACAACGTCGACAGCGGCGAGTACCACCGCTGCGACTGCACCCGCGAGGGCACCCCTCGCCTGCCGGCAGCACCGGCCGCCCCTACCGATCAGCCCTGAAGGAACCGCCCCCATGAGCGAATTCAAGCGCATCCCCCCCGAGCAGGCCCACGCCCTGCGTAAACAAGGCGCGGTCGTGGTCGACATTCGCGACCCGCAAGCCTATGCCGCCGGCCACATCCGCGGCGCCACTCATCTGGATAACCACTCGGTTGCCGACTTCATCCGCAACGCCGACCTCGACGCGCCTACACTGGTAGTCTGCTACCACGGCAACTCCAGCCAGAGCGCCGCCGCCTATCTCGTCGGCCAGGGCTTCTCCAACGTCTACAGCATCGACGGAGGCTTCGAGCTGTGGCGCAGCACCTACCCGGGCGAAACCGCCCAGGGCAGCGCTGAATAATTTTTTTCATTTTTCCTGCAGCCCGCGTTCCGTGCGGGCTCGCGACCGACCTGACGAACGGTCGCAGATGTCTTCTTCGCCCCCCGCCCTTGACCTCTCGTATAACCAACTATCCTTAAGCCCAGGCCATCCAAAAAAGGGGAGAGCCGGTACACCGGCGTGCGGGTCATCGGTAGCGTTTCAGGGTGTTCTGGGGGGTATACAGCAACCGGCAAAAACCGGTTGCATGCCAGCATCGGCTGACTGATCCGGCGTCGTCTCCACGTATCGAGCGAGGTGACGTCATGAGCATTTTTAGCCACTTCCAACAACGTTTCGAGTCCACCCGCCAGGAAGAACTCACGCTGCAGGAGTACCTCGAGCTGTGCAAAGAGGATCGCAGCGCCTATGCCTCGGCGGCCGAGCGGCTGTTGCTGGCCATCGGCGACCCAGAGCTGATCGACACCTCAAGCAACTCCAGGCTGTCGCGGATCTTCTCCAACAAGGTGATCCGCCGCTATCCGGCCTTTGCCGACTTCCACGGGATGGAAGAATGCATCGACCAGATCGTCTCCTACTTCCGCCATGCCGCCCAAGGCCTGGAAGAGAAGAAGCAGATCCTCTACCTGCTGGGCCCGGTGGGCGGCGGTAAATCGTCGCTGGCCGAGAAACTCAAGCAGCTGATGGAAAAAGTACCTTTCTATGCCATCAAGGGCTCGCCGGTATTCGAGTCACCGCTGGGGTTGTTCAACGCCACCGAAGATGGCGCGATTCTCGAAGAAGAGTACGGCATCAACCGCCGCTACCTGAACACCATCATGTCGCCCTGGGCCACCAAACGCCTGCAGGAGTTCGGCGGTGATATCAGCAAGTTCAAGGTGGTCAAGCTCTATCCTTCGATCCTCAACCAGATCGCCATCGCCAAGACCGAACCCGGTGACGAGAACAACCAGGACATCTCTGCTCTGGTCGGCAAGGTGGATATCCGCAAGCTCGAAGAATTCCCGCAGAACGACGCCGACGCCTACAGCTATTCGGGCGCGCTGTGCCGGGCCAACCAGGGCCTGATGGAATTCGTCGAGATGTTCAAGGCGCCGATCAAGGTCCTGCACCCCTTGCTCACCGCCACCCAGGAAGGCAACTACAACAGCACCGAAGGCCTCGGGGCCATCCCCTATACCGGTATCCTGCTGGCCCACTCCAACGAATCGGAGTGGCACACCTTCCGCAACAACAAGAACAACGAAGCCTTCATCGACCGTATCTACATCGTCAAGGTGCCCTACTGCCTGCGGGTCAGCGACGAGATCAAGATCTACGACAAGCTGTTGGTCAACAGCTCGCTGGCCAAGGCTCACTGCGCGCCCGACACCCTCAAGATGCTGGCCCAGTTCACCGTACTTTCGCGGCTCAAGGAGCCGGAAAACTCCAACATCTATTCGAAGATGCGGGTCTATGACGGTGAGAATCTCAAGGACACCGACCCCAAGGCCAAATCGATCCAGGAGTACCGCGACTCGGCAGGCGTCGACGAGGGCATGAACGGCCTGTCGACCCGCTTCGCCTTCAAGATCCTGTCCAAGGTGTTCAACTTCGACCCGCACGAAATCGCGGCCAACCCGGTGCACCTGCTGTATGTGCTGGAGCAGCAGATCGAGCAGGAGCAATTCCCGGCCGAAGTGCGCGAACGCTACCTGCGCTACCTCAAGGAATACCTGGCGCCGCGCTACATCGAGTTCATCGGCAAGGAAATCCAGACCGCCTACCTCGAGTCCTACAGCGAGTACGGCCAGAACATCTTCGACCGCTACGTGCTGTATGCCGATTTCTGGATTCAGGACCAGGAGTACCGCGACCCGGAAACCGGCGAGATCCTCAACCGCATCGCCCTCAACGAAGAGCTGGAGAAGATCGAGAAACCGGCCGGCATCAGCAATCCGAAGGACTTCCGCAACGAAATCGTCAACTTCGTGCTGCGCGCCCGGGCCAACAACAATGGCAAGAACCCCAGCTGGCTCAGCTACGAGAAGCTGCGGGTGGTCATCGAGAAGAAAATGTTCTCCAACACCGAGGACCTGCTGCCGGTCATCAGCTTCAATGCCAAGGCCAGCAAGGAGGATCAACAGAAGCACAACGACTTCGTCACCCGGATGGTCGAGCGTGGCTACACCGACAAACAGGTGCGCCTGCTGTCGGAATGGTACCTGCGGGTCCGCAAATCGCAATAAAGCGGCAAGCGACAAGCCGCAAGCTGCAAGCCGCGCAGCGCCAGGGCGAGCTCTGGCGCTACGGCTTTCAGCAGCGGTGGCTGCTCCAACTTGCAGCTTGAGAGTGGTAGCTGCATCCAGTCACCGGAGGGATCATGAGCTACGTAATCGACCGACGCCTAAACGGCAAGAACAAGAGCACGGTCAACCGCCAGCGTTTTTTGCGGCGCTACCGTGAGCACATCAAGAAAGCCGTCGAAGAGGCCGTTAGCCGCCGCTCCATCATGGACATGGAGCATGGCGAGCAGATCAGCATCCCGGGCCGTGACATCGACGAACCGGTGCTGCACCACGGTCGCGGCGGCAAGCAGACCATCGTCCACCCCGGCAACAAAGAGTTCACTGCAGGTGAGCATATCGCTCGACCACAAGGCGGCGGTGGGGGTGGCGGGCGCGGCAAGGCCGGCAACTCCGGCGAGGGCATGGACGATTTCGTCTTCCAGATCACCCAGGAAGAGTTTCTCGAATTCATGTTCGAGGACCTTGAGCTGCCCAACCTGGTCAAACGCCACCTGACCGGTGCCGACACCTTCAAGACCGTGCGCGCCGGGATCGCCAACGAAGGCAACCCCTCGCGCATCAACATCGTGCGCACCCTGCGTTCGGCCCATGCCCGGCGCATCGCCCTGACGGGCAGCAGCCGCGCACTGTTGCGCGAAGCACAAAAGGAGCTGGATCGGCTGAAAGTCGAGGAGCCCGACAATTTCACCGACATCCAGGAAACCGAGGCCGAGATCGAGCGGCTCAAGGCACGTATCAACCGCCTGCCGTTCCTCGATACCTTCGACCTCAAGTACAACCTGCTGGTCAAGCAGCCCAACCCCAGCTCCAAGGCGGTGATGTTCTGCCTGATGGACGTTTCCGGCTCCATGACCCAGGCCACCAAGGACATCGCCAAACGCTTTTTCATCCTCTTGTACCTGTTCCTCAAGCGGAACTATGACCGCATCGAGGTAGTGTTCATCCGGCACCACACCAGTGCCCGCGAAGTCGACGAGGAAGAATTCTTCTACTCCCGCGAAACCGGCGGCACCATCGTTTCCAGTGCGCTCAAGCTGATGCAGGAAATCATGGCTGAGCGCTACCCGGCCAGCGACTGGAACATCTACGCCGCCCAGGCGTCCGACGGTGACAACTGGAACGACGACTCGCCGATCTGCCGCGACATCCTGTCCAAGCAGATCATGCCGCACGTGCAGTACTACACTTATGTCGAAATCACCCCGCGCGAGCATCAGGCGCTGTGGTACGAATACGAGCGCATCGGCGAGGGTTTCCCCGACACCTTTGCCCAGCAACAGTTGGTATCGGCCGGCGACATCTACCCGGTCTTCCGTGAACTCTTCCAGCGCAGGTTAGCCACATGACCGCCAGAGAGCAGAGACGCCAACCCATTTCCACCGGCTCCGAATGGACATTCGAGCTGATCCAGACCTACGACCGTGAGATCAGTCGCCTGGCCGCGCGTTACGCGCTGGATACCTACCCAAACCAGATCGAAGTGATCACCGCCGAGCAAATGATGGACGCCTATGCGTCCGTGGGCATGCCGTTGGGTTATCACCACTGGTCCTATGGCAAGCAATTTCTCAGTACCGAGAAATCCTACAGCCGTGGGCAGATGGGCCTGGCCTACGAGATCGTGATCAATTCCGACCCGTGCATCGCCTACCTGATGGAAGAGAACACCATGTGCATGCAGGCGCTGGTGATCGCCCATGCCTGCTATGGTCACAACAGTTTCTTCAAGGGCAACTACCTGTTCCGTACCTGGACAGACGCAAGTTCCATCATCGACTACCTGGTATTCGCCAAGCAGTACATCGCCCAGTGCGAGGAGCGCCACGGCATCGACGCTGTCGAGGACCTGATCGACTCCTGCCACGCCCTGATGAACTATGGCGTCGACCGCTACAAACGCCCCTACCCGATCTCGGCCGAAGAGGAGCGCCGCCGGCAGAAGGAGCGCGAAGAACACCTGCAGCGGCAGATCAACGACCTGTGGCGCACCATCCCCAAAGGCACCGAAAAGGGCGGCGAGCGCGACGATGCGCGCTTCCCTGCCGAACCTCAGGAAAACATCCTGTATTTCATCGAGAAACACGCGCCGCTGCTCGAACCCTGGCAGCGTGAAGTGGTGCGCATCGTGCGCAAGATTGCGCAGTATTTCTACCCGCAGCGCCAAACCCAGGTGATGAACGAGGGCTGGGCGACCTTCTGGCACTACACCCTGATGAACGACCTGTACGACGAAGGGCTGATCACCGAAGGCTTCATGATGGAGTTCCTTCAGTCGCACACCAGCGTGGTGTTCCAGCCGGGCTTCGACAGCCCCTATTACAGCGGCATCAACCCCTACGCCCTGGGGTTTGCCATGTACACCGACATCCGCCGCATCTGCGAAAACCCGACGGAAGAGGATCGCCGTTGGTTCCCGGACATCGCCGGCAGTGACTGGCTTTCCACCCTCAAATTCGCCATGAGCAGCTTCAAGGACGAGAGTTTCATCCTGCAGTACCTGTCACCGAAAGTGATGCGCGACCTCAAGCTGTTCAGCATTCTCGACGACGACCAGCGCGACGATCTGCTGGTGCCGGCGATCCATGACGAGGATGGCTATCGCACCATCCGTGAACAGTTGGCCGCCCAGTACAACCTGGGCAACCGTGAACCCAACGTGCAGATCTGGAGCATCGACCGCCGCGGCGACCGCTCCCTGACCCTGCGCCATCAGCAGCACAACCGTAAACCACTGGGCGACTCCACCGACGAAGTGCTCAAGCACCTGCACCGCCTGTGGGGCTTCGACATCCACCTCGAGACCGTCCAGGGCGACCAGGTGATGAAAACCCACCACATGCCGCCCCGCAGCGAACACGGCGAGGCCGGCGACTACGGGCGCATGGACCTGGCCGTGGTGCACCACCTCTAGCGCAGCACCCCCTCCATTGCTGTCGACAAGGTATCCTGTCGCCAGTAATGGAGGTTCCACATGCAGATCTACAAGGTTGGCGGTGCCGTGCGCGACCGCTTGCTCGGCCGCCCGGTCAGTGACATCGACTGGTTGGTGGTCGGCGCCACGGTCGAACAGATGCAGGCCCAGGGCTTTCGCCCCGTCGGTGCCGATTTCCCAGTATTCCTGCACCCGAAGACGGGTGAGGAATATGCCTTGGCCCGCACCGAGCGCAAAAGCGGCCGTGGCTATGGCGGCTTCACCTTTCACGCCAGCCCGGATGTCACCCTCGAAGAAGACCTGATTCGTCGCGACCTGACCATCAATGCCATGGCCGAGGACGAACAGGGCACGCTGTACGATCCCTACCACGGCAAACGCGACCTGGATGAACGCGTCCTTCGCCACGTTTCCCCGGCGTTCGCCGAAGATCCCCTGCGGGTACTACGTGTTGCGCGTTTTGCTGCCCGCTACGCGCCCTTGGGTTTCAAGGTCGCCGAAGAAACCTTGGGGCTGATGCGCCAGATTGCCGAGTCGGGCGAACTACAGGCGCTGACCGCCGAGCGCAGCTGGAAAGAGATCGAGCGTGCGCTGATGGAACCCGAGCCGCAGGTGTTCATTGAAGTGCTGCGCAGCTGTGGCGGGCTGATGGAACTGCTGCCCGAGCTTGCACACGGCGCTGATACATTACCGGCGCTGCACCAGGCGGCCAAGCTTCAGCAGCCGCTGCCGGTGCGCTGGGCGTGCCTGCTGCGGGGGCTGCAGCCTGCCGCGATCAAGGCCCTCAACCAGCGCCTCAAAGCCCCGCGCGAATGCCAGGAGTTGGCGGCGCTGGTGGGGGAGTTTGCCGAGCGAGCGGACCATGCCCTGGCGCTGGAGCCTGCAAGGCTCCTGGAAATGCTGCAGAAGTTCGACGTGTACCGGCGGCCGCAGCGCTTCGAGGACTTCATCGCCGCGTGCGAGATGGCGACGCTGGGCTCAGGTTATCCACAAGGCGAGTACTTGCGCGGGGCCGCAGAGGCGGCGCGTGCCGTGGATGTGAAGCCATTGCTGGAAACCGGGCTTACCGGCCAGGGCCTGGGCGAAGCGCTCAAGGCCGAGCGCCTGAAGTCACTCGAAGCCTACAAGTCGGCTTAATCTGCCCGGCCTCTTCGCCGCTCCCACAGGCAGAGTGCAGGACTTGAGTTCGGCGCGGTCAGGTGGGAGCAACTGTCTTATGTCGTCAGTACTGGCCTCATCGCTGACAAGCCAGCTCCCACAGGTACGATGCTTACCTCGAGGTGAGCGCGATCCATGTGGGAGCGGCTTTAGCCGCGAACACCGGCAGAGCCGGTGCCATCCACCGCGTCGCTTGCTTCGCGGCTAAAGCCGCTCCCACCTGACCGCGCCGAACTCAAGACCTGCTCTATGCCCGCGAAGGGGCGGCGCAGGCTCACGCTGGGGTCAACTGCAACCCACGCCACTCGAACGGCACCGGCGCCAGCACCTGTTCGATGCTCGCCTCATGCCACAGCTGTGCCATGCTTTTCCCGGCGCCTGGATGCATCAGCGTCGGCGCCAGCAGCGATAGCGGCCACAGCACGAAAGCATTCTTCAGGATTTCCGCCCGCGGCAGCACCAACCCATCGAAGGTGCCGTGCAGATCACCGTACATCAGCACATCGATATCCAGCGGCAAACCCTTGCGGTCCGGCGCATATCGGCCATTTTCCGCCTCGATGAACTTGAGCCGACGGTCGAACTCCAGCAGCGGCAACTCGGTTTGCCCGCGCACCACCAGGTTGTAGAACGGGCCGCTCTTGATGCCCACCGCCTGGCTCTCGAACACTGCCGAACACTGCATGCCGCTGAGCATGCCAGCCAATGCATCGAGCCCCGCACACAAGTGCCGCTCGCGGTCGATGTTGCTGCCCAGGCCGAGGTAAACCGTGTTCAGAGACATCCGCGCTCGATCTCCACGCCAACGCCGCCGCGAGCCGCCGGCACTGCGCCCGGCTTGGTGAGCTTGAGGCGCACCCAGGGGATGTTGAACTCAGCCATCAGCACCGCCACCAGGCGCTCGGCGAACGTCTCGACCAACTCGAAGCGAGCCTGCTCGGCAAACGCCTGGACCCGCGCCGAAACGCTGGCATAGTCCAGTGCCAACGACAGGTCATCACCGGCGGCGGCCGGGCGGTTGTCCCAAGCGAAACTCAGGTCCAGGCGCAGGCACTGGCGAATATCCCGCTCCCAGTCGTAGGCGCCGATCACGGTATCGACTTCCAGGCCTTCGATGAACACTCTGTCCAAGCACTTCTCTCCACAGCACGACAAGGGCGACGGGCGCCGTTAGAATCAGGGCGTCCTCGCCCGGAATAGTTAGCATGTTTTGGTCACTGGCGCTGCTTGCCTACCTGCTCGGCTCTCTGTCCTTTGCCATCGTCCTGAGCCGCCTCAGCGGCAGCCCCGACCCGCGCTCCAGCGGCTCGGGCAATGCCGGCGCCACCAACATGCTGCGCCTGGCCGGGCGCAAGCTGGCGATCCTGACGCTGCTGGGCGACCTGTGCAAGGGCATGCTGCCGGTGCTGCTGGCACGCCTGGCCGGGCTGGACCTGCAAGAGCAGGCCTGGGTCGGTATCTGCGCGGTAGTCGGCCATCTGTTCCCGATCTACTTCCGCTTCAAGGGCGGCAAGGGTGTGGCCACTGCCGCTGGCATGCTCATGGCCCTGTACTTGCCGGCCGCCCTGCTTGCCATCGGCGCCTGGCTGCTGACCTTCTACCTCACCCGCACCAGCTCGTTGGCCGCGCTGATCGCCACGCCCCTCACCCTGCCACTGCTGGCCTGGCGCGAGCCAGCAGCCCTGCTGCCTATGACTGTGCTCACGGTGATGATCGTCTGGCGCCATCGCAACAATCTGCGTGACTTGTTTGCCGGGCGCGAACGGCATTTCTGAAACGCTCCCCGAGCCCAGCCCTTTCTTACATTCTTACAGTGCCGGCAGTTGCTCCATCGGCCAGCGCGGCTGCACGCTGATCGCCAGGTCCTGCTGCTGCCCGGCCATCAGGCGCTGGCAGCCAGCATAGGCGATCATCGCGCCATTATCGGTGCAGAAGCGCGGGCGTGCGTAATAGACATTGCCCTTGAGGCCGGCCAGCATGGTCTCCAGTGACGTGCGCAGGGCGGTGTTGGCACTCACGCCGCCGGCGATCACCAGGCGCTTGAGGCCGGTCTGCTTGAGCGCCCGCTTGCACTTGAAAGTCAGAGTCTCCACCACCGCTTGCTGGAACGCCAGCGACACGTCGCAACGGGTTTGCTCGTTGTCGTCCCCGGCCTCACGGCATTTTTGCCAGGTGTTCAGGGCGAACGTCTTGAGGCCGCTGAAGCTGAACTGCAGGCCTGGACGGTCGCACATCGGCCGCGGGAACACGAAGCGCCCTGGGGTGCCTTGCTCGGCCAGGCGAGCGATTTCAGGCCCACCTGGATAATTGAGGCCGATCAGCTTGGCGGTCTTGTCGAACGCCTCGCCGGCCGCATCGTCCAGGCTCTCGCCGAGCAGTTCGTATTGGCCAATGCCATCGACCCGTACCAGCTGGGTATGGCCGCCCGACACCAACAAAGCGACGAACGGAAACTCCGGCGGCTGCTCTTCGAGCATCGGCGCCAGCAAGTGCCCTTCCATATGGTGCACACCAATCGCCGGGATATCCCAGGCAAACGCCAGGGCCTGGGCGCAGGAGGCACCCACCAGCAACGCGCCGACCAGGCCAGGACCCGCGGTGTAGGCGATGGCGTCGATCTCGGTGGCGACGCAGCCGGCCTCCTCCAGCACCTGCCGGATCAGCGGCAGCATGCGCTTGACGTGGTCGCGCGAGGCAAGCTCGGGTACCACGCCACCATAGGCGCGATGCAGGTCGATCTGGCTGAACAGCGCGTCGGCCAACAAGCCGCGTTCGCTGTCGTATAATGCGACGCCAGTTTCGTCGCAGGATGTTTCCAATCCCAGTACTAGCATGGGTTCGTGCCCTGTCGAGGCTGAATTCGAAGGCGCGCATGATAGTCCCCGCACCCTGTGCCGACCAGCGGTTTTCGATCAGAGGCTTTGCATTCCTGCCAGCTAAGGGTTAACATCCGCAACCCTTGAAAACCGACGTACTCCAGCACACCTTATGTTTTGCCAGGAGCACGTCTACCCCGGTAATGAATTAAGGTAGCCCTGGATGCCAGCCGTCAAAGTTAAAGAGAACGAACCCTTCGACGTAGCTCTGCGTCGTTTCAAGCGCTCCTGCGAAAAAGCCGGTGTACTGGCTGAAGTTCGTAGCCGCGAGTTTTATGAGAAGCCGACCGCAGAGCGTAAGCGCAAAGCCGCTGCCGCTGTAAAGCGTCACGCGAAGAAAGTTCAGCGCGAACAGCGCCGCGCAGTTCGTCTGTACTAATACAGCCGTTCTACGCAAAGCTTCTGCCCCGCCCGGCCTCGTGCCGGGCAGATGGCAGCGGTCGCTTCAAACCCTTGGCCATGCGCCTGGGGTGCCCCGGCAAAAGCCATGGGCAACCTGTAGCAACACGTCAGACCTGGCCATTGGCCAGACGTGCACGTCCTTTCTGACGAGCCCTCACAGGCTGGTGACGAGCACATACCCCTTCGCGACACCCCACGCCAAACCCGAGCACAAGCGTTTAGACTTGCCAGTTGCCAGATGACGAGGCTGCCATGGCCGGGCTGATTCCCCAGAGTTTCATCGATGACCTCCTGAACCGCACCGACATCGTCGACGTGGTGAGTTCGCGTGTCCAACTGAAGAAGACCGGCAAGAATCTTTCCGCCTGCTGCCCGTTCCACAAGGAGAAGTCGCCCTCCTTCACCGTCAGCCCCGACAAGCAGTTCTACTACTGCTTTGGCTGCGGCGCCGGCGGCAACGCGCTGGGCTTCATCATGGACCACGACAACCTGGACTTCCCCCAGGCGGTCGAGGAGCTGGCCCGTGCAGCCGGCATGGAAGTGCCACGCGAAGAGGGCCGTCGGGGGCAGAAGCCGCGCCAACCAACCGACTCCCCCCTGTACCCGCTGCTCGAAGCTGCCAGCGAATTCTATCGCCAGGCCCTGCGCAGCCACCCGACCCGCAAGGCGGCCGTGGACTACCTCAAGGGGCGCGGCCTGTCCGGCGAGATCGCCCGCGATTTCAGCCTGGGCTTCGCTCCGCCAGGCTGGGACAACCTGCTCAAGCACCTGGGCGCCGACGCGCTGCAGCAGAAGGTCATGATCGATGCCGGCCTGCTGATCGAGAATGCCGAGAGCGGCAAGCGTTACGACCGTTTTCGCGACCGCGTGATGTTCCCGATCCGCGATAGCCGTGGCCGGGTCATTGCCTTCGGCGGCCGGGTACTGGGCGACGACAAGCCCAAGTACCTGAACTCCCCGGAAACTCCGGTATTCCATAAAGGCCAGGAGCTGTACGGCCTGTACGAGGCACGCAAGAACAACCGCAACCTCGACGAAATCATCGTCGTCGAAGGCTACATGGACGTCATCGCCCTGGCCCAGCAGGGGCTGCGCAACGCCGTGGCGACACTGGGCACGGCCACCAGCGAAGAACATCTCAAGCGCCTGTTCCGCGTGGTGCCCAGCGTCCTGTTCTGCTTCGACGGCGACCAGGCGGGGCGCAAGGCTGCCTGGCGCGCACTGGAGTCGACCCTGCCGAGCCTGCAGGATGGCCGCCGCGCACGCTTCCTGTTCCTACCCGAGGGCGAGGACCCGGACAGCCTGGTCCGCGCCGAAGGCACCGACGCCTTCCATGCCCGCATCAACCAGCACGCCCAGCCGCTGGCCGACTATTTCTTCGAGCAGTTGAGCAACGAGGCTGATCCGCGCTCGCTGGAAGGCAAGGCGCACATGGTCACGCTGGCCGCCCCGCTGATCGAAAAGGTTCCAGGGGCAAACCTGCGCCAACTGATGCGCAACCGCCTGAAAGAGATCACCGGCCTCGACCCGCAGCAGCTGGAGCAACTGGCGCAGAGTGCGCCGGCCGCCAGCAGCGTGCCGGATTACGACCCGGGCTTCGATTACGACGCCATGGCCAGCTACACCCCGGACTATGGCGACCTGCAGCACCAGCCCGACTACGCCCCGGCGCAACAGGAGCAACGCCCCTGGACACCGAACAAGGGCGGCAAGAAACAATGGGAAGGTAAGCCCTGGGACAAGAAAGGCGGCAAGCCCTGGCAGCGCGATGGCCAACGTGGCGACGCACCACCGCGGGTGCCGGCGCCGGTGGAACCACCGTCGCTATCGGCGCTGCGCACACTGTTGCACCACCCGTTGCTGGCCGGCAAGGTCGAAGATGCCGGTCATTTCGCCGACGAGCAGCAACTCTACAGCCAACTGCTGGTGGCCCTGATCGAGGCTGCGCAGAAGAATCCTAAGCTAAGCTCTATGCAGTTGATTGCACGCTGGCATGGCACCGAACAAGGCCGCTTGCTGCGTGCCCTGGCGGAAAAGGAATGGTTGATCGATGCCGACAACCTTGAACAACAGTTTTTCGACACTATAACTAGCTTGTCCGCCCGCCAACGCGAGCGCAGCTTGGAACATTTGATCAGCAAATCTCGTCTAACTGGCTTGGACGAGGACGAAACTGCCAAGCTTCGTGACTTGCTCCGCCGCAATGTTCCCGCACAAAACCCGACCTCATCTGGCGCGTGAGGTCCATGCTCGGGTATAATCCTCGGCTTGTTTTTTGCCCGCCAAGACCTTCAGTGGATAGGGTGTTATGTCCGGAAAAGCGCAACAGCAATCTCGCATCAAAGAGTTGATCACCCGCGGTCGTGAGCAGGGCTACCTGACTTACGCGGAGGTCAACGACCACCTGCCCGAGGATATTTCAGATCCGGAGCAGGTGGAAGACATCATCCGCATGATCAACGACATGGGGATCAACGTATTCGAGAGTGCTCCGGATGCGGATGCCCTGTTGTTGGCGGAAGCCGACACTGACGAAGCCGCAGCCGAAGAGGCCGCCGCAGCGTTGGCGGCAGTTGAGACCGATATCGGCCGCACGACCGACCCGGTGCGCATGTACATGCGTGAAATGGGTACCGTCGAGCTGCTGACTCGCGAAGGCGAAATCGAAATCGCCAAGCGCATCGAGGAAGGCATCCGTGAAGTCATGGGCGCCATCGCTCACTTCCCCGGCACTGTCGACCACATCCTCAGCGAATACGACCGCGTCACCTCCGAAGGTGGCCGTCTGTCCGACGTCCTCAGCGGTTATATCGACCCTGATGACAACATCGCCGCGCCGACCGAAGAAGTACCGATCCCAGGTGCCAAGGCTGCTGCCGCGAAGGAAGACGAAGACGAAGACGAAGAAAACGCCGAGAGCAGTGACGACGAGGAAGAGACCGAAAGCGGTCCGGACCCTATCGTTGCAGCCCAGCGATTCGGTGCAGTCTCCGAGCAGCTCGTCATCACCCTCAAGGTGCTGAAGAAGCATGGCCGCACCCACGCCGAAAGCATTGGCGCCATGCAGGCCCTGGCTGATCTGTTCATGCCGATCAAGCTGGTGCCCAAGCAGTTCGAAGCACTGGTAGAGCGCGTTCGCAGCGCCCTGGACCGTCTGCGCCAGCAAGAACGCGCCATCATGCAACTGTGCGTGCGTGACGCGCGCATGCCACGTGCCGACTTCCTGCGCCTGTTCCCGAGCAACGAGACCGACCAGACCTGGAGCGGTGACCTCGCCAAGCGCAGCACCAAATGGGCCGCTGCCCTGGGTGAGAAAAACGCCGCGATCGTCGCCTGCCAGCAGAAACTGATCGACCTTGAGACCGAGACCGGCCTGACCGTTGCCGAAATCAAGGAAATCAACCGTCGCATGTCCATCGGTGAGGCCAAGGCCCGCCGCGCCAAGAAGGAAATGGTCGAGGCGAACCTGCGTCTGGTGATCTCCATCGCCAAGAAGTACACCAACCGTGGCCTGCAGTTCCTCGACCTGATCCAGGAAGGCAACATCGGCCTGATGAAGGCGGTGGACAAGTTCGAATACCGTCGCGGCTACAAGTTCTCGACCTATGCCACCTGGTGGATCCGCCAGGCGATCACCCGTTCGATCGCCGACCAGGCACGCACCATCCGCATTCCGGTGCACATGATCGAGACGATCAACAAGCTCAACCGCATTTCCCGGCAGATGCTGCAGGAAATGGGTCGTGAACCGACCCCGGAAGAGCTCGGTGAACGCATGGAGATGCCAGAGGACAAGATCCGCAAGGTATTGAAGATCGCCAAGGAGCCGATCTCCATGGAAACGCCGATCGGTGACGACGAAGACTCGCACCTGGGCGATTTCATCGAGGACTCCACCATGCAGTCCCCGATCGACGTGGCCACGGTCGAAAGCCTCAAGGAAGCGACCCGTGACGTGCTCTCGGGCCTGACCGCACGTGAAGCCAAAGTGCTGCGCATGCGTTTCGGCATCGACATGAACACTGACCACACCCTCGAAGAAGTCGGCAAGCAGTTCGACGTGACCCGTGAACGGATCCGTCAGATCGAAGCCAAGGCGCTGCGCAAGCTGCGCCACCCGACGCGAAGCGAGCATCTGCGCTCCTTCCTCGACGAGTGATGACGAACCCCGGCCCAGGCCGGGGTTTTTCTTATGTGACAAAAGGTCATGACCGGCGTCACCCTGCTGGCAGGATGCCCGTCTACACTCGACTCAGACCCCCTGATCGAGAGGCCGCTATGCCCTTGATGCCGGCCCTCCTGTTGCTGCTCCTGATGGTCTGGAACACAACGGCCGGCGCCCTGACCCTGACTGACGAGGAACAAGCCTGGCTCAGCGCGCATCCGCAGCTGCGCCTGGGCATAGACGCTTCATGGCCGCCCTTCGAATTTCGCGACCAGGAAGGCCGTTACCAGGGACTGGCCGCCGATTACATCGCCCTTATCCAGGAGCGCCTGGGCGTCACGCTCAAACCGGTCGAGCCCAGCAGTTGGACCGAGGTACTCGAGCAGGCACGCAGCAACCGCATCGACCTGCTGCCCGGCATCATGTCCACCCCGGAACGCCAAAGCTACCTGGCCTTCACCCGCCCGTACCTGGACTTCCCGATTGTCATACTGGCCCACTCCGGTGGCCCGCAACCACGCAGCCTCAAGGACCTCTACGGCCTGAAGATCGCCGTGGTAGAGAACTACGCCCCCCACGAGCTGCTGCGCACGCACCACCCGGACCTCAACCTGGTAGCCATGCCCAACGTCAGCTCGACGCTGCAGGCACTGGCCACCGACGCCGTGGACGCCGTGGTCGGCGACCTTGCCTCGAGTATCTGGAGCCTTCGCCAGCTCAAGCTCGATGGCCTCTACGTCAGCGGCGAAACGCCCTACCGCTACCAACTGGCCATGGCCGTGCCACAGCAGCAGAAGATTCTCGTGGCCATCCTCGACAAGGTCATGGCCGACATGAGCAACAGCGAAATCAGCCATATCCAGCAACGCTGGGTGGGCAATGTCGTCGACCAACGCACCTTCTGGCATGACATGCTGCTGTACGGCCTGCCTGCGGTCCTGCTGCTGGTAGCCATCCTCGCTGCGGTGATTCGCATCAACCGCCGACTGAGTTCGGAAATTTCCCGGCGTATTGCCCTGGAGCAGGAGCTGCGCAGCAGCGAGTACCACTATCGCGGCCTGGTCGAGAGCCTGTCGGCGATCGCCTGGGAGGCCGACGCCAACGATTTCACCTACAGCTATGTTTCGCCCCATGCCGAAGACCTGCTCGGCTACCCGCTGAGCGAATGGCTCAAGCCCGGCTTCTGGCGCAGCATCCTGCACCCGGAAGACGCGCTCTGGGCTCAGGCCTATTGCGACAGCGAGACTGCCGCCGGGCGTGATCACAGCCTCGACTATCGGGTGATCCGCGCCGACGGTCACGCCCTGTGGGTGCGCAACATCGTCAGCATGATCGAGCACGGCCACAAGCCGCTGATGCGCGGCCTGATGATCGACATCAGCGAAACCAAACACACCGAGGACGCCCTGCGCCTGTCGGAGCAGAAGTTCGCCTCGGTATTCCAGCAGTGCCCGGACATCCTGCTCATCGCCCGGCAAAGCGACGGCTGCCTGCTGGAGGTCAACGAAGCGTTCGAAGAACAGATCGGCTTGAGCCCGAACCAGGTACTCGGCCGCACCGCCACCGAACTCGACCTGTGGGGCGTCGCCGGCACTGGCCCGATCATGCTCGAACGCCTGCAGCGCAGCGGTGTGCGCAACCTCGAGATGACCTTCCGCCGCAGCAACGGCCAGCTGTTCACCGGCCTCACCTCCGCCGAGGCCTTCGACCTCGATGGCACCCGGGCCTTGGTGGTGGCGGTACGCGACATCAGCCAGCTGAAAGAGACCCAGCAGCAACTGCAAACCTCGGAAGAAAAGTTCGCCAAGGCCTTCCATGCCTCGCCAGACGGACTGCTGCTGTCGCGCCAGAGTGATGGCCTGCTGCTGGAGGTCAATGAAGGCTTCTGCCGCCTGACCGGTTACGACATAAGCCCGAACGTCGACCAGACCTCCCTGGACCTCGGCATCTGGGTCGACCTCAACGAACGCCAGCGCCTGATAGAACGGCTCCAGCGCGAGGGCGCTGTGCGCGACTTCAGCTGCCATATCCGCCGCAGCGACGGGCAGATCCGCCTGTGCGAGCTGGCCGCCCGGCCACTGCCGATCGGCGGCGTCGACTGCATGCTGACCATCGCCCGCGACATCACCGAACGCCACCTGATGCAGGAAAAACTGCAGCTGGCGGCCACGGTGTTCGAGAACACCGCCGAAGGCGTGCTGATCACCGACATCGACCAGCGCATCAGCGCGGTCAACCGCGCCTTCAGTGAAATCACCGGCTACAGCGAGATCGAAGCCCTCGGCCAGACCCCTCGCCTGCTTGCCTCCGGCCAGCACGACAGCGCCTTCTACCTCGCCATGTGGCACCAGTTGACCGCCGAAGGCCACTGGCAGGGCGAGATCCACAACAAACGCAAGAACGGCGAGCTCTACCCCAGCTGGCTGACCATCAGCGCCGTGCGCAACAGCGAGCGTGAGATCACCCACTTCGTCGCCGTATTCGCCGACATCTCCAGCCTCAAGCACGCCCAGGCCAAGCTCGACTACCAGGCTCATCACGACCCACTGACCGGCCTGCCCAACCGCACGCTGTTCGAGAGCCGCCTGCAGGCCGTGCTGGCTTGCGCCCAGCTCTCCAACCGCCAGGGTGCGGTGCTGTTCCTCGACCTCGACCGCTTCAAGCACATCAACGACAGCCTCGGCCACCCGGTCGGCGACCTGCTGCTCAAAGGTATCGCCCAACGCCTGAAGGAGCAGGTGCGCGACGTCGATACCGTGGCCCGCCTGGGGGGTGACGAATTCATCATTCTGCTGCCCGGCCTGCACAAGCCTGACGACGCCAGCGCCATCGCCAACAAGCTGCTGGCCTGCTTCCATGCCCCCTTCCAGGCCGGCGAGCATGAGTTCTTCACCAGCGCCAGCATCGGCATCAGCCTTTACCCACAGGACGGCACCGACGTTGCCACCCTGATCCGCAACGCCGACGCCGCGATGTACCGTTCCAAAGCCAAGGGCCGCAACCGCGTCGAAGCCTACACCCGCGACCTTACCGCCCAGGCCAGCGAACGCATCGCCCTCGAGCACGAACTGCGCCGCGCCATCGAACGCAACGAGCTGAGCCTGTGCTACCAGCCCAAGTTCAGCCTCAAGACCCAGGGCCTGGTAGGCGCCGAGGCACTGATCCGCTGGACCCATCCCACCTTCGGCGAGGTGCCGCCCGAGCAGTTCATCCACCTCGCCGAAGAGAACGGCACCATCCTCCAGCTTGGCGACTGGGTGCTGGAACAGACCTGCCGGCAGATGCACGCGTGGAAAAAGAACTACCAGTCCTTCGGCCCGCTCTCGATCAACCTCGCCGGCGCCCAGCTGCGTCAGCCGAACCTGGCCAAGCGCATCGAGCAACTGCTCAGGACCTACCAGCTCAAGGCGGGCGACCTGCAGCTGGAAATCACCGAGAACTTCATCATGAGCCAGGCCGAAGAAGCCCTGGCCGTGCTCTACCAGCTCAAGCAACTTGGCGTGCAGCTGGCCATCGACGACTTCGGCACCGGCTACTCCTCGCTCAGTTACCTCAAACGCCTGCCGCTGGACATCCTCAAGATCGACCAGTCGTTCATCCGCGGCCTGCCGGATGACCCCCACGACGCCGCCATCGCCCGTGCGATCATTGCGCTCGGGCGCAGCATGCAGCTCACCATCATTGCCGAGGGTGTGGAGAACCAGGCCCAGCAGCGCTTCCTCGCCGCCGAGGGCTGTGAACAGATCCAGGGCTACATCGTCAGCCTGCCCCTGCCGCCCGCAGAGTTCGCTGCTACCTTCCTTCGCATAGCACTATCGGATCTTTCGGATGGCACGGTATCGAAACCCTCGTTATAATCCGCCGCACCTGCTGAGGGCCTATAGCTCAGTCGGTTAGAGCAGAGGACTCATAATCCTTTGGTCCACGGTTCGAGTCCGTGTGGGCCCACCACCTTCAAAGCCGCGTCCTGCGCGGCTTTGTGCTTTCTACGGTCGTGGCACCCGGATCAGTCCTTTGGTCCAAAGGTACGAAAACGGTACAGCGCTGGCACGCCAGCCTACCTTTGGAGTCCTCTCAGATGACCACGAACGTCAAAACACTCTCCTGTATTGGGAATGCCCTTCTCAGTGAAGCTGGCTGCCCGACTTCCCCCAAGACCTTCCCAACCAAGGGCAAAGCCGAGAACCAGGCATACCAAGCCGAAGGCTGTATCGCATGGAGCATCTTCATCCAGCCCAGCCATATTAACTCACCCTGGTTGGGATTTATTCCAAGGCGTCCATCCGATCCCCTCAAGATCGGAGGAGCCTCATTAGGGGCACTCCCTTTCCACTGTTAGGAAACACAGCACTGCACCACGGTTGATGGAAACGCCGACTCCCCCGCTATTCAGCGCAGTTGCTAAACCAGCCTAACTTTGGAGCTCCAACCTGATGGCCACAATCGTCAAGACCACTGCCGGCACTTGGAAAGCGGTTATCCGCAAAACCGGCTGGCCAACGAACGCCAAGACCTTCCGAACCAAACGCGACGCCGAGGATTGGGCTCGTCGCACAGAAGACGAGATGGTACGTGGCGTCTACATACAGCGCAGCGGTTCCGAGCGCATGACGCTTGAGAAAGCTCTGGGCCGCTATCTTCGTGAGGTGACGCCCACGAAGAAACCCACCACGCAGAAGGCCGAGGCCACCAAGGCGCAACAACTAATTCAACATTTGGGGAAATACTCCCTCGCAGCCCTCTCTGCAGACATCATTGCCGACTACCGCGACACTCGGCTTGCCTCCCTTACCAAGCGCAAACGCCCAACCAGCAATAACACCGTCAGACTTGAGCTGGCTCTGCTCAGCCACCTCTTCACAGTAGCGATCCAAGAATGGGGGCTTGGCCTGACATTCAATCCAGTTCTGAACATTCGCAAACCGAGTCCAGGCGAAGGTAGAGACAGGCGTTTGTCCCAGGATGAGGAACGACGCCTTATGACTGCCGTGAATAATCACAGCAACCCTATGCTGGGCTGGATCGTTTGCATCGCACTGGAAACCGGCATGCGTTCATCAGAAATCACCGGGCTGCTTTGCCACCAGGTCGATCTGAAAAAGCGCGTTGCGCGCCTTTCCGATACCAAAAACAACAGCGCACGCACAGTGCCACTGACCAGGCTCGCCACTGAAGCCTTCAGGCTGGCCCTGGAAAATCCTCTGCGCCCAGCGGACTGCAACCTGGTGTTCTTCGGTGAGCCTGGCAAGGACCATAAACGACGTCCTTATGCTTTCACAAAGACGTGGGGCCTGATCAAACAGCGTCTCGGTCTAGCAGACCTACGCTTTCACGATCTGCGTCATGAGGCAGTTAGCCGCCTGGTTGAAGGAGGGCTATCTGACCAGGAGGTCTCAGCTATCTCCGGCCATAGGTCCATGCAAATGGTCCGTCGTTACACGCATCTTCGAGCGGAGGATCTTGTTTCTAAGCTGGATCGCATCCAGCAGAACTAGTTGCCTGGATTTCCGGTTTAGCATGCGAAAGTAGTCGAAATTTCCCCTAGAGGCACCCACCTTTAGGGGACTCGCCACCTGCCAATGCTACAGGGGTTGTGCTCCTTTCCTCACTACGCCAGCCTGCCCTCAGAAAAGGGGCACTACATTTCCACTATTTGGGTATCAAGAAAAACGGAGATACCCCATGTCCCTCGAGGAACAGCTAATTTCCCGCTTCGGTCCGCTTCTGTCCATGGAGCAGCTGGCCGAACTGTTGCACCGCCCCACCAAAAGCCTGTCTGTTGCACTTAGCCGTCCCGGCCCCCTATCTGACCAACTCAACATTGCTCGAGTGAAGATTGGCCGGAAAGTCTACTTCCGGGCAACCGATTTGGCTGCGGCGCTTTCGTAACGTGCCTGTGCAAGTAGATCAGGCGCTAGCACGCCTGGAAGAAAGCCGCCTACGACGTGGAAAAGTCGTTCCGCACGTTAAGGATCGGCTCACCACCCAAGCGCCAATCGAAGCTCCTTTGGGGGCGATTGAGAAGAACTGTGAGAATCGCGAATTTTTCCTCGCAGATATGTTCGACCTTCCACTCAAATGTGACGGTCACAGCCTTCAGGCGCCGATCTTCTCGCTTTCAACCAAGCCGGATAGAAACGTTTGGGAATGGCGGAGCAAGGACGAAAAATCGTACATAAAAGTGGTTCCATCAGTTCTAGGACGCGCTACACAGCACGATAAAGACATCTTGATTTTTGTGATCAGCCAGCTCGTAGAAGGGCGCAATCGAGGTAGGGCGGACGCAAGAAATCGTACTGTCAGATTCAGAGCATATGACCTCCTTGTGGCCACCAACCGCCAAACTAGTGGGGATGGCTATAGACGCTTGAGAGAGGCGCTGGAACGGCTTAGCTGCACGAAAATCATGACCAATATTCAATCAGGTGGTCAGCGATTCAGAGAGGGGTTCGGGCTCATAGACCGATGGCGAATTGTGGAGCAATCCGCTCATGACACCCGCATGGTCGCAATTGAAATCACTTTATCCAAATGGCTATTCAGCGCAGTTCGCTCGCTAGAGGTGTTAACCCTTGATCCAGCCTATTTCGAGCTTCGATCTCCCCTGGCCCGAAGGCTCTACGAGATTGCACGTAAACACTGCGGATACAAGGGACAATGGAGCATTGGCCTTGAGTTGCTAAGGGGAAGGGTTGGCAGCCACTCTCAATTACGAGATTTCCGGCGCCAGGTACGTGCCATCCAAGCAGAAAATGGCCTTCCTGGATACCGATTGGAGCTGGGCGAAAAGGACAGGGTGACCTTCTTCAACCTCAGCAAAATCAAGCTAGGTCATGAGGCTTCCTAGCACCGAGCAGACGGAGCAGACTGTGGATAGTATCGTCGTTTCACACGCACTCGCCTCGTCGTTTCACACGCGAAATCCTGTGAAAAGACACGTCGTTTCACCCACGATTACTTCGTCGTTTCACACGCGACCACTTCTGTACACCCCCCAAGCTCATTGGGTTTCCGCCGGACCAGCTCCACCCTAACGCGCGCGCGCGTTTCTTAACCAAAAAATCTTTAACTAGCTTGTAATCAACGTGCGGCAAGCATCATCAGTTACCACCATCGGATTCGGGAGGTCAGCCGCCGGAGTAGCGACAAATGGCCATCACGCTGGCACTATCGGGTCATTGAGCGCCCGCGCTCTGGATAGGGAATTCACTTTGGGGGAGGGAAATATGTACATCCAGCAAGCCGAGATAAAGAATTTTCGTCTGCTATCCGATGTAGAGCTTGCGCTTGAAGCACAGACTACAGTCATCGTAGGACGAAATAACAGCGGCAAAACCTCCTTATCAGAAGTCATTCGCAGGCTTCTCGCTGACGGTAGCGTCGCGTTCCAGCTAGAAGACTTTTCGAGCGTCTGCTATGACGACTTCTGCAAAGCACTGGTAGCTTTCAACGAAGGGCAGGACGAGGCTGAGCTTCGAAAGCTCATTCCAGCCATAGAGCTGCGCCTATCAATTCAATACGATCCAGCCCAACCGCAGTTGGGGCCACTTAGCCCGTTCATTATCGACTTGAACCCCGCATGCACTGAGGCTCGGGTAGTCATTCGCTATGAACTGAAGGATGGCCAAGTTGCACATCTTTTAGATGGACTGCCGAAGGAGCCTCTCACCCCCGAGACTCGGGTAACGTTCTTCCGAACACTCAGAGAGCGAATCCCTACCGAGTTCGCCACAAAAATTTGGGCAGAAGACCCTAACGATGTAGAAAATCGTCGACAGTTACAACCCAGCGTGCTTCGCAGCCTAATTAAGACTGGCTTCATTAATGCACAACGAGGGCTGGATGATGTCACATCACGCGAGTCAGATGTATTAGCAAAGATTGTTGAAAGCCTATTCGCCACTGCCTCTTCCTCCACGGCGGACTCCGCCGACAAACAAATTGCGGCCGCTCTGGAAGGAGCTGTACATGACATCCAAAATCAGATAGATGAAAATTTTGGCGGACAACTAAAAAGTCTGATCCCGGCACTAAAGACCTTTGGCTACCCCGGACTTGGAAGCCAGGAACTGCACACAGAAACACTGCTTGATGTTCGAAAGCTTCTTTCAAACTTCACAAAGGTTCGTTATACAGGATTTAGCGGCATCACCTTACCAGAGTCCTATAATGGGCTAGGAGCTAGAAACCTTATCTTTATACTTCTTCAGCTTGCAGGCTTCTACAAAGCCTACCGAGCTGAAACCACTCAACCTGGAATACATTTGATTTTCATTGAGGAACCGGAGGCACATCTTCACCCTCAAATGCAGGAGGTTTTCATTAAGAAACTCTCCGAGATCGCCCAGAAGCTTGTTGATGGCACTGAAGACAAACGACCATGGCCAGTCCAGTTCGTTGTTTCCACGCACTCCTCTCATATAGCCAACGCAGCAGGCTTCGAGAGTATTCGCTATTTTCTCAGCACTGCAGCAGTCGATGCCCAAGATGGTATGCGGATTACCAAAATCAAGGATCTGCGAAAAGGCTTAAAACAGACCAATAGTGACGACAAGAAGTTTCTTCACCAGTATATGACCTTGACTCGTTGTGATCTTTTTTTCGCCGACAAAGCAATCCTTGTAGAAGGGCTCAGCGAACGACTATTGCTCCCCGTCATGGTAGAAAAACTTGAAAAAGAATCTCCCGAGGCACCAAAACTATCCAGCCAATACATCACCATCTTGGAAGTCGGCGGAGCTTACGCACAGTTATTTTTCGAGCTACTTCAATTCCTCGAGCTTCAAAGCTTAATCATTACGGATATCGACGCTGTTGAAAAACCTGGCGGCGAAGCATGTGCAGTTCATCTTGGCCAGCACTCCAGCAATGCATGTATTAAAGCATGGTTCTCCAACGACAACCCCTACACGTTGAATGGCCTGCTGGCAAAAAAAGAGCCCGACAAAATAAAAGATGGCAATCGGATTGCGTACCAGTGCCCTGAATTAGAAAACGGTCCATGTGGGCGTACATTTGAAGATGCATTCATACTTGCCAACTCAAAAACATTTGGTCTAACAAGCACCTCTCCCAATGAACTGGAAATTGAAGCTCGCACCCAAGCTTCAAAGTGGAAGAAATCAGAATTCGCATTGAAGTATGCGATTTCAGAGAAAAACTGGTCGGTTCCTACCTACATTGCAGATGGGCTCCGCTGGCTAGCACCAGAAGTTATCCGCCCTGATCTAGCCTTAGCGTTAGCCGTCGAAGCAGCCATCGACCTGCCCGAAAAAGGTACCGACCATGACTGAAGTTGAATCTCCAGCAGAAGCCGCAAGCCGCCGCGCTTTGGAGGCTATGTATGCCTGCCTTGAAAACGGGCAAAGCTTCAGACTCGAGGCCGGGGCAGGAGCCGGCAAGACATACTCGCTGATCAAGGCACTAAGATATTTAATCAATCGCCACAAGGATACCTTTCCAAGGTTCGACCAAAAAATCGCTTGCATAACCTTCACGAACGTTGCAAAAAGCGAGATTGAAGCACGTACAGACAAAAGCCCCCTTATCTTCTGCGAAACAAACCATGCATTCTGTTGGTCGCTAATAAGCGGCTTTCAAAAGCCGCTACGCGCATTAGTTGAAGCAATGCCAGCTTGGCAAGAGAAAATCGCAGAGGTCGGTGGGAGCTTAGGCGATCGTACAATTGAATACAGCCTCGGCTATCGCTCCGTAAAGGACGATCGGGCGTCGATTCATCATGACGACGTGCTACCGCTCACCATATCGCTCATGGAGCATGAAAAGTTTCGGCGCATGATCACTAGTCGATATCCAGTTATCTTGGTAGACGAGTATCAAGATACAGATAGCGACTGGGTTGAAGCGATCAAAACCCGCTTCTTAGGACAACCTGGTACGCCAATGTTTGGTTTTTTTGGTGATCACTGGCAGAAAATCTACGGCAACGGCTGCGGAAAACTCGACCATCCAGCAGTAACTGAGATTGGGAAAGAGGCAAACTTCCGATCGTCTAAGCCCCTGGTGGACTGTCTCAATCGAATGCGTCCAGGGCTCCAGCAATGCGTAGAAGACCCTCAAGCTTTCGGTCAAGTCTGGGTGTTTCACACTAACAATTGGCAGGGACAACGACAAACTGGCGGGCACTGGGGAGGAGATCTACCCACTGATGAAGCCCAAGCTGCGTTAGAGCGCGTCAAAGCCACCTTGGAACAGGAGGGTTGGGATTTCTCTCCTGAGCACACAAAGATCCTCATGTTGACGCATCGGCTACTTGCAAGCCAGCAAGGCTACCAAAGCTTGCCGACCACCTTCCGCTACAACGAGTCTTTTACAAAAAAAGAAGACGCCCATATAGCTTTTTTTGTCGACCAGCTTGAGCCTGCATGCGATGCGTTTATTGCGCAAAAATACGGTGCGATGTTCGATGCACTAGGCGGTAATGTGCCGCTGCTGCGCAGCCATGCAGATAAAGTCGCTTGGCACGAAGCTATGACCCAGCTTGTGGCTCTTCGAGAAACTGGAACAGTTGGCCAAGTGACCGATTTTATGCTTGCTCGGCGACGTCCTAGGCTGCCAGACACGCTGGAAAAACGTGAACGAGCGCTGCGAGACTTCGATAAGACAGCCGGCGCTGAGATACCTCGAGTTCTGGCAGAGCTGGAGCAGTTACGCAATGTTTCCTACTCGGAGATCAAAGCACTACGAAAATACCTTGATGGCCATTCTCCCTTTGAGACTAAGCATGGCGTAAAAGGAGCGGAGTTCGAGAATGTCCTCGTTGTGGTCGGTCGAGGATGGAATCAATATAACTTCGGTGAGATGCTTACTTTGGCAGGCGCCCAACGCGTACCGGCTGCAAGGGAAGCTGCTTTCGAACGTAACCGAAATCTATTCTACGTGGCTTGCTCAAGGCCACAGAGGCGCCTTGCCATCCTGTTCACACAGGAGCTCACCCCTGAAGCGATCGGCACACTTGAAGCTTGGTTTGGCGGTGAATCTGTAGCAACCGCCCCATAAGGGGCGGTATCTATTATCAACGAGGCCACCACTCTGTAGGGATATGGCTTGCGCAGCCAAGGCAACCAAATCCTCCAGTACCATCCCATCTCAGCACGAATTGATCTGCTCCAGTCAATTGGAGCCCTCCCCTCCCACTCCACAACTCAACTGTGAACTCCTGGCGGCGGTTCTCCCGTCCTTGGTCATCGAACCACCGCATAACGGCATGACCATTAGCTAGCTCGAGTAAAACGTAGCCTGCTCGCCATACAGCAGTACTCGCGAACACGCCTTCTGTCGGTCGAGTGTCAATGCATCCTGCGAGGGTTAGCAAAATGCATGTGGCCATCAGCCATAGCGGTTTCATGAATCTGACTTCCCAGTAGTTAACCCGAAAAGGGAATCTGCAAGGGAATGGGTCAACATCCAAGCCAAAACCGGTAGCTGAAATCCCTTGAAAAGCCTAAGAGCGCCGATTTGGCTCAGGGCAGCTTAGGGCGGGAAAAGGGATATTTGGGTGTTTTCTAAGGCAACAAATGACGGGAAAAGGCGTAGAAGGGGATTTTTCACCGAGCCTTTTTGAGGCGATCAACGGCACAAAAGGGTAGGAAAGGGAATCTCTCGGGCATTCTTGGGGCGCTTTGGGTGCTTTTTGCCTGGATCTGGCAGTGAGGTGGGATAGCTCTGCGTCACTACCATTAGGTAGTGACGCAGAGCGTAGGCCCGCAAAGCGGGCCCAAAAGCGGGTGCATTTATGCACCCGTTGAAGCTTGCCTTTCAGGCTGTAAGCCCCGCTACGCCAGGCTTACAGCCAATTTTGTTTTCAGAGCAGTCTTTTGGCTTGCTTCGATTTATTGGATATGTTTTTCTGGTGACGGCCACGTGATGGCCCCTAATTCTCACCGTTAGCCGGGTCGAAAATTTCCGATTCCGGTTGCGGGGGATGATGCAGCCAGCCAGCAATTCTGGTGCTGCATCGTCGCCGCCTCTGATCTGTGAATTCACTCGTCAGAGGCGGCAAACGCTCCAGGGTTGGCAACCTGGCAGCGATGATTCATCGCCCGACTCCTGGTGGCGTCACGCCAGGCGATCAACAGAACCCTCGGCTGTTGTTCGTGAAATTGAGGGTCGTCCAGCTCTGGACGTAAAACTGAGTCGTTGTAGGCGCGAAAACTACACCGGCTCAAACGAGCCGCCTCTACGTGGTCCACCGTAGGGTGCCCCTCCAACTGACCTCGGTCAGGCTGTCGTTGTGGACACGGCATTGCACCGGCTCAGCGTGCATTTGGTTGCAGCTCGTCCTCTGGGATTGAGCGCACCAATTCCGTAACCGCGACTCTCCGAGTCCGCTCGTTACGGCGACCTCCTTAGGTCATTAGCAACGTCGTTCCGATCCTGGCCTTGGCCAGCTCCCTTCACTCAGTGATTGGGACAGGAACTAACACTTACCGCTCATCCTCGACGTTGCGGCCGCCCGAGATCTGGACGGAATTTCAGCCCTAGCCTTTGAATGGAACGGGCCGGGTCAATGTGTTGACCTTGCTTCAGATATTCACTGAGCGATGGTTATGGACAAACTCGAATGGGATTGGGTGCAGACACAAAAACACAATCGCGACGGTTCTTTCTCCACGCAATCAGCACGACGGGCCACACTCGCCCTATCGGCACGACAGCTCCGAGAACTTGGCTATAGGAACCTACGTGCTGATCGTGTCGCCCAAAAGCACCTACGAGCCTTGGTAGGTAAATGGAAAGGTGACGGCCTAAGCCCCGCCACGATAAAAAACCGGATGGCGCATCTGCGCTGGGCCTGCGAGAAGGCCGGCCGGCCCGGCGTTGCCGGGTTGAGAAATGATGACCTCGGTATCGAACGTCGCCAGTACATTGCTCGCGAATCCCGTGCTACCGCTTTGACTGTAGGGGCTCTACAGCAGGTACATGACCGCCATATCCAGTTCAGCCTTCGTCTCCAGGCCGAGTTCGGTCTACGTCGCGAGGAGTCAATTAAATTCCGGGTCGCGGAAGCAGACAGAGGGACCGATCGCATTGCTCTGGCGGCTTCCTGGTGCAAAGGGGGCAGGGCTCGAGAAATCCTGATTCGGACTCCAGAGCAGAAAGCACTGCTCCGCGAGCTACACGACTTCTGCGGAACCTCAAGCCTAATCCCTGCTCACCTCTCGTACGCGCAGCAGCTCAAACGGTATGAATACCAAACCAATGCAGCCGGGCTCCATAAAAACCATGGATTGCGCCACCTCTACGCACAGACTCGATACCTTCAATTGACAGGGAGACAGTGCCCAGCGGTACAACGAACCCTGTCGACACAGGCTCATCTTGTTGGCGGAGAAAACGGGTGGTTTGGACAAGTGATACGGCCAATACCCCAGCTTCCAGAAGGGCTTACTTCCGCAGGGCTTGATGATCGAGATGCCCGCCAAATCATCACGGAGGAACTCGGCCATGGCCGCATTTCAATCACGAACTCTTATCTGGGATCTACCCGCGGATAAGTCGGAATTCCAGCCCTAAGGTTTGACTGGAGTCCAATCCCCCAGCGTGCTCTTTAGGCATGAGGTACCAACTGGCCAATAGGAGCATCCAATGAATGAAACTCAGGTTGAGAAAATCGCCACACAATATGGGATCAACCAACCCGATGCAGGTCGCCTCCTTTCGGAGGCAAGTAAGCTCTGCGCCATCGCGGACGAGCACGGTGAGGTCGATCTGAATGATGCCTGGTTGGTGAACCAGATAGGCATGCAGGAAACCCAGAAATCCTGGCAGGAGCATCATCAGGTAAACGTCGAGTGGGCGCCATATTGGTTGGTGATGCTCGACACCACTCCCGTACCTATCATGGGCCCCCTCGATCCTGATCTGATCGACATTTTAGTAGGTAGGGTGCTCGTTTGATCCGTTCAGCACGGGCTCTCGCAACGTGTGAGCCCGTGCACCAAGTCAGAATCTTACAAGCTCTCCCCCTCCTACCATAGGCGAAATTCAGCCCCCTATTTTGGCTGGAATCCGTCTAACACCTGCGTTTTGCTGGTCGCGCAAACCTCGCAGGAATTCTCAATGGACAATTTCCAAATACTGATCCTGGTGCCCCTGATCGCTCTGGGCCTTTATCGTGTTAGCACCAAGCCTGGCATCCACGCCGACCGCCTGCTCTCGCGGCGTAACCGCACGCGCATCGCACACCTGATCACATTTGGACTCGCGCCCGGAACCCTGCTCGGATATGAGGCCTGGGGCACTGTAGGCGTCGTAGCCCCCTTCGTGCTCGGCGTGGCGCTGATCTGCTGGCTGCTACCCGAGCAGTGGAGGGCCCTATGATGGACGCTGAGTCACTCCGAAATTTCGACTGGATCTTCTCCACATTCAGCGGCGTCGTAGAACAGCTAATCGTTGCCACTAGCCCGCTGATGATCGCCATAGGTCATGCCACTGGCTCTCTGTTTGTCAGTGGCGCCGCAATCATGCTCATCATGGTGCTGATTGGAGTGCTCGGTCAGAACACAATGCGACAAGGCGTTCTGTCTGGTGCTCTAGTGCTGTTAGCCGTTGGCTGGGGGCTGCAGCCTCAGAAGCTGACACTACCCTCAGGAACAGTTGTCGACTCAGTCAACCTAACCGCCCACGGCGCAACGCTGGCATTCTCCATACAAAAAATTTTCAGCACTGCCATGCAGCGCGCCCTGGACGAACGATTTAGCGACGCGGGGCAGTTTCTGCCGGCGCAAAGTGTCACTGACTCGGCTGTTGAGCGGACCGCATCGCAGTTCGCGAATACTGATCTGGCGAGACTCATCCGGGACTACAATGCGCAGTGCAACCCGTCACCGGAAATGTTCAAAAAGGCCCAGGACGCTGTGCCTATTGAGGCATATCACGCTGTTGGCCTCATGGGTGGTGGTGGGCTGGGGATGCCAGACTCCGACATCGGACTGATGGCACAGCTATCCAAAGCCTGGCACATCCGATTTACACCCTATCAATGGTTAGACGTTCTCGATCTGAACACGATCCAGAGACGCCGAGCTGCCGGCATTGCAGCTCTCAAGGAGAAAAATGACCCTTTCGTAAGTCAATCGCCATATAAGTTGCCAACAAAAGGGTATTGGCTCGGGGCGTATCGTGGCGAAGAAGGGACCACCCCCGACTACCTCTCAATTGGCGATGCACCTGGTGCGCTAGCATCAGCAATGGAAAAACGGGCTCAGGCATGGAAAGAATCCGAGGGGAAAGCAACCGCTCAAGGATTCTCGCCAAGCAACTGCTATGAGGCATACCAAGTCGCACAACTTGGTGCCGAGCAGGCGTATAACGCCCTCGTCGAGACTGGAAGCAAAGCTTCCGATGGTCAATCAGCAAATACAAATAGCGGTGTGGTAGGGGCTGCTCGAGCCCTGCAACGGACCATAAACCGATCCCTCAATGATGGAAAAGCAGAAAGTAGTTTGTGGTCGGACTTAGTCTCCGGCTCAGTAACCGGTCTGCAGTTAATCAAATCGCTGTCCAGTTACATTGATTTGTACACGCTCTTACCTCTTTATGTTGCCGGCTGTGCAGCCCTCCTATGGCTTGTGCTCACCACCATGCCGATCTATCTGATGATGGCCCTCATCCGAGGCATTACCAGCCTAACCAATTGGCTGTCCCTCCTGGTGTTCCCTGTCTTACTTGTGATCATGGCCCAGTTGGTAACAGTCGCCGCGTCGATCTCTATAGGCAGCGTGGCTGTAACTCAGGCTGCTGCTGTTGCCGGTTGGCAAGGGGCCAGTGCAGATCAAGATCTAGTACGAGGATCTCTGCTGCTGGTATTCGCGCTAATCCTTCCTGTGAGCGCCTTCATGGCGATGAAGATCACAGGCGTTGTCGTCGGGCCTCTGGGCGCTGCCGCCCAGAATGCAGCAACAACGATTCCCGAAGCGGCCTCCGTAGTGGCAGGGATCGCGATGCGCGTCATTTCCCGAGGCTGGTCCGCAGCAATGGAGAGCGACAATAAGCACCCTGGCGGCCCTTCGGGAGGAGGCGACGGCGGAGGAGGCTCCGTGGCTGACCAGGGGACACAACAGAAAGTACGAACCGCGCAGGAGGTCAGTTCCGGCGGTGGGTGGTCCTCAACAGGCAACACTTCTGCACGTTCGTCCATCCCCCCTTTGGTTCCAGGAGTGGCAGCAAACGAGGGTCGTTTCAGCACCGGGAGAACTCCACGTAGCCAGAAAAGACGTCCGAAAAAAAATGACGACTGATAGCTTCTGGCACACCGCAAACAGGGGGATGGTCAGGCTTCCCAACCAATGGAGCCTGACCATGAGTACCACTTACAGCGATTTCCTAGAGCAACAGCATGACTTGGCAGACAGCCCGCCGCGAGATTTGCGTTGGCTACTTGATGCCATGTTGAGACTCAGCCATCGCTACTGGACCCTGGACGATGACCCTAGATACCTCCGCCCGCAGTTAATCGGCTACTCCCTGTATTTCTGCCAAGGTCTATCCGGCGTTCGCCCTTCAGCTCCGGAGCTGGACGACTTGGAACTTGAGTTGCTGCTAGGCGAGGTGAATTCGCGCCTAGGAATCGGAATTGAAGTTCAGCGGTTGCATGAGCGCGAGCTGGAACGACGCATGAGTTCACTACCTGCTCCAACAGTTGACTACCTGGGGAGGGCCTAGGATGAATATTCGGCTCTTGATAGTAGCCGCTTGGCTTTGCTTGGTCATTCCGACAATTGTTTTGATCAACATGGCAAACTCATACATTCCTCTACCATATCCACCAGTTTTGTTCTGGACGGCAATGTCTTGGGTACATACAGCATATCTCGCATTGTTTTGCTGGCTTATCGGGCAACGTGAGGCAGCAAAGGTATTTATATGCGTGATGATCGGCCTACCGATTGGAGTTTCGATCTCTTTGATAAAGACATGAGCAAGAAGGAAAAGAAATAATTATGAGGAAAGCTATTCAGTTAGCATCAGCAACCTGCTTAGCTGCAGCACTCTGTGCTTGTAGCCCACCAGGAGCAGAGCCAAATGGCACTTACAAGTCAGATCCTCGCATCAAACTAGGTAGCGTTTGCGTCTGGTACTGCTGGATCAAAAAGGAGAGCTACCTAGACCGACTAGAGCGGTTCTATGGACTGTCTGGATTTTTCTCACTCCCTAATCATTACGAAATCCGTTTTGCCCTGAAGGAACTCCGCTACTACGTTGCAGTGAAAAGGGATTCTTTGGGACTTCCCCCCGTAAATAGAGAGGACTGGGCTGGACACATGAAGGCCTACACGAAGAAGAGGCTATTCGGCGAACGTCACTACCCCCCACTGACAAACGATCCGGAGATAGCGGAGCTGACATTCCTACAGCAAGAAGCGAGACGCCTGGAACGTCTCTCGGAGAATACCTAAATGACAGATCCCGAACGTTACCAACTGCGTGCGATCGCCCTCCTCAGCACCGACGAAATCGCTAGGGCTGCCCTTTTGGCCATCCTGGGAGAGACCCTCGACGAGGCGCGCCAGCATCTGACTGAATCCTGCTGGGGAGAAGACCTGCATACCGACCAGGAAATTCAACGCCGGCAGTTGGCTGCACAATTTGGGTTGGAAACCTGAGAAGTAGCCGTTATGATTCTATTCGCTTGGCCGGTCCAGCGTACGAGGCGGAGGGGTAAATCCAGCGTAGTCGCTGCGTGTGGCAGGTACTGAGAGGCGGTTCGATCTGAATACAGACGATCTCCTCCCTTTAGCAAGGGGCCTCAGAGCCCCGCTCTCCCCACCCCATAGGGAGTAAAGAATGAGGAGCCTGAGGCTCCTCTTTTCGCTTCAGTCCTCTGCTTTTCCTCCCGATCCCTATTCGTTCTACCGGCTAGCACTAGTCAGTTTTTTGATGTCAAAATGCCAGCGCAAGCTCTACAAGAGCTGCCTCGCCCTGCGTGCTGGTCGGCTTCTGCCACACGTGGTGCGGAATTAGGGTTACCAATCTGGCCACGCCTGCAGGCCAGACTCTAATTCGTTTAGCTCTCAATGAAAGGACTTAGTCTGTGAACCACATAATGAAATTTGCAGCCGCACTCGTAGCCGTTGGAAGTCTGGCAGGATGCGGGGGAGAAGATTTTAGCGGCGCTTACGGAACGGATGGCCCTTACGGCAAACATCTAGTGCTGAATATTACTGGTGACAATGCCAAATTTTTCATTGTAAATAAGTCCACAGCAGAAATCAGCGGCTTGACCGATTTCGCAGTATCTTATAAGAATGAAAAGCTTCTGTTGGACTCGTCTAAAGAGAATGTACATCTGACGTTCAAACGTGCTGAAGATGAGCGCGGACTGAACTGTCTAAACTGCAGCGAACGCTCGATCCGGCTGCCGATCGACTGGGCACTACTCAATTCTGAGCCATACGACGTAGACTCGATGCTGAAAGCGCAAGAAGAGAAGCGCCAAGCGGCAGAAAGAGAAGAGGAGAAACGTAGGGCTGAAGCTGCAAAGCTGGTTAAGTTCAGTGGTGACTGGGTAGCTAAACGTCACTATAAAGATGACTCTCTATTCATTATGTCGATAAGCCCTGAGAAAGGCGTGAAACACTGGGCATTCACTTACAGCACTGCGAACAAACTAATCTCGACGGATCGTAATTTCGAAGTGGATGGCAATGAACTGGTGCTTCTCTCCAGAGACTCATCAACGAAGTACGCCCTGAACGAAGATGGAACAAAATTGATGTGCACCAACTGTAATTCTGAGAATTACTGGCTCAAGGCCGATCCGGTGAAGGTTAACGACCTGGATTACACTCGAGCCCTTGCCGGCAATCCTCAAGAGCAACGTAAGTAGACATAGGATAGGCTCCGTATCACTAGCGATACGGAGCTCTACAGCTAGTCTTTTTCAAAACCCATGAGAAGGAGATCAGCAATGGCTACAGAACTGCGCCCAGCCCGCGGGCATCCGGAAGGAAGCTCATCAATACCCCATTTCTCAATTCGAGGAACCGATATCTGCCCAGCTCGTGGCCATCCTGATGGCACCTCCTCCATACCCCACTACCAGATCCGAGGCAGTGACATCTGCCCAGCGAGAGGGCATCCAGAGGGCAGCTCCTCCATTCCGCACTTCACCATCCGTGGCATCGACGTTTGCCCTGCAAGAGGCCACCCTGGGGGAAGTTCATCCATCCCGTGGTACACACTGCGTTAACGCGGATGAGGTAGAAAAAGGTACAACAGAGGTACAGTGCCAAGTGCCTCATGATTTACCTAAATTTGATAAATCTATGAAAATCAATTAGTTGTAGCAGTTGTATATTTCCCTGGATTTGCTTAGATTTACCTAGTGTTGTGGTGTTAGGCCACAACTCATAATCCTTTGGTCCACGGTTCGAGTCCGTGTGGGCCCACCAGAAATACAAAAGCCGCGCTGATGCGCGGCTTTTTCGTTTCTGTGGCCTGGGTGCTCACTGCGGGCCGGGCAACACCTCGCCACCTTTACGGCTGATGCGAATCCGCCCATAGCGTGCCGGGGGAAGTGGCTCCATTGCCGCCAGGCAGGCCGCCGGGTCATTGAGCGGCAAGCGCTGCAACGCCTGCACATCACGCTCCCACCAACGGCTGGCGAGCAGGCGCTCGATCATCTCTGGCGGATAGCGGTAGCGGACCACCCGGGCAGGCACACCCGCCACCACGGCATAGGGCGGCACGTCCCGGGTGACCACGGCACGGGTGGCGATGATCGCCCCGGTACCGACCTTGACCCCTTCCATCACCATCGCGCTGTGCCCGATCCACACATCGTGGCCAATGCTGGCCATGTCCACGCGCGCGGTGTATTCAAGGGGCGTGCCGGTGTACTGGAACGGGTGGGTACTTAGCCAATCAACCGGATGGGTGTTCTTTTCCTGGCCGATCACGGCACCGCTGCCGATCGAACAGAAGCGACCAATCGACTCGACCAGTTGCAGAAGGCAATCGCTGCGGATGTAGGTGTGGGCGCCGATCGACAGCTCGCGGCAGTCGAGTATCACATCGCCGAGGCGGACCTCCTGCTCAAGGGCGAGTACGGCGCGCTTGCCGAACTTCGACACCCCCAGGCTGACTTTGCCCCCCTGGCGACGAATCCAGCGTTTCCAGTACCAGTCCCTGAGACTCATCTGCAACTCCGCCTGCAATGGTGGCCGCCCGATCCTTGCCGGGGGCGTGAGGCCGCAATATTAGCGGCTTGCGCTACAAAAGCCAGCGCTTGCCCTGCACCGTGGCGGCTGGCTAGGCTAGCGCGTCCCTTGCAGAGATTCGCCATGCCTGACTCACGCCCCATCGCCCTCGACGAAATCGACCGCCAGCTGATCGCCCTGTTGCAGATCAATGCCCGCGAAAGCGTCGCCACCCTCGCCCGCCTGCTCGGCATCGCCCGCACCACGGTGAATTCGCGCCTGGCACGGCTGGAGAAAAGCAAGGTGATCACCGGCTATGGCGTACGGCTTGGCCAGCGCCTGATCGGTGGCGGGCTGCAAGCCTATGTGGGGATCAAGGTGCAGCCGCGCGCGGGCAAGGAGGTGGTGCGGCGGCTGTCGGCCATGGGCCAGGTGCAGCAGCTGTGTGCAGTGAGTGGCGAGTTCGATTATGTGGCCTGGCTGCATAGCGATTCGCCGGAGCAGCTGGACCAGTTGCTCGACCAGATCGGCAGCCTCGACGGGGTCGAGAAGACCACCACGTCGATCATCCTCAGCAGCAAGGTAGACCGGGGGCAACCGGGCTGACTGCCCCACGGTCGGCCGTCAGGCCTCCATCGCGTCAAGCAGGCCATCCACCAATGCCCGGATGGTTTCAGCCGAATGCACGACCGACCAGATCATCGCCCGATTCGCCTCGGGCGCGTGATGCAGGGCGTAGTCGTCGGCGATTTCCTGGATCGCGGACGCCAACATGCTGGTGTGCACAAGCGCGTCGGCGGCATCGACGCCGGGGCGGACGGTGAAGATGGGCGGGTGACTGGACTGGCAGGTGCAGAACGAACGTTCGGTGGTTGGGTTCAGTTTCAGAGGTGGGTCGGGGACGATTTTTTTCATGGGTACAGCCTCCATAACCGGTCAGAGAAAAGACCGCCACGCAGCCTTCTCACGGGAATGGGTGGCAGCCATGCACGGGGTGAGAACCGGCAACTTGGAGGCTGAATCCGGCCAGGCAAAGCCTGCCCGCGCACAGCTGCCATGACAGCATGCCTCCAAGTAAAGATTGCTGGGTTCTCACGCCCAGTCACCGAATGTGCGGCGACCGCAAGAAATTAGCCGTGAAGAGTTACCCGTGCAGCCAGACCAGAGCGACAAGGCAAGTAGGATAATTCCCTATCTTTAGATGGTCTGTAGGAATGGTTGGATAGCCCATCGCAGCAGATGCCGAGCAGACGGGGTATCCAAGGCTACAGCCCTGTATCTGCGACATATCCAGCAATTCTCTCCCCCTCCCTCTTCTCCCCTCCCCATTTAGGCTGACAGCAGTCCGCCCTATTGACGCCTTGGCGACCACGCCACAAACTATACGCAGGATACGTACAAAAGCATGGATGCGCTATTTGTCGAATTACCCGCCTTCGAGCGCTATCGCCCTCAACTTCTGGACGATGAGGATTTCCGCTTGCTGCAGCGATTGCTCCTGATGCACCCACATGCCGGCGATGTCATCAAGGGCACGGGAGGCCTGAGGAAGGTGCGCTTCGCGGACACTCAACGGCACAAGGGCAAACGCGGTGGCACGCGGATCATCTACTACTGGCGGTCTACCGGGCAGCAGTTCTGGCTGTTCACGCTCTACGGCAAGGACGTCCAGGATGACCTGACAGCCCAGCAACGCCAGGCGCTCAAGCACCTGCTGGAACGCGAATACCTGATGAGGACAACCAATGCCACGCAACATCTTCACTGAACTCACCGAAGGCTTCGACGCCCTCGCCGGCGAACGGGCCGGCAAACTCACCCTGCGCTCGCACAAGGTCGAATTCGAACAGTTGGCACCGCTGCTACCCAACGAACTGATCGAACTGCGCCAGCGCCTGAACATGTCACGCGCGGTGTTCGCCGCCTACCTGCGCACCAACGCGCGCACCTTGGAGAACTGGGAACAAGGCCGCTCACAACCCAACGCCCAGGCCATCGCCTTGATCCGCCTGGTGCAGAAGTACCCCGAGACAGTCGAACTTCTGGCCTCGTTAAACTGATTCGTCGATATGAGATATAACAGCATCATAACGACGAAACAAAAGACATAACGACGCCACTCTGCATCTTATTTACGAACACCGCACTTCATAAAATGGCCTCCAGTCATTCTCTATACTCAGGCTCCGCCCGCTGCGCAGCCTCTCTGGCAAGGTCATTAAATGAACAAGAACAACCGCCACCCCGCCGACGGCAAGAAACCCATCACCATCTTCGGTCCGGACTTCCCCTTCGGCTTCGATGACTGGCTGGAACACCCGGCCGGCCTGGGCAGCATCCCCGCGGCGCGGCATGGCGAGGAAGTGGCGATTGTAGGCGGTGGCATTGCCGGGCTGGTGGCGGCCTACGAGCTGATGAAACTGGGCCTCAAGCCGGTGGTGTACGAAGCGTCGAAGCTGGGCGGGCGCCTGCGTTCGCAAGCCTTCAATGGCACCGATGGCATCGTCGCCGAGCTCGGCGGCATGCGCTTCCCGGTGTCGTCCACGGCGTTCTATCACTACGTCGACAAGCTGGGCCTGGAAACCAAACCCTTCCCCAACCCGCTCACCCCTGCCTCGGGCAGCACAGTGATCGACCTCGAAGGCCAGACCTACTACGCCGAAAACAAGGCCGACCTGCCGCAGCTGTTCCACGAAGTGGCCGATGCCTGGGCCGACGCCCTGGAAAGCGGCGCACAATTCAGCGATATCCAGCAGGCCATCCGCGACCGCGATGTGCCACGCCTGAAAGACCTGTGGAACAAGCTGGTGCCGCTGTGGGATGACCGCACCTTCTATGACTTCGTCGCCACCTCGCGCTCGTTCGCCAAGCTGAGCTTCCAGCACCGCGAAGTGTTTGGCCAGGTAGGCTTCGGTACCGGCGGCTGGGACTCCGACTTCCCCAACTCGATGCTGGAAATCTTCCGGGTGGTCATGACCAACTGCGACGATCATCAGCACCTGGTCGTCGGCGGCGTCGAGCAGGTACCGCAGGGTATCTGGCGCCATGTGCCGGAGCGTTGCGCCCATTGGCCGGCCGGCACCAGCCTGCGCTCGCTGCACGGCGGCGCACCGCGCACTGGGGTAAAACGCATCGCTCGGGCCTCCGATGGCCTGCTGGCCGTTACCGACAACTATGGCGACGTACGCCACTATGCGGCGGTGCTCACCACCTGCCAGAGCTGGCTGCTGACCACCCAGATCGACTGCGAGGAGGCGCTGTTCTCGCAAAAGATGTGGATGGCCCTGGACCGCACCCGCTACATGCAGTCGTCGAAGACCTTCGTGATGGTCGACCGGCCATTCTGGAAAGACAAAGACCCAGAGACCGGCCGCGACCTGATGAGCATGACCCTGACCGACCGCCTGACCCGCGGCACCTACCTGTTCGACAACGGTGACGACAAGCCAGGGGTGATCTGCCTGTCCTACGCCTGGATGAGCGATGCCTTGAAGATGCTGCCGCACCCGACCGAGAAGCGCGTGCAGCTGGCCCTCGACGCATTGAAGAAGATCTACCCCAAGACCGACATCGCCGGGCACATCATCGGCGACCCGATCACCATTTCCTGGGAGGCCGACCCGCACTTCCTCGGCGCCTTCAAGGGCGCGCTGCCGGGCCACTATCGCTACAACCAGCGCATGTACGCGCACTTCATGCAACAGGACATGCCCGCCGAGCAGCGCGGCATCTTCATCGCCGGTGACGACGTGTCGTGGACCCCGGCCTGGGTGGAAGGCGCGGTGCAGACTTCGCTGAACGCGGTGTGGGGTATCATGAACCACTTCGGTGGCCAGACCCACCCGGACAACCCAGGCCCGGGCGATGTGTTCGATGAAATCGGACCGATCGCCCTGGCCGACTGAGCGAAGGAGTAGCGTGATGCGCATCGCCCTGTTCCAGGGCACGCCCGGCCCCCTGGACGTGCCCGGCAACCTCGAACGCCTGCAGCACCAGGCCCAGCTGGCTGCCCAACAAGGCGCCCAGTTGCTGGTGTGCCCGGAGATGTTCCTGAGTGGCTACAACATTGGCCTGGACCAGGTGGAACGCCTGGCCGAGGCCGACGATGGCCCTTCGGCGATGACCGTGGTGGAAATCGCCCAGGCTCAGCGCATCGCCATCGTCTACGGCTACCCCGAGCGGGCCGACGACGGCGCGATCTACAACAGCGTTCAGTTGATCGACGCCCACGGCCGCAGCCTGTGCAACTACCGCAAGACCCACCTGTTCGGCGAACTTGACCGTTCGATGTTCAGCCCGGGCGCCAATCACTTCCCGGTGGTCGAGTTGGACGGCTGGAAGGTCGGCCTGCTGATCTGCTACGACATCGAGTTCCCGGAGAACGCCCGGCGCCTGGCACTGGCCGGCGCAGAGCTGATTCTGGTGCCGACCGCCAACATGGAGCCCTACGACTTCGTCTGCCAGGTGACCGTACGCTCGCGGGCGCAGGAGAACCAGTGCTACCTGGTCTACGCCAACTACTGTGGCAGCGAAGGTGAGATCCAGTATTGCGGGCAGAGCAGCATCGTAGGGCCGGACGGCAGCCTGCTGGCGATGGCCGGGCGTGACGAGAGCCTGCTGCTGGCGGAACTGGAGCACGAGCGAGTGGTGAAAGGGCGAGAGGCGTTCCCGTACTTGGCGGATCTGCGCCAGGACTTGCACCTGCGTCAAAGCTGATCAGGCCATCGCGGGGCAAGCCCGCTCCCACGTAGCTACATGGCGCTCGTGGGAGCGGGCTTGCCCCGCGATGAGGCCAGGACAGACAACATCGCCTCGGCGCGCTAGCATGGCGCCATGCCCGACACTACCCGTCACTTGAACCTGCCCAACGGCCTGCACCTGACCCTGCGCCACGCCCCGCGCCTCAAGCGCGCCGCTGCAGCCTTGCGGGTACACGCCGGCAGCCATGATGCGCCAGCGAAGTGGCCGGGCCTGGCCCATTTCCTTGAACACCTGTTCTTCCTCGGCACTGCCCGCTTCCCGTTGCAAGACGGCCTGATGCGCTACGTGCAGGGCCTGGGCGGCCAGGTGAACGCCAGCACCCGTGAGCGCACCACCGATTTTTTCTTCGAGGTGCCGCCCGTTGCACTGGCCGGTGGCTTGGAGCGCCTGTGCCAAATGCTCATCGAACCGGACCTCGGCCTGGAACGCCAGCGTCGTGAACGCGAGGTCATCCACGCCGAGTTCATCGCCTGGTCGCGCAACCCCGAAGCCCAACGCCAGTTCAGCCTGCTGCAGTCGGTGTCGCCACGCCATCCACTCAGCGGCTTCCATGCGGGCAACCGGCACAGCCTGGCGCTGCACGCTCGCGGCTTCCAGCAGGCACTGAACACTTTCCATCGGCGTTACTACCAGGGCGGCCAGATCACCTTGAGCCTGGCCGGGCCACAGCCACTGGACGAGCTGGAGCAATTGGGCGAACAGTTCGGTGCGCTGTTCCCGGCCGGTGTGCGGGAACAACGGGATACCCCTGCGGCCCTGCTCGACGGGCAACTACGGCCCCTCGCGGCCAGCGGCTCACGCCATGACCTGCTGTTCGCCCATGAAGGCCTGCCCGCGGCGGCAGAACAGGCACTGGACCTGCTACTGACCCTGCTCAACGACAGCCGACCGGGCGGCTGGCTGGCCGAACTGCGCCAGCGCGGCTGGCTGCAGGGCTGCACGACGCAAGTGCTTTATGCCCACGCCGGGCAGATGCTCTGGCATATCCAGCTGCTGCTGCCCGCCACTGCCTCACTGAGCACGGCACAGTCGATGCTGCACGGCTGGCTGGGCTTCATCCGCAGGCAGCCGGCTGCCCAGTTGAACGATGCCTACGCCCAGTTGCAGCATTGCCGCGAGCAAAGCTGCAGCGCGCTCGAACTGGCGCGCCGCGACAGCAGTGGCCAGCCCTTTGAGAAGCTCGATGCGCAGGGCCTCGCTGCCTTCGCCACGTTGCTGGACAGCTTGCCTCACGCAGGCCGCGGCCGCTGGCAGTTGCCACCCGCAGAGCCGCTGCTGGACAGCACGATGCCAGCCCGCAGCGCCCCACTACCCACGGCCCTGACCCTCGACGACAACCTGCCGCCCAACCGCCAGTTCGCCAGCCTCTACTTGCGTTTGCATATCCCGTCACCGCTGCGCCAACGCTTCCAGGCAATCATCGAACGCGCCCTGCAACCGCTGCAGGAGCGCGCCGAGCGTGTTGCCCTGCAGTTGCGTTTCAGTGCCAGCGGTGAGTACTGGCAACTGCAGGCCGCCGGCCAGCCGATGGCGGTGATCAGAGGTATCGAAGAGGCCCTCGCGCTCATGCAAAGCCCCGCCGCCGAGCACTGGACTGCCCCTGCTGCCGTGGAACCGGGGCTGATCCCGATACGTGCCCTGCTCAAGGCACTACCGGATGCGCTGATGGCCGGTGAGGAACAACCGCAGCCATCCTGCATCCTCACCCCGCCCTGGCTCGACTCACTGTGGCAGCAAGCCCGCTGGCAGGGCCTGGCAGTGGGCTTCGCGGCATCCCAGCACAACCCCCTGGGGGCTGCTTTGCAGGGGATCATGGGCCAACCCGGCACACCCAGGGCGAAGGTGGCGATCACTGGCCGGCAGTGGCGGCAGGTACAGACGTCTGGCAGCGAGCCGGCACTGCTGCTGTTCTGCCCGTTACCGACTGAGCTGCAGGCGGCCGGCCGCCTGCTCGCACACTTGCTGCAAGGCCCGGTGTACCAACGCCTGCGGGTCGAGCTGCAGCTGGGATATGCCGTGTTCAGCGCCTTTCGTCAGGTCGAAGGAGTTGGCGGGCTGCTGTTCGGCGTGCAATCACCCCACGCCAGTCATGAGCAGATCCTCGGGCACCTGCTCCAGTTGCTGGAGGGTGGTGTTAGCCTCGACAGCAACGCCCGCCAGCAGCTTGCCGGGCAGTTAGAAGAAAGCGCCATGGGCAACGCCGAAGTCGCGGAATGGGCGTGGCAGGCACATCTGGCGACACAAAATTCGGATCTTTCCCACATGAGCAGGTCTATTCTCACTGTCGGGCAAGCGCATCTGGACGACCTCCTGCGCCGGTTGCTCGACGCCGAGCACGGTTGGCTATGCCTCGCCAACGCTGCGGCACCAAACACGAGCTGGCACTGACGCGCAGCCGATTGTTACCCATCATGCAATGGCGCTTTTCGAAGAATTAACCTTTCAGTACAAATTTTTCTTGTAAGATAGCGCAATCTCAGCCAATGGAACCGCGCACTCCAAGCGCGGCCCAATGAGTAACCGATCAACCCACCCCATCCGGAAGGAGTCAACCCATGTGGACCAAACCTGCCTACACCGACCTGCGTATCGGCTTCGAAGTCACCATGTACTTCGCCAGCCGCTAAGTGCCAGTGTGATTCGACGCCTCGGCCAGCCGGGGCGTTGTCGTTTTTCGGATACGGTTTTCGGGTAAAGATCAGCCATGTACATCCAGATTCTCGGTTCCGCCGCCGGCGGCGGGTTCCCCCAGTGGAACTGCAACTGCGTCAACTGCAAGGGCTACCGCGACGGCACCCTGCGCGCCAGCGCGCGCACCCAGTCGTCGATCGCCCTGTCCGACGACGGCGAGCACTGGATCCTGTGCAACGCCTCGCCCGACATCCGCGCCCAGTTGCAGGCCTTTGCGCCCATGCAGCCGGCCCGCGCCCTGCGCGATACCGGCATCGACGCGATCGTTTTGCTCGACAGCCAGATCGACCACACCACCGGCCTGCTCAGCCTGCGCGAAGGCTGCCCGCACAAGGTGTGGTGCACCGACATGGTCCACCAGGACCTGACCACCGGCTTCCCGCTGTTCAACATGCTCAGCCACTGGAACGGTGGCCTGACCTGGAACCGCATCGAGCTCGAAGGCAGCTTCGTGATCGACGCCTGCCCCAACCTGCGCTTCACCCCTTTCCCCCTGCGCAGCGCCGCACCGCCTTACTCGCCGCACCGTTTCGACCCGCACCCGGGCGACAACCTGGGCCTGCTGGTGGAGGACACCCGCACCGGCGGCAAGCTGTTCTATGCCCCTGGCCTGGGCCAGGTCGACGACAAGCTGTTGCAGATGATGCACGGCGCCGACTGCCTGCTGGTCGACGGCACCCTGTGGGAGGATGATGAGATGCAGCGTCGCGGTGTCGGCACCCGCACCGGCCGCGAGATGGGCCACCTGGCGCAGAATGGCCCAGGCGGCATGCTCGAAGTGCTGGACGGCTTCGGGCGCCAGCGCAAGGTGCTTATCCACATCAACAACACCAACCCGATCCTCGACGAAGACTCGCCCCAAAGGGCCGAGGTGCTGCGTCGGGGTGTGGAAGTGGCCTTCGATGGCATGAGCATCGAATTGTGAAGGTGCTGCACAAGCCTGTGGGAGCGGGTTCACCCGCGAATGCGGCAGTGATTGCACCGAAGCATTCGCGGGTAAACCCGCTCCCACAGGGGCCGATGTTTCATTCCAAGGGAGTGCGCTGAATGAATGACGCAACACCGATGTCCCCTGCCGAATTCGAGCAGGCCCTGCGCGCCAAGGGCGCCTATTACCACATCCATCACCCGTTTCACGTGGCGATGTACCAGGGCCGCGCCAGCCGCGAGCAGATCCAGGGCTGGGTGGCCAACCGCTTCTATTACCAGGTCAACATCCCGATGAAGGATGCGGCGATCCTGGCCAACTGCCCGGACCGCGAAGTGCGCCGCGAGTGGATCCAGCGCCTGCTCGACCATGACGGCGCCCCAGGCGAGGACGGCGGCATCGAGGCCTGGCTACGCCTGGGCCAGGCCGTGGGCCTGGACCCGGACCAGTTGCGCAGCCAGGAGTTGGTGCTGCCCGGCGTGCGCTTTGCCGTCGACGCCTACGTCAACTTCGCCCGCCGCGCCAGTTGGCAGGAGGCTGCCAGCAGCTCGCTGACCGAACTGTTCGCCCCGCAGATCCACCAGTCGCGGCTGGACAGCTGGCCGCAGCACTACCCGTGGATCGACCCGGCCGGCTATGAGTACTTCCGCACCCGCCTGGGCCAGGCCCGCCGCGATGTGGAACACGGCCTGGCGATTACCCTGAAGCACTACACCACCCGTGCCGGGCAGGAGCGCATGCTTCAGATCCTGCAGTTCAAGCTGGATATCCTCTGGAGCATGCTCGACGCCATGAGCATGGCCTATGAACTGAACCGCCCGCCCTATCACAGCGTCACGGCTGAACGGGTCTGGCACAAGGGGATCGCCCTATGAGCTTCAATCGTGAACAGGTGCCCGCCTGGCGCCCCGGCTACCGTTTCCAGTACGAGCCGGCGCAGAAGGGCCATGTGCTGCTGTACCCCGAAGGCATGATCAAGCTCAACGACAGCGCCGGTCTGATCGGCGGGCTGGTCGATGGCCAACGCAGTGTTGCGGCGATCATCAGCGAGCTTGAACAGCAGTTCCCCGGTGTGCCCGAAGTCGCCGACGATATCGAGCAATTCATGGAGGTGGCCCGTGCCGAACACTGGATCACCCTCGCCTGAGGTACCGGTCGGCCTGCCCTTGTGGCTGCTGGCCGAGCTCACCTACCGCTGCCCTTTGCAGTGCCCGTACTGCTCCAACCCGCTGGACTTCGCCGAGCAGGGCAAGGAGCTGACGACCGAGCAGTGGTTCAAGGTGATGGCCGAAGCCCGCGAGATGGGCGCTGCGCAAATCGGTTTTTCCGGCGGCGAGCCGCTGGTGCGCCAAGACCTCGCCGAACTGATCGGCGAAGCCCGGCGCCTGGGTTACTACACCAACCTGATCACCTCCGGCATCGGCCTGACCGAGCAGAAGATTGCCGCCTTCAAAGAGGCCGGGCTGGACCATATCCAGATCAGCTTCCAGGCCAGCGACGAGCAAGTGAACAACCTGCTGGCCGGCTCGAAGAAGGCGTTCGCGCAGAAACTGGCGATGGCCCGGGCAGTGAAGGCCCACGGCTACCCGATGGTGCTCAACTTCGTCACGCACCGGCACAACATCGACAAGATCGACCGCATCATCGAACTGTGCATCGCCCTGGAAGCCGACTTCGTCGAACTCGCCACCTGCCAGTTCTACGGCTGGGCGCAGCTCAACCGCCTGGGCCTGCTGCCAACCCGCGAGCAGCTGGAGCGCGCCGAGCGCATCACCAACGAGTATCGCGCCAAGCTCAAGGCCGAAGGCCACCCCTGCAAGCTGATCTTCGTCACCCCGGACTACTACGAAGAGCGCCCCAAAGCCTGCATGAACGGCTGGGGCAGCCTGTTCCTGACCATCACCCCCGACGGCACCGCCCTGCCGTGCCATGGCGCGCGCCAGTTGCCGGTGCAGTTCCCCAATGTGCGCGAGCATGACCTGCACCACATCTGGTACGACTCGTTCGGCTTCAACCGCTTCCGCGGTTATGAGTGGATGCCCGAACCCTGCCGCTCGTGCGACGAGAAGGAAAAGGACTTCGGCGGCTGCCGCTGCCAGGCGTTCATGCTCACCGGCGATGCCAGCAAGGCCGACCCTGTGTGCGGCAAATCGCCGGACCACGGCATCATCCTCAAGGCCCGCGAGGAAGCAGAGCACGCCACCCTTGCCATCGAAGAGCTGACTTTCCGCAATGAGCGCAACTCCCATGTCATCGCCCGCGGCTGAATTCAGCGCCGCACAGGCGGTGGCCGCCGGCACCGATTTCGCCGAGCTCAAGGCCGGTGAGCAAGGGTTGTTCTGGAATGAATTCCGCCCAGCCGACGGCGCTTGCCGTATCTGGCACTGGCGCAACCAACAGGCCCACTGCCTCACCCCCGATGGATTCAGTGTGCGCAGCCGGGTGTACGAATATGGTGGCGGCAGCTTCTGCCTCACGGGTGATGGCCTGGCGTTCGTCAACGAGAACGATCAACAGGTCTATCTCCAGGCGCTCGATGGCACGCCACCTCGCGGGCTGACCCAGCACACCGATTGCCGTTACGGCGACCTGTTGTGGCACGCGGGTGAGGTGCTGGCGGTCGAGGAGCGTCATGGCAGCCACGTCGAGCACCGCTTGGTTGCCCTTGCCGAAGGCCGGCGCGATGTGCTCGCCGAAGGCGCCGACTTCTATGCCACACCGGCCATCAGCGGCGATGGCTGCCGCCTGGCCTGGATTGAATGGGACCGCCCGCATCAGCCCTGGACCGTTACCCGCTTGATGTGTCGCAAGCGCGATGCCAGCGGTGCGTGGGGGGCGCCACACTGCATCGCCGGGGGCGCAGAGTCCCTGCAACAACCGCGCTTCGATGCCCAGGGCCGCCTGTACTGTCTGTCTGACCTGGACGGCTACTGGCAGCCCTGGGGCGAGGTCGATGGGCACTGGCAGCGCCTGCCCTCGGCAATTGCCGACCACGCCGCGGCCCCCTGGCAACTTGGGCCCTGCACCTGGCTGGCACTTGGCCCGCAAAGCTACCTGGCCAGCTGGTTCGAGGACGGCTTCGGCCAGCTCGGGCTACGCAGCAACACGGGCGAGATGGTGCGTTACGCCAGCGCCTATACGCGCTTTCGCAGCCTGGCCATGGATGCAGGGCATATCTACGCCATCGCCGCATCGCCGATCAGCCCGCCGGCAGTGATCGCCATCGACCGCAGCAACCATGACGTCCAGGTACTGGCAGGCGGCGCGCAAGTACTGCCAGCCGCGCACATCAGCACCCCGCAGCCGATCCGCTACGCCAGCGGCGATGGCTTGGCCCACGGCTTTTTCTACCCCGCCATGGCCGGTGGCACACCGTCGCCACTGTTGGTGTTCATCCACGGCGGCCCGACCTCGGCCTGCTACCCGGTGCTCGACCCGCGTATCCAGTACTGGACCCAGCGCGGTTTCGCCGTCGCCGACCTCAACTACCGCGGCAGCAGCGGCTATGGCCGTGCCTACCGCCAGGCATTGCATCTGCGCTGGGGCGAGAGCGACGTGGAGGATGCCTGCGCCGCCGTCGCCCACCTCGCCTCACGGGGCCTGATCGAGCCGAGCCAGGCCTTTATCCGCGGCGGCAGCGCCGGCGGCTATACCACCTTGTGCGCCTTGGCGTTCCACCAGGTCTTCCGTGCCGGCGCCAGCCTTTATGGCGTCAGCGACCCTGAGGCACTTGGCCGTGCGACCCACAAGTTCGAGGGCGATTACCTCGACTGGTTGATCGGCGACCCGCTGCGCGATGCCGAACGCTATCGCCAACGCACGCCGCTGCTGCACGCCGGGCGGATAAAGGTGCCGGTGGTCTTCTTCCAGGGCGAGTTGGACGCGGTGGTGGTGCCGGAGCAAACCCGTAGCATGCTCGACGCCCTCATAGCCAACGGCATCGAGGCCGAGGGGCATTTCTATCCCGGCGAGCGGCATGGGTTTCGCCAGGCGGCGAACCTGGCGCATGCGCTGGAGCAGGAGTGGAAGTTCTATTGCCGGGTACTGGGCCAGTAGACGGACAGGGGCTGCTGTAGGAGCGGCCTTGTGTCGCGAAAGGGCCGCAAAGCGGCCCCGGCGATCTTTGCGCCAACCCAATAATCCTGGGGCTGCTACGCAGCCCTTTCGCGACACAAGGCCGCTCCTACAAAGACAGTTGCGCCCACACCGGCCGCCTCAACGCTTGGCGATGATGTACACCGCATGCACGATGCCCGGAATGTACCCCAGCAAGGTCAGCAGGATGTTCAGCCAGAATGCCCCACCGAAACCCACCTGGAGGAACACCCCCAGTGGCGGCAGGATGATGGCGATGATGATGCGAATGAAATCCATGCGAAACGCTCCTTGAAGGGTTTCAACAAAGACTAGCCGCACCGCCCGGTGGTTCCATCACTGAACGCCAGGCAAAAAAAACGCCCCGAGCCAAACACTACAGGCCAAGGGCGATGCGCAGAAACGCGAGACGGTTCGTTGAAATTCGTTACCCCGGGTGCGCGGTCAGGCCGACACTTCGCGGCGGTTGGCTTGCTGGGCGTGCACACGGGCAAAGGCGCGGGCCAGGCGCAGGAGCATCTCGTCGATGTTGCCCTTGCTCACCGTCAGGGCCGGCGAGAATCGCACCACATCGGCCTGCGGTGCATTGAGCAGCAGCCCCTCATGCAGCGCGGCCTCGACCAAGGCTGCGGCGGCGTCATCGCGCAACTGCAGGCCCCACAGCAGGCCCTGGCCGCGCACTTCGCCCTGGCCATAGCGCCCGGCCAGGCGGCTGAGGCCGTCGCGCAGGTGCCGACCGCTGTCCTGTACCTGCTCGAAGAACCCCGGCTCCAGCACGGTCTGCAACACCGCAAGCCCAGCAGCGGTCATCAGTGCGTTGCCGTGGTGGCTGCCTTCCAGCTCGCCGGGGGCGGCGCAGCAGGCCGAACCGCGGGCCAGTAACGCCGCCAATGGCACACCGCCGCCCAGGCCCTTGCCTAGGGTGACGATGTCGGCCCGCACGCCGTAGGCATGTTCCGCCAACAGGGCACCGCAACGCCCTACGCCGGTTTGCACCTCGTCGAGGATCAGCAGGATGCCCAGTTCACGGCACAGCTGCTCGACGCCCTTGAGGTATTCACGGGTGGCAGGAATCACGCCGGCCTCGCCCTGGATCGGTTCGAGCATGATCGCCACAGTGCGCGAGTCCACCGCCGCATGCAGCGCGGCCAGATCGTTGAACGGCACCTTGCTGAAACCCGGCAACCCTGGCTCGCAGCGGTTGCACGGCAACGGGTCGGAGGCCGACAGCGCCCCCAGGCTTCGCCCGTGGCAGCCCTGGCTGGCGGTAATGATGTGGTAGGCGCCGTTACGGTGCAGCTGGCCCCACTTGCGCGCCAGCTTGATCGCCCCTTCACAGGCCTCGGCGCCGCTGTTGAGCAGGTAGGCCTGGTCACTGCCGGTGCTCTGGCACAGGAGCTCGACCAGCCTGAGCAGGGTGCGGCTGTGGTAACCCGCGCCCGGGTTGATCAATGCCTGGGCCTGGTTGCTCAACGCCTTGACCAGCACGTTCGGGCTGTGGCCGAGGCTGTTGACCGCGCCGCCCTGGGTGAAGTCCAGGTAGGCATGCCCTTCACTGTCCCACAGCCAGGAACCCTGGCCACGCACGAACACCTGCGCCGCACGCTCGCTGCCGGGCATCAGCCGTTCACGCGATAGCTGCGCCGTGGCGGGCTCGGGCATCGGTACCGGCTTGGGAGCTGCCACGGCAGGGGCCGGGCGGCGCAGGTTGAACAGGTTCATCAGGGCTCCAGCCATTCACGGTCGGCGGCGGTCAAGGCCTCCGGTCGAATGCCGGATTTGATATTTTGCCTTGCCTATCAAAAGTGTTTTTCATCCGGGGTAACAATCGCGTCGATGATCGCTGTAACCCGCTGGAATACGGCGATAGACTAGGCCTCGGGGCGCTCCGGGGCCATTTGGATTTTGCAGCTTTTTTGATAAGTATCACTTATGGATTTTCGCCAACTGCGTTATTTCGTCGCGGTGTATGAAGAAGGCCATGTGGGCCGCGCCGCCGAACGCCTGTCACTGTCCCAGCCGGCCCTGTCGCAACAGATCCGTCAGTTGGAGCACAGCCTCGACCTGAGCCTGTTCGAACGCAGCAACAAACGCCTGCTGCCAACCCTGGCCGCCCACACCCTGTACAACCACGCTCTGCCACTGCTCGATGGCCTGCAGCGGGCCCACGAGGCCATGCGCAACTTCAAGGGCCAGTCGCTGCGTACCCTGGCCATCGGCGTGCTGCAGACCGTGCGGCCAAGCCTGGTGCCGCAGCTGCTGGAACGCGTGCGCAAGGCTCAGCCGCACCTTGTGGTGCAGATCTATGAACTGTCGGGGCTGGAGATCGAGCGACGCTTGCTCAACGGCAACCTGGATATCGGGATCAGCTACCTGCCACCGCGCCAACCGGGGCTGCATGGCTTGTTGCTGTATGAGGACGAATTGCAGCTGGTCATCCCCAATACCCACCCCTTGAAAGACTTCAAGAAGGTCTCGCTACGCCAGGCGGCCGAACTGCCGATGCTGATGCTGGGTGAAGAGTTCCAGATCCGCCAGATCTGGAAGGCGCAACTGGCCAACCTGGGCCGCAGGCCGCAGGTACAGGCAGAGATGAACAACATGGCGGGGATTCTCGACAGCCTGGCGCACACGGCGCTGGCCACCGTCCTGCCAGGGCGGGCCAAAGAGGCTGCCGAGGATGACCAGGCACTGCTGTGGAAGCCCTTGAGCGAGCCGCGGGTACCGCTTAAGGTCGGCCTGGTATTCCGCGATGCCCAGCGCCAGCAGGCGTCGGTGGAGCTGCTGCGCACCCTGCTGGAAGCAGAGACAGACGCGCGTCAGCTGGGTGTGTCACCGCTGGACGTGCTCGGCTGAAAAACACAGGCACAAAGAAAACCCCGCCGAAGCGAGGTTTCCTAGACTGTTTCCCTTTGACATCCTTATCTCCCCACCGTCCTGGCAGGATCCTTTCGTGTCCCTGTTTGTCCATTGCGCTTCCTGCGCTACGTCCATGTAAGAAAGAGTAACCGTGGATCCAATCTTAGGAAAGGGGCGAAAAGTCACCACGTCATGTAAGACAAAGCTTACAAGAGGATTCCTTGGCAAACGGCGAGGTCAGCAGGTGGCGATGCTTCCAGCTTTCCGATTAATCACAAGCAGGGCCACGAAAGTCGTGCCCCTGCGTAAGCGCTGCCGATCAAGGCGCCAGACGGGCTGGAGTGGGCGGCAGGGCAGCCCACAGGTAGATCAGAACTGTTCTGCGTCCAGCAGATAGAGCGAATCGCTCCCCGCCTTCACCGAAGCCACCAGCGAATGCACCCGAGGCAACAGCCGCGCGAAGTAGAACCGTGCGGTTCCCAGCTTGGCCCCGTAGAAGTCGGCATCGCCCTCGCCCGCCTTGGCCGCACGGGCCATCAGTGCCCACATGTAGGCATAGGCGACGTAACCGAACGCGTGCAGGTACTCCACCGACGCCGCACCGATCTCGTTAGGGTTGCCTTTGGCCTTGTCCAGCACCCAGGCCGTCAGTTCGTCGAGCTGGTCGAGGGAAGCCGCCAGCGGCTTGGTGAACTCACCCAACTCGCTGCCAGCGGCGACGACAAACTGGCGGATCTCGTCGGCAAACAGCTGGTAGTAGGCGCCGCCGCTGGCCACCACCTTGCGACCGACCAGGTCCAGGGCCTGGATGCCGTTGGTGCCTTCGTAGATCTGGGTGATGCGCACATCACGTACCAGTTGCTCCTGGCCCCACTCACGGATATAGCCGTGGCCACCGAACACCTGCTGGCCGTGCACAGTGCACTCCAGGCCCAGGTCGGTGAGGAAAGCCTTGGCCACTGGCGTCAGCAGGGCTACCAGTTCTTCGCTGCGCTTGCGGGTCGCGGCGTCTTCGCTGTACTTGGCGCTGTCGAGTTGCAGCGCCACGTAGCTCGAGAAGGCCCGGCCACCCTCGATCAGCGCTTTCATGGTCAGCAGCATGCGACGCACGTCCGGGTGAACGATGATCGGGTCGGCGACCTTGTCCTTGGCTTGCGGGCCGGTCGGTGCGCGGCTCTGCAGGCGGTCGCGGGCGTACTCGACGGCGTTCTGGTACGAGCGCTCGGCCGAGGCCAGGCCCTGGATGCCAACACCCAGGCGCTCGTAGTTCATCATGGTGAACATGGCGGCCAGGCCCTTGTTCGGCTCACCCACGATATAGCCGACTGCCTCGTCGAAGTTCATCACGCAGGTGGCCGAGGCCTGGATGCCCATCTTGTGCTCGATCGAGCCGCAGTTGGCGGGGTTGCGCGCACCGAGGCTGCCGTCTTCGTTGACCAGGAACTTGGGCACCAGGAACAGCGAAATGCCCTTGGGGCCCGCCGGTGCGTCCGGCAGCTTGGCCAGCACCAGATGGATGATGTTCTCGGTGAGGTCGTGCTCGCCACCGGTGATGAAGATCTTGGTGCCGCTGACCTTGTAGCTGCCGTCGGCCTGCGGTTCGGCCTTGGTGCGGATGATGCCCAGGTCGGTACCGGCGTGGGGCTCGGTCAGGCACATGGAACCGGCCCAGACGCCGGCGTACATGTTCGGCAGGTATTTCTCCTTCAGCGCCTCACTGGCGTGGGCGTTGATCGACAGGCAGGCACCGGCGGTGAGCATCGGGTACAGGCCAAACGCCAGGCTCGAGGCGTTGACCATCTCTTCGACCTGGGCGGAAATCGCCTTGGGCATGCCCATGCCGCCGAACTGCGGATCGCCACCCACGCCCACCCAGCCACCTTCGGCAAAGGTCTGGTAGGCCTCGATAAAGCCTGCCGGGGTGCGCACTGCGCCGTTTTCCCAGTGGCAGCCTTCTTCGTCGGCGGCACGGCTCAGCGGGGCAATGGTCTTGCTGGTGACCTTGCCGGCCTCTTCCAGCACGGCCATGGCGGTGTCGGCATCGACCGTCTCGGCCAGGGCAGGCAGCTGCGACCAGAGTGTGGCCACGTCGAAGACTTCATTGAGAACGAAGCGCATATCGCGCAGGGGCGCTTTATATTCAGCCATGACAACCTCTCGCTATAAGGCTCGGGGCGGTCCGACGGGACCGCGGCACTGGGTTGTAGCCAGTGTAACCGAACAACTTTTTCGAGACATAGGGTCATCATCCGACCGAATGGTCAGCCATGGTCACGCCATTCGTATGGCACCGCGCTGTGATTGCTGGCCGAAGGTCATCACGCAGTTACGCCCCGCGCCCTTGGCGCTGTACAGGGCCTGGTCCGCGGACTTGAGCACTTGCTCGGGGTTGCGATGCTCAAGCTGGCGCTCGGCGATACCGATGCTGATGGTGACCGAAACCGTACTGCTGCCGTTGCCAGCACGGCGTTGTCGGCCGGCGCCATCATCCTGCGGGCGGTTGCTCTGGTCGCGAAGCTGAATGGCGTAGTTGGCGATCATCTCGCGCACCGCCTCCAGGTGCGGCAGGCATTCCTCGGCGGTCTTGCCAGCGAACACCAGGGCAAACTCCTCGCCGCCATAGCGGTAGGCTCGGCCACCACCGGTGACTTTGGACAGGCGGCTGGCCACCAGGCGCAGAACCTGGTCACCGACGTCATGGCCATGGGTATCGTTGAATTTCTTGAAGTGGTCGACGTCGCTCATGGCGATCACGTAGTTGCGCCCCAGCCGCTGCATGCGCTCGTTCAATGCGCGGCGCCCCGGCAGGCCGGTCAGTTCGTCGCGGAAGGCCATCTGATAGGCCTCGTGGGAGACTGCAGCAGCGATCATCAGCATCACCTGGCTGCACATGATGTTCAGGGTGAACGGCAGGATGAAGGTCTTGGGCAGCATCCAGAAGATACCGATCAGCCCGATGACCTGTGCCGCATGCAAGGGCCGGGGCTCGCGCAGGTACTGCACCACCAGCAGGATGAACACGACGATGAACAGCGGGTAGGCCAACTGGATAAGGCTCATCCACTGGCCATGCAGCGACGGCCAGCGGATCTCCGCCAGCCAGCCCAACAGGGCCTCGGGGAAGCTCTGCTCCAGCGCCAGCGCCACGCTGCCGACAGCAAACAGCACGGCAAAGCGGGCGAGCATGTCCTGGGCCAGGTGGGTACGTTCCTGCCAGGCCGCATACAGGCCGAACAACGCCGGGAGCAGCAGGCAGACCAGGTGGAAGATCACCGCAGCATCCTCGCGCACCCGGCCATTGTCGCGGTAGAAGTCGGTCTGGGTGTCGAGCAGGAAATAGGCGATGTATACCGTGACCATCAGGAACAGCTCGCGCTGCCGGCGATACACCGCGCAATAGGCCCCGCCCAGCAGCAGGACCAAGGTAGGCAGCACATTGAACAGCGATGTGAAGAAGACACTCAGGTCCCTCACATAGGCCGCGGCAAGGCCCGACAGCAAAAGAACCAGCGAAGGCAGGAAGTGGCTCGCGCGTACAGCGGATAGACGAAACAAGGGTAATCTCCGACCCGGCAGATCAATAATGGCATTGTGCCCCTACTTCATCCACTGTGCACCTGAATAGATGAAATTTTGACGTCGGGTTAACGGCAGGCAGGTGTGCATGCTTGAGGCACACTCGTTACTGGATGCGACATCTCTGCAGACTTTTCCCTTCTTTTTGCAAGAACGGGCTTGCTCCGTGATCGCGTTGGAGATGTCTGAGCCCCTGCCTGGCGGACCGCTGCCACTTGGCCACCTGAATCGATGGGCAAAAAAAAACCGCCTGCCGATAACGGCAGACGGTTTTGCTACAGCCGGCAGGCTTAGTAGGACAGACCGAAATCGTCTTCCTTCATCGCCATCAGGTTGTCGGCACCAGACAGGATCGCCGCGACATGCGTGCGGGTGCGCGGCAGGATGCGCTGGAAGTAGAAGCGCGCAGTCTGCAGCTTGGCGGTGTAGAACGCCTCTTCGCTGGTGCCGGCAGCCAACTTCTCGGCGGCCAGGCGAGCGATGTCGGCCCAGAAGTAGGCCAGGCAGGCATAGCCGGAATACATCAGGTAATCCACCGAAGCGGCACCGACTTCCTCGCGATCCTTCATCGCCGCCATGCCGATCTTCATGGTCAGCTCGCCCCACTCCTTGTTGATCGCCGCCAGTGGCTCGACGAACTCTTTGGTAGCAGCGTTGCCTTCCTGGCCCTGGCAGAACTTGTGGACGATCTTGGTGAAGCCTTTGAGCGCCTCGCCCTGGGTCATCAGCACCTTGCGGCCGAGCAGGTCGAGGGCCTGGATGCCGGTGGTGCCTTCGTACAGCATGGAAATGCGGCTGTCGCGCACGTTCTGCTCCATGCCCCACTCGGCGATGAAGCCGTGGCCACCGTAGATCTGCACGCCGTGGTTGGCAGCTTCAAAGCCGACTTCGGTCATGAAGGCCTTGGCGATCGGGGTGAGGAAGGCCAGCAGTGCGTCGGCCTTTTTCTTGGCCTCTTCATCCTGGCTGTACTTGACGATATCCACCTGCTGGGCGGTGAAGTAGACCATCGCACGGTTACCTTCGGCGAAGGCCTTCATGGTCAGCAGCATGCGGCGCACGTCGGGGTGGACGATGATCGGGTCGGCCGCCTTTTCAGGCGCTTTCGGGCCGGTCAGGGAGCGCATCTGCAGGCGATCGCGGGCGTACTTCAGGCCGCCCTGGAACGCCACTTCAGCGTGGGCCAGGCCCTGCAGTGCGGTGCCCAGGCGTGCGGTGTTCATGAAGGTGAACATGCAGTTCAGGCCCTTGTTGGCTGGGCCGATCAGGTAGCCGGTGGCGCTGTCGAAGTTCATCACGCAGGTGGCGTTGCCGTGGATGCCCATCTTGTGCTCGAGCGAGCCGCAGCTCACGCCGTTGCGCTCACCGACGCCGCCTTCGGCGTTTGGCAGGTACTTGGGCACGATGAACAGCGAAATGCCTTTGGTGCCGGCAGGCGCATCGGGCAGGCGGGCCAGGACGATATGGACGATGTTGTCGGCCATGTCGTGTTCACCGGCCGAGATGAAGATCTTGGTGCCGGACACCTTGTAGCTGCCGTCGGCCTGAGGCTCGGCCTTGGTGCGCAGCATGCCCAGGTCGGTACCGCAGTGCGGTTCGGTCAGGCACATGGTGCCGGTCCACTCGCCGGACACCAGCTTGGTCAGGTAGGTGTGCTGCTGCTCGGGGGTGCCGTGCTCGGAGATGGTGTTCATCGCGCCGTGGGACAGGCCTGGGTACATGCCCCACGACCAGTTCGACTCACCGACCATCTCGCTCAGGGCCAGGCCCAGCGACTCGGGCAGGCCCTGGCCGCCGTGTTCGACGTCATGGGCCAGGCTTGGCCAGCCGCCTTCGACGAATTGCTCGTAGGCTTCCTTGAAGCCGGTCGGCGTTTTCACGCCCGACTCGCTCCAGGTGCAGCCTTCCAGGTCACCGACACGGTTCAGCGGGGCCAATACCTGCTCACAGAATTTCGCGCCTTCTTCAAGAATCGCGTCCACCATGTCTGGCGTGGCGTCCTGGCAGGCCGGCAGGCTCGCATAGTGCGCCTCATAGCCAAGCAGTTCGTCGCGGACGAAGCGGATATCACGCAAGGGAGCTTTGTAATCAGGCATTGCGATGAACCTCTGTGATGAGTTCTCTGGGGAGACCGCTGACACCGACCAACGCTTGGCGGCTATCGATCAAACAGTTGTTTGAAACTTACGTTTAGGTGGCTGCGATGTCAAGGAAGGCTCAGTGTCATTTACGCCGCCCAGCATGACATTTACGCCACCACCCTCTAAACGCATCGCGGGGCAAGCCCACTCCCACGCGATGCCGCAGGGCGGGGCGTGGGAGCGGGCTTGCCCCGCGATGTTGCTGAATGTGAGGTGACGATCAGGCGTAGGTGTCGATGAACCGACCGAGCATTTCGTCCGAGGCCTTGGCGACTTTGACGCCCAGTTCGACTTCCTGCTTGCCCAGCGCCAGTTGCACGGTGCTGGTGGCCAGGTCCATCTGCTGGCTGCGGTCGACGCCACGCAGGCGCTCGGCCTGGTAGTCGGTGGACTGGCTGGTGTTGCCACGCTCGACGGCGCCACTGGCGATCTGCTGGGCGGCCTGGTCGACACGGTTCTGCCCGTTCTGGATGGCCCCCAGGCCTGCGTAGAAGGCGGAGCTTGCGTTGATTTCCATGTCAGGACTCCGTGACGCTGGGTAATGAACAGGGCTTATTAAAGCAGGCCAGCCGGAAAAAGGCCCGTTTAAATCCCTAATAGCCTAGTGCCAGCCAATAGACCGGATCATGCCGCCATCCGGCAGGCCGTCTAGTCCAGCAGATCCAGCTGCAGATGCGCGGCCACTGCATCCGCACTCGCCTGCTTGAGCCATGGCACCCGCCCCAGGCAAGGCGCGGGCAGCCGCTCGGCCAGGCTGGAAAGGTTATCTTCCAACCGCGATGTCCGTGGGTCGACGATATTCGCCACCCAACCGGCCAGTTGCAGGCCATCCCGGGCAATCGCCTCGGCACTGAGCAGGGCGTGGTTGATACACCCGAGGCGCACGCCAACCACCAGGATCACCGGCAGCTTCAGGGCAATCGCCAGGTCCGACAGGTTGGCGTGGTCCGAAAGCGGCACGCGCCATCCCCCGGCACCTTCGACCAGGGTGAAATCGGCACTCTGTGCCAGCACATGGTGCATGGCTTCCAGCAACGTCGGCACACTCAGCGCTACCCCGGCTTCGCGCGCGGCGACATGGGGGGCGATGGCCGGCTCGAAGGCGAAAGGATTGACCTGCTCATAAGGCAGCTTGATCGAGCTTTCATCGATAAGCGCCAGGGCATCGCTGTTGCGCAACCCCTTGGGGGTGACCACACAACCGGACGCCACCGGCTTGGCTGCCAGGGTACTCAAGTCACGCTGACGCGCCGCATGCAGCAGGCCGGCGGCGATGGTGGTCTTGCCAACGTCAGTGTCGGTGCCGGCGATGAAATAAGCCTGGTTCATGTTACTGCCCCTCTGCCGCAGATTGACGCAGCACACCGTAGACCACCTGATAGGTGGCCGGCAGCCCCTGGGGCTGGCGGAACTGCTCGTAAGCCTGCAGCAGCCCCTGCATCCGCGCCCGCCCGGTGAGCCCGCCAGGGCGCCCAGGGTTGAGGTTGTGCGCGCCAAGGGCCTTGAGTTCGTGGGTCAGGCTGCGCACGTCCGGGTAGTGCAGCACATGGGCGCGGCGCTCCAGCCCGAGCAGTTCCAGGCCGCTGCCCGCGCACAGGCGCTGGTAGTCCTCGAAGTGGCGGAAGCGGTTGACGTGGACCATGCCGTCTACCACCTGCCAGCTGGCGCGTAGCTCGTCGAGCGTACCGACACACAGGCTGCTGAACGCCATCACACCGCCCGGGCGCAAAACCCGCCCGGCCTCGCTCAAGACACTGCCGAACTGGCCACACCACTGCACCGCCAGGCTGCTGAACAGCAGGTCGACACTGCCATCGGCCAGCGGCAGGCGCTCGGCATCACCCGCCACGTGATACTGCGCACCACCTTGCTCACGGGCATGGCGCAGCATGCCCTCGGCGATATCCATGGCCACGCCGCTGGCACTGGCGAAACGCGTCGCCAGCAGCCGGCTGAAGTGCCCCGTGCCGCTGCCCAGGTCAAGCCAGCGCTCAGGCGCCAGGTCGTCCGGCAGCTTGTCCAGCAAGGTCGCCCCCACCGCACGCTGCAAGGCCGCGACACTGTCGTAGCTGGCGGCGGCACGGGAGAACGAAGCCGCCACCTGGCGTTTGTCTGGCAAGCCGCCGGGCAGGTTCGGCTGGGAAAGGTCAGTCATCGCCACTCTCATGCAAAAAACTCTTGATGCCCGCCGCCAGCTCCTGCGGATATTCCAGCAGGAAGGCGTGGGAACTGTCTTCGACCAGGCCGACTTCCACGTCCGGCAACAACTCGCTCAACGCCTTGGCCGCCTCCGCCGGAACCAGCGCGTCACTGCCGGCAAACAGATGCAGTTGTGGGCCGCCGTACTGCTCCAGTCCCGCGCGGGTATCCAGCTTGGCCAACACTTCCAGGCCGGTGGCCAGGTACAACGGGTCGGTATCGGGCACGCCCACCCCCAACTGACGCAACAAGGTGCGCGGCTGCAGCGCGCCGTCGCTGCACAGGGTGCGGAAGCGCTTGAGGGTGACCTGCGTATGGCTGCGGCAGCCATCGAGGAAGGTGCCAAAGGTGTCCGCCGCCATCCCATGGGGCCAGTCCGGCCGGGCGACGAAACTGGGATTACTGGCCAGGGTGAGCAGCCCGCAGCAGTGGTCGCCGCGCTTGTGGGCCAAGGCGCTGGCAAGCATGCCACCCAGCGACCAGCCGCCCAGCCAGGCATCGGTCGGCAACTGCCGGTCGAGGTGTTCGACCCAGGCCTGCACGTCGCTGTGGGGCAGCTCCGGCAGCGGCATCAGCTCTACCTGCAGGCGCAGGTCCTGGGCACGCAGGCTGGCGGCCAGCGGCTCCAGTGACGCAGTACCCAGCCCCCAGCCGGGCAGAAGGATCAAACGGTTACGCATCGGCGGCCTCCAGCGGCGGATAACACTCGGCCAATGCATTCAACAATAGCTGGACCTGCGCCTCACTGTGGGCGGCGCTCAGCGTCACCCGCAGCCGCGCGCTGCCGGCGGGTACGGTGGGTGGGCGAATAGCCGTCACCAGCAGGCCACGCTCGCGCAGCCGGTGCGACAACGCCATCGCCCGGGCGGCATCACCGATCAGGATCGGCTGGATCGCCGTGTGGCTGTCCATCAGCGTAAGGCCGATCTGCTCGGCGCCCTCGCGGAATTGGCGGATCAACGCCGCCAGGTGCTCGCGACGCCAGGTTTCCCGGCGTAGCAACTCCAGCGCCTTGAGCGTGGCGCAGGCCAGCGCCGGTGGTTGGCTGGTGGTGTAGATGTAGGGGCGGGCGAATTGCACCAGCGCCTCAATCAGTTCCTCGCTGCCCGCGACGAAAGCGCCCGCCGTGCCACAGGCTTTGCCCAGCGTGCCGATCAACACCGGCACATCCTCGACGCCCAGCCCGAAGTGCTCGACGATACCGCCACCCTTGGCACCCAAGGTACCCAGGCCATGGGCATCGTCGACCATCAGCCAGGCACCGCGGGCGCGGGCCACTTCAGCCAGGGCCGGCAGGTCGGCGCAGTCGCCGTCCATGCTGAACACGCCATCGGTGACCACCAGCGTATTGCCGGTGGCCTTGCCCAGGCGGCTGGCCAGGCTGGCCGGATCGTTGTGCAGGTAGCGGCTGAAACGCGCCCCACTGAGCAGCCCGCCATCCAGCAACGAAGCATGGTTGAGGCGGTCCTGCAACACCGTGTCGCCCTGCCCCACCAGCGCGGTGATGGCGCCAAGGTTGGCCATGTAACCGGTGGAGAACAACAGCGCCCGCGGGCGCCCAGTCAATTCGGCCAATGCCTCCTCGACCTGGTGGTGCGGTGTGCTGTGGCCGATCACCAGGTGCGAGGCGCCGCCGCCGACACCCCAGCGCTCGGCGCCGTCGCACCAGGCCTTTATCACCTCGGGGTGGTTGGCAAGGCCCAGGTAGTCGTTGCTGCAGAAGGCCAGCAGCGGCTGGCCATCGACCACCACCTGCGGCCCCTGCGGGCTCTGCAGCAGTGGCCGCTGACGGTAAAGGTCCGCGGCACGCCGTTCGGCCAGCCGCGCGGCGAGGTCGAAGGCCATGCTCAGGCCGAGGCTGCGTCGTAGAACAGCGCGCTGTTGCGCTGCTCGACCACTGCCTGCTCGATGGCGGCCTGATGCACTTCGTCGGCGTGCTCTTCACGGGCTTCGGGCTTGATGCCGAGGCGGGCGAACAGCTGCATGTCCTTGTCGGCCTGCGGGTTGGCGGTGGTCAGCAGTTTTTCGCCGTAGAAGATCGAGTTGGCGCCAGCCATGAAGGCCAGGGCCTGCATCTGCTCGTTCATCTGTTCACGGCCGGCGGACAAGCGCACGTGGGACTTGGGCATGAGGATGCGGGCCACGGCCAGCATGCGGATGAAATCGAACGGGTCGACGTCTTCCTCTTCAGCCAACGGCGTGCCGGCGACCTTGACCAGCATGTTGATCGGCACCGATTCCGGGTGCTCAGGCAGGTTGGCCAGCTGGATCAGCAGGCCTGCGCGGTCGTCCAGCGACTCGCCCATGCCGAGGATGCCGCCGGAGCAGATCTTCATGCCGGCATCACGCACGTAGGCCAGGGTCTGCAGGCGCTCGCTGTAGGTACGGGTGGTGATGATGCTGCCGTAGAACTCCGGCGAGGTGTCGAGGTTGTGGTTGTAGTAGTCCAGGCCGGCCTGAGCCAGGGCCAGGGTCTGCTCCTGGTCGAGCTTGCCGAGGGTCATGCAGGTTTCCAGGCCCATGGCCTTGACCCCTTTGACCATCTCCAGCACGTAGGGCATGTCCTTGGCCGACGGGTGCTTCCACGCAGCGCCCATGCAGAACCGGGTGGAGCCGATGGCCTTGGCCCGGGCGGCTTCTTCCAGCACCTTCTGCACTTCCATCAGCTTCTGTTTTTCCAGCCCGGTGTTGTAGTGGCCGGACTGCGGGCAGTACTTGCAGTCTTCCGGGCAGGCGCCGGTCTTGATCGACAGCAAGGTCGATACCTGTACGCGGTTGGGGTCGAAGTGCGCGCGATGCATGGTCTGCGCCTGGAACAGCAGGTCGTTGAACGGCTGCTGGAACAGCGCCTTGACCTCGGCCAGGGACCAGTCGTGACGTGTGGTTGCAATTGTGCTGGCGCTCATCGGCGTTTCCTTATCTATGGTCTGACTGACGCCGGGACAGGAAAGCCCGCCAGCGCATCACGGATAGCCCGCATATTTACGGAAGGACCATGGACTGTCAACCAAACATAAAAGCACTGGTTTACAAGTGTATAAATATTGATCACGGCTGTTTGCTCTGCGACGAACCCGCGCAACAGCCCTGGCCACTGTGCATGGCCTGCGAAAGCGAACTGCCCTGGCTCCACGAACAATGCCGCCGCTGCGGGCTGCCACTGCCGATGGACGGCTTTACCTGCGCCAGCTGCCGCCGCCGCGCACCGGCGTTCCACCAGGTCGTTGCGTTGTGGCATTACGGCTTTCCGATCGACAGCCTGATCAGCCGCTTCAAGCACAACAGCCAGTGGCCGATGGGCCGCCTGATGGCAGAGTTGCTCGGCCAGGCCCTGGAACATCGCTTCAACGAACACCTGCCACGGCCTGATCGCTTGTTGCCCGTCCCCCTGGCCAGCCGCCGCCTGCGCCAACGCGGCTTCAACCAGGCGGCGATGCTGGCCCGCTGGCTGGCCACGCAACTGCAACTGCCCTGCGACGAACAGCTGCTCGAACGCACACGCGACACCCAGGCCCAGCAGGCCCTGGGGGCCAAGGCCCGGCGGCGCAACCTGCGCCAGGCCTTCGCCCTCGCCCCGGGCGCTGATGTCGAAGGCCTGCACCTGGCGGTAATCGATGATGTGCTGACCACCGGCGCCACCGCCCAGGCCATCGCCAGCCTGTTGCGCAAACAGGGCGCCCGGCGCGTCGACATCTATTGCCTGGCGCGCACGCCAAGGCCCGATCAGGCTTGACTTGACCGGGTGCGGGCGGCAACGTCGCGGGATCTTCCGCACAACCGAACCCCGCCCATGTCCCTGCCCGCCCTGCTCACCCAGCACATCGCCCGCCGCCCGCAGCGCATTGCCCTGCTGCAGCATGTCGCCGAACAAGGCTCGATCACCCGCGCCGCCAAGGCCGCTGGCATCAGTTACAAGGCCGCCTGGGACGCCATCGACGAGCTCAACAACCTCGCCGACCAGCCGCTGGTCGAGCGCATCACGGGCGGCCGTGGTGGTGGCGGTGCACGGCTGTCCGCCGAGGGCGAACGCGTGCTGCGCCTGTACCAGCGCCTGCAAGCCTTGCAGACACAGATGCTCGAAGCCGCAGAGCACAGCAGCGACCTCGACTTGCTCGGCCGTCTGATGCTGCGCACCAGTGCCCGCAACCAGTTGCAGGGGCGGATCAGCGGCCTGCGCCGCGAAGGCCGGCATGACCGTATCAGCCTGACCCTCGGCGGCGGGCTGGAGATTGAAGCCTTGATCACCCGTGGCAGTACCGAACGGCTCGAGCTGACCCTGGGCGCCACGGTGCTGGCGCTGCTCAAAGCGGGTTGGCTGCAGTTGCTGGGCGCCGATGAGCAGGCCGAGCACGGCAGCAATTGCCTCAAGGCCACGGTCGAGGAAGTCCTGGCCGATGACGGCGAGCAACGCGAAGTGCGCCTGGTATTGGGCAACGGCCAGACCTTGTGCGCGATCGCCGAGCAGCCATGGCTGGAGCAGCATCAGGTACGGGCAGGCTGCGAGATCCGGGTGCAGTTCCATCCCTCCTATGTACTGCTGGGCGTACCGGTATAGCGCAGCCCCGCGGTTGCCGCGAGGAATGCGCTACCATGCGCCCACGCTGTCCCCGCGCCTGGAGCCCTGTATGTCCCACCCCTTCGACACCCTCACCCCCGACCTCGTGCTCGATGCCGTGGAAAGCCTGGGCTTTCTCAGCGATGCCCGCGTCCTGGCACTGAACAGCTACGAAAACCGGGTCTACCAGGTGGGCATCGAGGACGCGCAGCCGCTGATCGCCAAGTTCTACCGCCCGGGGCGCTGGAGCGACGCAGCCATTCTCGAAGAGCATGCCTATAGCGCCGAACTGGCCGACTGCGAGGTGCCGGTGGTAGCGCCGCTGCAGCACGACGGCCGTTCGCTGTTCGAGCACCAGGGCTTTCGCTTTGCCCTGTTCCCTCGCCGCGGCGGGCATGCGCCCGAGCCGGGCAACCTCGACCAGCTCTACCGCCTCGGCCAACTGCTCGGCCGCCTGCACGCAGTCGGTGCCACCCGCCCCTTCGAACACCGCGAACAACTGGCTGTGGACAACTTTGGCCACGCCTCCCTGCGCACCCTGCTCGAAGGCAATTTCGTCCCCCGCGAGCTGCTTCCAGCTTTCGAATCGGTGGCCCGTGACCTGCTCAAGCGCGTCGAGGACATCTACGCACGTACCCCGCACAAGCTGATCCGCCTGCACGGCGACCTGCACCCCGGCAACCTGATGCACCGCGACGAGGCCTACCACGTCGTCGATCTCGACGACTGCCGCATGGGCCCGGCGGTACAAGACCTGTGGATGATGCTCGCCGGCAGCCGCGAAGAGCGCCTGGGCCAGCTGGCCGAACTGATCGACGGCTACAACGAATTCCACGATTTCGACCCCCGCGAACTGGCCCTGATCGAGCCCCTGCGCGCCCTGCGCCAGCTGCACTACAGCGCCTGGCTGGCGCGGCGTTGGGACGACCCGGCGTTCCCGCCAAGCTTCCCCTGGTTCGGCCAGCCGCGTTACTGGGGCGACCAGATCCTCGCGCTGCGCGAACAGATGGCTGCGCTGGATGAACAACCGCTGAAATTGTTCTAGAAGCACAGCGCGCTCTGTCTACAATGGGCGTCGCGTTATTTAGCTACCTAAGCAAGGATTCTGCATGCACGCCGCCAACCCGCGCCGCGGGTACATTCTGGGCCTCGGCGCCTACATCATCTGGGGCCTGTTCCCCCTGTACTTCAAAGCCATCCAGAGCGTCCCGGCGGTGGAAATCATCGTCCATCGGGTGCTGTGGTCGGCGCTGTTCGGCTCGTTGCTGCTCCTGGTGTGGAAACACCCCGGCTGGTGGCGCGAACTGCGCGACAACCCGCGCCGCCTGGCCATCCTGGCCCTGAGCGGCACGCTGATCGCCGGCAACTGGCTGACGTACGTGTGGGCTGTGAACAACGGGCGCATGCTCGAGGCCAGCCTGGGCTACTACATCAACCCACTGATCAATGTGCTGCTGGGCATGCTGCTGCTCGGCGAGCGTCTGCGCCGTCTGCAATGGCTGGCGGTAGGGCTGGCGGCATTGGGTGTGGCACAGCAGGTGTGGCAGGTCGGCAGCCTGCCATGGGTGTCGCTGGCACTGGCGCTGTCGTTCGGCTTTTATGGCTTGATTCGTAAACAGGCGCCAGTGGCCGCGTTGCCGGGGCTGGTGGTGGAAACCTGGATGCTGGTGCCATTGGCCATCGGCTGGCTGCTGCTGCACCCCACCGCCAACAGCGCCAGCCTGGACTTCTTCAGCAGCAGCGAAGCGCTGTGGCTGATCGCCGCCGGCCCGGTGACCCTGGTGCCGTTGGTATGCTTCAACGCCGCCGCCCGTCACTTGCCGTACACCACCCTGGGCTTCCTGCAGTACCTGGCGCCGACTCTGGTGCTGCTGCAGGCGGTGCTGCTGTTCGGCGAGCATTTGTCGTCCAGCACATTGATGGCCTTCGCCTGCATCTGGGCAGGCCTGGCCGTGTACAGCGTCGATGCCTGGCTCAGTTTGCGCAAGCGCGACTGATCAAATAATGCTCAAACCCCTGCAGGCCACGCCGTGCTTGGCCTGCAGCAAGCGCTCCAGAGGTTATCCACACCCTCGTCCCCGTGGTTTGTGCACAAGCTACTGATTACTGGGTGTTTTTTGCTCAAATCTCGCCAGCCTGCACCGTTGTTGGGCTGTAGCGGTACGCCCCCAGGTTATCCACAGGAGCATCCCCGTCGGATCTGGATAAAGCTAGGGGCGCTTCGCACCCCATCGCCGGCAAGCCGGCTCCCACAGGGGCGTGCTCATTCCAAGACTGTGGGAGCCGGCTTGCCGGCGATGGGCTGCACAGCAGCCCCGACCAACTCGCCTCACTCCTCCGGCCGCAGCTTCAACTCCACCATCAGGTCATCCGCCAGGCTCTCCAGCCGCTGCTGCAAATCATCCAATGCCAAGGTCAACGGCAGCGCCAGCAGGGCGTCGGCATGGAACAGCGGTTCGCTGCTCATCGGCGCCGGCCGCACCTCGGTGCTCAAACGCTCGACGTTGACCCCTTGCTCCGCCAGCAACCGGGTGATATCACGGACAATGCCCGGCCGGTCGTTGCCCACCAGCTCCATGGCGATCGGCTTCCAGGTACAGGACGGCTCGATGCCGCTCTCGGCGATCAGCACGCGAATATCGTATTTCGACAATTTATTGAGCGACACGACCAGTTCGTCGTAGTTCTCTGCAGGCACCGCCACCCGCAGGATCCCGGCGAACTGCCCGGCCATGCGCGACATACGGCTCTCCAGCCAGTTGCCGCTGTGATCGGCGATGCATTGGGCAATACGTTCGACCTGCCCGGCCTTGTCGGGGGCGATCACGGTGAGTACGAGATGGTCCACAGGCCACTCCTTCAGGTTCGGTCAGGGCCGTGTCAAACGGCCGAACAACAGGGACCGAATCAGTATAGGCAAGGCGCGGCAACCTGCCGCAGGACAGTCTGGCCGACCAATCGTGTACTGTTTCAAGATTTATCTGGAACAATCCACCTGTTTTTTGCGAACATACCCTCTCCCGGCGTGACCCTACGCGACTTATCGGTCACGCAGCGACGCTTTTAGTCTGATGTTTACCTGCCTGCTGCTTCATGTAGTATGCGTCGACGCGGACTACAAAGCGTCGTTTGGATGTCTGCCAAGGCGCCTGTGAAAATACGCGAGCCGCCCGCCAGCCAGTCTGGCGAGCCGCACCCAGCCGCGCTCGCCCGACGAGTGCATGCACTGGTGCCGTGTTTAGAGAAGCGCTACAGGCTTAATACAGAAGAGCGAAAGCGAAATAGCTGAGCAGAGGTGAGGCAAGCAATGACTGGATACGTTCAAGTCGGTGGCCTTCAGGTCGCCAAGGCCCTGTACGACTTCGTCAATAACGAAGCGATCCCTGGAACCGGCATCGAAGCCGACAAGTTCTGGGCCGGGGCGGCAGAGATCATCAAAGACCTCGCTCCCAAGAACAAAGCCCTGCTCGCCAAGCGCGACGAGCTGCAAGCCAAGATCGATGCCTGGCACCAGGCACGCAAAGGCCAGGCCCACGACGCCGCAGCCTACAAAGCATTCCTCCAGGAAATCGGCTACCTGCTGCCACAAGCAGACGATTTCCAGGCCACCACGCAAAACGTCGACGAAGAAATCGCCCACATGGCCGGCCCACAGCTGGTGGTGCCGGTGATGAACGCTCGCTTCGCCCTGAACGCCGCCAACGCCCGCTGGGGCTCGCTGTATGACGCGCTGTACGGCACCGACGTGATCAGCGATGAAGGCGGCGCCGAAAAGGGTCAGGGCTACAACAAGCTGCGTGGCAACAAAGTGATCGCCTTCGCCCGCGCCTTCCTCGACGAAGCCGCGCCACTGGCGGCCGGCTCCCACGTCGACTCCACCGCCTACCGCATCGAAGGCGGCAAGCTGGTCGTGGCCCTCAAGGGCGGCAGCAACAGCGGCCTGCGCGACGACGCCCAACTGATCGGTTTCCACGGCGACGCCGCCGCACCGACCGCCGTGCTGCTCAAGCACAACGGCCTGCACTTCGAGATCCAGGTCGACGCCAGTACCCCGGTCGGCAGCACCGACGCCGCCGGCGTGAAAGACATCCTGATGGAATCGGCGCTGACCACCATCATGGACTGCGAAGACTCGGTCGCCGCCGTCGACGCCGCTGACAAGGTGATCGTCTACCGCAACTGGCTGGGCCTGATGAAAGGCGACCTGGCCGAAAGCGTGAGCAAAGGCGGCAAGACCTTCACCCGCACCATGAACCCGGACCGCGAATACGCAGCCCCCAACGGCGGCAGCGTCACCCTGCACGGCCGTTCGCTGCTGTTCGTGCGCAACGTGGGTCACCTGATGACCAACCCAGCGATCCTCGACGCACAGGGCAACGAAATCCCCGAAGGCATCCAGGACGGCCTGTTCACCAACCTGATCGCCCTGCACAACCTCAACGGCAACACCAGCCGCAAGAACACCCGCAGCGGCAGCGTGTACATCGTCAAGCCGAAGATGCATGGCCCGGAAGAAGTGGCCTTCGCCGCCGAAATCTTCAGCCGCGTCGAAGACCTGCTGGGCATGAAACGCAACACCGTCAAGGTCGGCATCATGGACGAGGAGCGCCGCACCACGGTCAACCTCAAGTCCTGCATCAAGGCCGCCGCCGAGCGCGTGGTGTTCATCAACACCGGCTTCCTCGACCGTACCGGTGACGAAATCCACACCTCCATGGAAGCCGGCGCCGTGGTGCGCAAGGGCGCCATGAAGAACGAGAAGTGGATCGGCGCCTACGAGAACAACAACGTCGACGTCGGCCTGGCCACCGGCCTGCAAGGCCGTGCGCAGATCGGCAAAGGCATGTGGGCCATGCCCGACCTGATGGCCGCGATGCTCGAGCAGAAGATCGCCCACCCGCTGGCCGGCGCCAACACCGCCTGGGTACCATCGCCGACCGCCGCCACCCTCCACGCCCTGCACTACCACAAGGTCGACGTGCAGGCTCGTCAGCGCGAGCTGGCCCAGCGTGCCCCGGCCTCGGTGGACGACATCCTGACCATCCCGCTGGCCGCCGACACCAACTGGTCGGCCGACGAGATCCGCAACGAGTTGGACAACAACGCCCAGGGCATCCTCGGCTACGTGGTGCGCTGGATCGACCACGGTGTAGGTTGCTCGAAGGTGCCGGACATCAACGATGTCGGCCTGATGGAAGACCGCGCCACCCTGCGCATCTCGGCCCAGCTGCTGGCCAACTGGCTGCGCCATGGCGTGGTCACCCAGGAGCAGGTGCTGGAAAGCCTCAAGCGCATGGCCGCGGTGGTGGACAAGCAGAACGCCGGTGACGCCCAGTACCGCCCGATGGCGCCGAACTTCGATGACAACATCGCGTTCCAGGCGGCTATCGAGCTGGTGGTTGAAGGTGCCAAGCAGCCAAACGGCTACACCGAGCCAGTGCTGCACCGTCGTCGCCGCGAGTTCAAGGCGCGTAACGGGCTGTAATCAGCCAGCAACGCATCGCGGGGCAAGCCCGCTCCCACGAGTTACTTCGTGGGAGCGGGCTTGCCCCGCGATCGTTTTCAGCCCTGCTCCAATCTCAGCTCCCGCCGCACCAACTCCAGCAACTTGCCCAGGTCCACCGGCTTGAGCAGGAAATCCACCACCCCCAGGTGCATCACGTCCACCGCCTCCTTCACATCGGTGTCGCCCGACACCACGATGATCGACAAAGCTGCCCGCTCCGACCCACGAATATCTCGAATCAGTTCCAGTCCATCCTTAGGCTCCATACGCAGGTCAGTGATCATCAAGCCAATGGGCAACTTTCCGCTCACCATCTTCAGGGCATCCTTGGCACTGCCTGCGGTCACACTGTCGATACCCTTGGACTTCAAATACAAGCTCAGCGCCTGGCTGTTCACCGGGTTGTCATCCACCACCAGTACCACCGGCTTGGGCGCCACCGGCGCGCTCACCACGGCCAACGCCTCACGCTCGGCGTCACTCAATATGTCGTCATGCTCAGCCATGGTCGTCTCGTCAAAAATCTCGCTCAAACCCTAAGACCCTAAACCCGCACCGCCCTGTGCGCCTTTCGTCGGGGCCTTGCCATCAGTGCCTCTAGACTTACGTCCAATGGGCACCACAAGGCGGCCAGCCGACCATGGAGGCCGAGAACAACAAAGCCGAGCCCTATAGATAGATATATATAGTTCGGCGTAGCGAAACGGTCAGCTTCATGAGCAAAAAGGACGCCTACCGCCAGGCGGGCAAAACCGCAGTGCAGCAGAACATCCAGGGCACCCTGCAGTTGCTGCAGCGCTTTGCGCCGTTCAATCAGATGGAACAGAGCCACCTGGCCTACCTGGTGGAGCAGTGCCAGCTGCGCTTCTACGCGGCTGGCGAAAGCATCATCAAGCCCAGCGACGGCCCGGTCGAGCACTTTTACATCGTCAAGCAGGGCCGTGTGGTCGGCGAGCGCCAGCACGTCACCCGGCCGGGCACCGAGACCACCTTCGAGATCACCGGCGGCGAATGCTTCCCGCTGGCCGCATTGCTGGGCGAACGCGCCACCCGCACCGAGCACCTGGCAGGCGAAGACACCTTCTGCCTGCAATTGAACAAAGCCGCGTTCATCCGCGTGTTCTCCCTGTCCGACGTGTTCCGCGACTTCGCCCTGCGCGGGGTCAGCAGCCTGCTCGACCAGGTCAACCAGCAGGTGCGCCAGAAAGCGGTCGAGACCTTGGGCACCCAGTATTCGCTGAACACCCCGCTGGGCGAACTGGCCATGCGCCACCCGGTGGTGTGCAGCCCCGACACACCCCTGCGCGAAGCGGTGCGGCTGATGCACGAACAACAGGTCGGGAGCATCGTCATCGTCGACCCGCAACGCTACCCCACCGGCATCTTCACCCTGCGCGACCTGCGCCAGGTGGTCGCCGATGCCAGCGCCGAGCTGACCGCGCCGATCGACCGCTACATGACCGCCAAGCCGTTCTACCTGAGCCCCCAGGCCAGCGCCTTCGACGCCGCCATGGCCATGACCGAACGGCATATCGCCCACGTCTGCCTGGTGGACAACCAGCGCCTGTGCGGGGTGATTTCCGAGCGCGACCTGTTCTCCCTGCAACGGGTCGACCTGGTGCACCTGGCGCGCACCATCCGCCACGCCCCGCGGCTGGACAGCCTGGTGTCGTTGCGTGGCGAGATCGGCCAACTGGTCGAACGCATGCTCGCCCACGGCGCCTCCTCGACCCAGATCACCCAGATCATCACCCTGCTCAACGACCACACCGTGTGCCGGGTGATCGAACTGGCCATCGCCGAACGCGGCGACCCGGGCGTGCCGTTCAGCTGGCTGTGCTTCGGCAGCGAAGGCCGCCGCGAACAGACCCTGCACACCGACCAGGACAACGGCATCCTCTTCGAAGCTCGCGACCGCGCCGAAGCCGACGCCATCCGCGCCAGGCTGTTGCCGCTGGCCCAGCACATCAACCACAACCTCGCCCAGTGCGGCTTCACCCTCTGCACCGGCAACGTGATGGCCGGCAACCCCGAGTTGTGCCTGTCGCGCAGCGAGTGGGCGTGGCGCTTCGCCGGCTTCGTGCGCGAGGCCAGCCCGGAGAACCTGCTGGGCTCGAGCATCTACTTCGACCTGCGCGTCGTGTGGGGCGATGAACAAGGCTGTGAACAGTTGCGCCAAGGCCTGCTCGAACAGGTGGCCGACAACCGCATCTTCCAGCGCATGATGGCCGACAACGCCCTGCGCCAACGCCCGCCGGTGGGGCGCCTGCGCGAGTTCGTACTGACCCGCCAGGGTGACGACAAGGCCGCCACCCTCGACCTCAAGGTGCAGGGCCTGACGCCCTTCGTCGACGGCGCGCGGCTGCTGGCCCTGGCCCATGGCATCAAAGCCTGCAACACCCTCGAGCGCCTGCGCCAACTGGTCGCCAAGGGCGTCATCGACGCACTCGACGGCGCCGCCTTCGAGGAGGCCTACCACTTCATCCAGCAGACCCGCATGCAGCAACACCAGCGCCAGACCCGCGCCAACCTGGCGTATTCCAACCGCCTCGACCCAGACAGCCTCAACCACCTGGACAGGCGCATCCTGCGCGAATCCCTGCGCCAGGCCCAGCGCCTGCAAAGCAGCCTGGCCTTGCGGTACCAGCTGTGAACCTGTTCGCCTGGCTGCGCCCACCGGCGCCCACGCTGGACGATCACCAGCACCAGCGCCTGGCCACCCTGCCCGGGCCTGCGCCACTGGCCGTGTGCTCCCTGCGTGAGCAGCGCTGGGTGGTGCTCGACCTGGAAACCAGCGGCCTGAACCTCAACCGCGACCAGGTGCTGTCGATCGGCGCGGTGGCTATCGAGGATGGTGCCATCGACCTCGGCCAGCAGTTCGAGCGCACCCTGCACCGCCCCGAGCAGAAGACCAACGCCAGTGTGCTGATCCACGGCCTCGGCCCCAGCGCCCTGGCCGCCGGTTGTAATCCGGCAGAAGCCTTGCTCGACCTCATGGCGTTCATTGGCGACAGCCCGGTGCTGGCGTTCCACGCGTCGTTCGACCAGCACATGCTGGCGCGGGCGCTGCAGGACAGCCTTGGCCTGCGCCTGCGGCACCCGTTTTTCGATGTGGCGGAGCTGGCCCCCATGCTCAACCCCGACACGGTGCTGCGTGAAGCCGGGCTGGATGACTGGATCGCCCGTTTCGGCCTCGAAGTCCAAGCCCGCCACCATGCCAGTGCCGACGCCCAGGTAACCGCCGAGCTGGCCCTGATCCTGTTCAGCCAGGCCCGCCGCCAGCAACTGGACAGCCCGTTGCAGCTGGAGCAAAGGCTTAAACAGTGGCGTCGGCGCAAAATGCCGAGTCACGGCTTCTAACGGCCGCGATTCATGTCACCCTGTAGGCCTTTCGCGGGTAAACCCGCTCCCACAGGTACAGTGTTGGCTTGAGATTGTGCGCAATCCTGTGGGAGCGGGTTTACCCGCGAAGAGCTGCAAGGCAGCCCCTTTCCCACCGGTCGAGTGCCCCGGCAAGGCCGCTCCTGCACAGATGGCAAGCATCCAACCGTAATGGCAATCCGATAAGCGTCAATTGCGCCCCCACCCCTGGCTCTGCGACAATCGCGAATAATTATCGTTAGTTAACGCATTCTTTATCGGGGGACGTTCCTTGACGTCTGCGCAGAGCCCACACGCCGAACTGGTCAGCGCGCTGTACCGCGACCATCGCGGCTGGCTGCTCGCCTGGCTGCAACGCAGCACGGCCTGCCGCCAGCGCGCCGAAGACCTGAGCCAGGACACCTTCGTGCGCCTGCTCGGCCGTGATCGGCTGGACACCCCCCGCGAACCCCGCGCATTCCTGGTTGCCGTGGCCAAGGGCCTGCTGTTCGACCACTTCCGCCGCGCCGCGCTGGAACAGGCCTACCTCGCGGAACTTGCGCTGTTGCCCGAAGCCGAACAGCCCTCGCCAGAACTGCAATACCTGATCCTCGAAGACCTCAAGGCCATCGACCGCCTGCTCGGCAAGCTGTCGAGCAAGGCGCGCGCCGCGTTCCTGCACAACCGCCTGGACGGCCTCGGCCATGCCGAAATCGCCCAGCGCCTGGGGGTTTCGGTGTCCCGAGTGCGCCAGTACATCGCCCAAGGCATGCGCCAGTGCTACATCGCCCTGTACGGGCAGCCGACATGAACAACAGCCCCGTCTCCAGCACCGTGCTGGACGCCGCCATCGCCTGGAAGCTGTGCCTGGACGAAGGCAGCGGCAGCCCCGACGAACGCAACGAATTCATGCGCTGGCATGCCGCCCACGAAGAGCATGCCCGCGCCTGGCTGCAACTGAGCCTGCTCGACCAGCGCTTCAACACTGCCGCCGGCCCCGCCCGCCATGCCCTGTTGCAGTCGCGCGCCAGCATGCGCCGACGGCTCAGCGGGCTGGCCGGCATGCTGCTGCTCGGCGGCGTGCTGGCCTGGGCCGGCATGCCCTCGCTGTCGCCGGACTACTGGCTGGCCGACCAACGCACCGCCACCGGCGAACTACGCACCCTGCGCCTGGAAGACGGCACGCTGCTGAGCCTGAACAGCCACACCGCAGTGGATATCGACTTCCAGGGCGAACAACGGCTGATCGTGCTGCACCAGGGCGAGATATCCGTGGAAACCGGGCATGAGGACAGCCGCCCACTGCAAGTACGCACCGCCGATGGCCGCCTGCGCCCGCTGGGCACACGTTTCCTGGTGAAGCGCGAAGCCGACGGCACCCGCCTGGAAGTCCTGCAATCGTCGGTGGCCGCCAAACCTCGCGACAGTGGCGACGAGCAGGTACTGCGCGAAGGCCAGCAAGTGCTGATGAACAGCGAAGGCCTGGGCGCGGTCAGCCCGGTACCGGTCGGTGCCGATGCCTGGACCCGCGGCATGCTGGTAGTCGACAACGTGCGCCTGGCCGACCTGGTGGCCACCCTTGGCCAGTACCGCAGCGGCCACCTGGGGGTGGCCGACGAGGTCGCCGACCTGCGCGTGAGCGGCAGCTTCCCGCTGACCAACACCGACCTGGCGCTGGCCTCGCTGCAACCGGTACTGCCGGTGAAGATCGAGCGGCATACACCGTGGTGGGTAACCGTCAGCGCACGCTGAGGCAGCTGCAAGCTTCGAGCTGCAAGCTTCAAGAAAAAGCGGGTCACCGCAGATCCCGCTTTTTCTTGAAGCTTGAAGCTTGCAACTTTCAGCTTTTTCCCCCCACCCCCTGTCACTTTTCAAAACTCACTCGGCAAGGAAGCAGATAGCACTTATCCGTCGAGGAGCCGCCGCATGTCCCGCGCTGTTGATGCCTTGCTTCGCCCCAGCCTGATGGCCTTGGCCATCGGCCTGGCCGCCCCGTTGACCAGCCCCGCCCTGTTCGCCGCCGAACAGTCGGCGCTGCGCACCTACGCGCTGCCCGGCGCACCACTGGCCAGCACCCTGAACCAGATCGCCAGCCAGGCCGGCATCACCCTGGCCCTGGACCCGGCCCTGGTCAGCGGCCGCACTTCGGCCCCGGTCAGCGGCCAGTACGACGCCCTCGGCGCCCTGCAGGCCGCCCTGCGCGGCACCGGGCTGCAACTGCAGCAAAGCAGCGCCGGCAGCTACAGCCTGGTGGCCGTCCCCGAAACGGCCCTGGCCTTGCCGGAAACCACCGTCAACGCCGCCAGCGACAGCGAAAGCGCCTGGGGGCCGGTAGACGGCTACCTCGCCAAGCGCACCGCCGCCGGCACCAAGACCGACACCGCCCTGGTGGAAGCACCGCGTTCGATCTCCGTTGCCACCCGCCAGCAAATGAACGACCGCGGCGTGCACAGCCTCGATGACGCCGTGAAATACATGCCGGGCATCGTCTCCGCCAGCTACGGCAGCGACACCCGCTATGACTGGATGCTGGTGCGCGGCTTCGAGCCAACCCAGTTCCTCGATGGCCTGCCGCTGCCCCGCGGCGTGTACGCCAACCCGAAAGCCGAAACCTGGAACCTCGACCGCCTGGCCCTGCTGCGCGGCCCGGCTTCGTCGGTGTATGGCCAGACCCCGCCCGGCGGCCTGCTGGACATGGTCAGCCGCCGCCCGCAAGCCGAAAGCGCCCACGAGATCCAGGTGCAGTACGGCAGCGACAACCATCGCCAGATCAACTTCGCCAGCACCGGCAAGATCGACGACCAGGGCCAGTTCCTCTATGGCGTCAGCGGTGTGGTGCGCGACAGCGACACGCAGATCGACCACATCGAGAACAAGCGCTACAACATTGCGCCGAGCCTGACCTGGAACATCGACGACGACACCAAGCTGACCTTCCTCAGCCAGTTCACCCGTGACGACACCGGCGTCACCAGCCAGTTCTACCCGATCCAGGGCACCAAGATCTCGATGCCGTTCGGTGATATCTCCCACCACAAGAACCTCGGCGATCCGGACTACGACTTCTACGACCGCACCTACTACGCGTTGGGCTATGCGTTCGAACACCGCATCAACGATGTCTGGCAGTTCCGCCAGAACCTGCGTTACACCAAGTCGGACCTGTCGTTCCAGACCGTCACCGTGCGCAGCTACAACCCGGCCTTCGCCGCCTTTGGCTTTGTCGTGGACGACCAGGGCAACACCGGCCGCGGCACCACCAACGTCGACGAGGACATCAGCCAGTTCGCCGTCGACAACAACCTGCAGGGCGACTTCGACACCGGCGCCGTCAGCCATACCCTGTTGCTCGGCCTGGACCACCAGCGCATGAACAACAACTACACGGCGATCTTTGGCAGCGCCACCGACATCAATGTGAACAACCCGGTGACCGGCGCGCCCATCACCCGCCCGCCACGTTCCGACGCGTTCTACGACTACGACCAGAAAACCCGCCAGACCGGCCTCTACATCCAGGACCAGATGGCCCTCGACAACTGGCGCCTGACCCTGGGTGGCCGCCAGGACTGGGTGAAGACCGATACCCACTTCATCAAGGACGACACCGACAACAGCCAGCTCAACCGCAAGTTCAGCGGCAACGCGGCGATCAGCTACGTGTTCGACTCGGGCTTGGTGCCCTACCTGTCGTACGCCGAGTCGTTCCAGCCCACCAGCAAGGCCGACGTCACCTCGAGCAACTCGCTCAAGCCAACCGAAGGCCAGCAGTGGGAACTGGGCATCAAGTACCAGCCACCCGGCTCCAACACCCTGCTCAGCGCAGCGGTGTATGACCTGACCCAGAAGAACGTCTCGGTCACCAGCTTCGTCGGCGCGGTGCCGGTCACCAGCCAGACCGGCGAAGTGAAGGTGCGCGGCCTTGAGCTGGAAGCCACCTCCGACGTCACCGAAAACCTCAAGGTGATCGCCGCCTACACCCTGGCCAAGTCCGAAGTGCAGGATGGCCAGTACAAAGGCAACCGCCTGCAACTGATGCCCAACCAGCAAGCCTCGCTGTGGGCCGACTACACCTGGCACAGCGGCGTGCTCGATGGCTTCGGCATCGGTGCCGGCGCGCGCTACACCGGCAATACCTATGGCGACCAGGGCAACACCTGGCTGGGCAAGGCCGACGCCTACACGGTGTTCGACGCCTCGGTGCACTACGACCTCGGCCGCCTGGACAACAGCCTCAAGGGCGCGTCGGTGGCGCTCAACGCGACCAACCTGTTCGACAAGGACTACATCTCCACCTGCGACAGCTTCTACTGCTACTACGGCGACCAGCGCAGCGTCGTCGCCAGCGCCACCTACAAGTTCTGAGTGACCGGGGCCGCTGCGCGGCCCTTTCGCCGGCAAGCCGGCTCCCACAGGGATCGCATGGTGGGAGCCGGCTTGCCGGCGAAAGGGCTGCGCAGCAGCCCCACGGTCCAACAGACGTAAACGGTACCGTGATGAAAAGCTCAACCATCCGCCGCTGGTCAGCGATCCACACCTGGACCAGCCTCATCTGCACCCTCTTCATGCTCCTGCTCGCCCTCACCGGCCTGCCCCTGATCTTCCACCACGAGATCGAGCACCTGCTGGGCGAAGCCCCAGAGCTGCGCGAGATGCCCGCAGGCACCCCGCACCTGGACCTGCAGCTGCTGGTGCTCAAGGCCGAGCAGCACCGCCCCGGCGAGGTGATGCAGTACTTCGGTTACGAGAAAGACGAACCCAATGGCGTGGTGGCGATCACCGCCGCCACCGCCGGCACCGACCCGAACGACTCGCACACCTTCATGCTCGACGCCCGCACCGGCGAGGCGGTGGCCATGCCGGCTGCCAACGGCGGCTTCATGATGCTCATGCTGCGCCTGCATGTGGACATGCTCGCCGGGCTGCCGGGCAAGCTGCTGCTGGCTTTCATGGGCGTGTTGTTCGTGCTGGCGATCGTCTCCGGCACCGTGCTCTACGCGCCGTTCATGCGCCGCCTGAAGTTCGCCACCGTGCGCCACGAAAAATCATCACGGCTGCGCTGGCTCGACCTGCACAACCTGATCGGCGTGGTCACCCTCAGTTGGGCATTGGTGGTGGGCGTCACCGGGGTGATCAGCGCACTGTCCGACCTGGTCATCGCCGCCTGGCGCAACGACAGCCTGGCGGCCATGGTCGCGCCCTATCGCGAGGCGCCGCCCCTCACCGAGCGCGCACCGGCCACGCAGCTGCTGCATATCGCCGAACAAGCCGCCCCTGGCATGCGCCCGGATTTCATCGCCTTCCCCGGCACACGTTTTTCCAGCGAGCACCACTACGCGGTGTTCATGAATGGCGCCACGCCGCTGACCTCGCACCTGTTCACCCCAGTACTGATCGACGCCCGCACGCTCCATGTGACCGCGGTCGGCGAGCGCCCGTGGTACATGGACGCCATGGGCCTGTCACAGCCGCTGCATTTTGGTGACTACGGCGGGCGGCCGATGCAGATCCTCTGGGCCGTGCTCGACGTGCTGACCATCATCGTGCTCGGCAGCGGCCTGTACCTGTGGTGGGGCAAGCGGCGCAAAGCGAAGGAGGCGCGGGCATGAGCCACAATTCGCAAAGCACCGGGCGGATCTTCGCCTGGCCGGCGCTGGTGGCGCTGCTGAGCTCCGTCGGGCTGTTCGCCGCGCTGCTCGGGGATGGGGTCTGGGATAGCCTGGCCTGGATCGGCCTGGGGGCTTCGGCTGTGCTGGGCCTGAGCGGGTTCTGGCGACGCTAGACAGACCCTGGCCTCAGCGGTCTTGATCGTGGGAGCGGGCTTGCCCCGCGAACACCGGCGTAGCCGGTGCCATCCCATGTGCTGGCTGCATCGCGGGTCAAGCCCGCTCCCACGCTAGATCTTCGATCAGTGTTCCGCCAAGCGCGGCAGCACCTGATCCAGCCGCTGATACAACGCACTGCTGCGCGGCCAGTTGCGCAGCAGCCGCGCGCGGTCACGGCCGAATGCCGGGGCGAAGCTGAGCTGGGTGGCATGCTGGCACATGGCATCGAGGTCGATCAGCGACCAGCGGCCGTTGTCCCAGAACAGGTTGTGGCCCTTGAAGTCACCGTGGCTGATGCGTTCGCGGATCAGCTGCTGCATCAGCTGCACCAGCGCCTCGACCTGCTCATCCGGCGCGTCGCCGCTGTCCACGAACGGCGCAAAGCAGGCGGTCAGGTCCGGCCCATCGACATACTCGGTCAGCAGGTAGGCGCGGTTGCGCAGGCCCAGGGTGCGGGTTTCCAGCACTGCCAGCGGGCGTGGCGTGGCAATTTCGAGGAACTCCAGGCGGTGGCCTTCGATCCACGAATGCCAGGCCCGGCTCGGGCGCCAGAAGCGCTTGAACCAGTGCGCGGTGTTCTTGATGTTGTAGCGCTTGAGCACCAGCGTGCGTCCGCCCACCTCGACCCGCGCGACGCTCGCCGCACCGCCGGTCTTGTACAGGTGGCCCTGGTCGATCAACGCATCGGCCTGCTCCAGCACCGGCAGCAGCGCCTCGGCTTGTGGGCGACGCACCGCGCGCAAGCCCGACAGGGTGCGTTTGACGCTGAACAGCGTGCATTCGCGCCCGGCCTTCTCCAGGTAATCCTTCAAGCGCCAGTTGCGCACCTTGTCCACCTGCTTCAGCAGGGCTTCGAGCGGCAGCGCGTGCTCGCCGTTGGCCAGCAGGTAATGCACCAGCGCCTCTTCGATGAACGGTTCCAGGCGCTTGGGCAACTGGGCGAACAGCACCCCGAGGTTTTCCAGCACACGCTGACGCGACAGTTGCTGGCCAGGGGTTTCGGCCTTGATGCCAGCGCCATCGATCAGGTACACCCGGCCCTCCTGGCGCAGCAGGTTGTCCAGGTGCAGGTCTTCCTGCCACAGGCCCTTGGCGTGCATCTGCGCCACTGCCGTCAGCGCCTCGCCCAGCACCGCATGCTGCTCGTCGGCGAGCATCGGCAGGTGCTCCACTGCGGCCCAGGCATCGGCCAGGCTTTCGGCGTGATCGAGGTACTCGAACAGCAGCCAGCCGCCCTCGCCTTCCTTCAGGCCATCGGCCAACAATTGCGGCGTGGTCAGGCCTTGTTCGGCCAAAAGGCGCACGCCATCGAGCTCACGCTGGAAATGGCGGGCGGCGTTAGCGCCCACCAGCAGCTTGGCCAGCACCGGGGTGCCGCGCCAGATACCGGCGCCGACATAGCGCTGGCCGGGCAGCACGCGCAGCAGGCTGAGCAGTTGCAGGTCGGCCATGCCCGCAGCATCGGCGAGGGTGACGGTCAGCGGCAACGACGGGCTGCGCCCGAGGTCCTTCAGTTCGGACAGGTGCATCAGCGGGCCTCTTTATGGCGACGGCGTTGCGTCAGGCGTTGCAGCCAGGCATTCACCTGCGCGCTGTCCACCGGCTGTTGCAGGTAGGCACCGAGAAGTTCGCGCACATCCGCCTCGCTCCAGGCACGGGCGCGACGCAACAGCGGCTCCAGGTCCTTGACCCGGTCGCGCTGGCCGAACAACAGCGGGCGGGTCTTCTCCAGGTCGATCAGCTGCGCCTGCCAGCCTTCGCGGCGCTCGCGCAGGAAGATGTGCTTGGGGTAGAAACACCCATGCATCTGCCCGGCGCCGTGCAGGGTGCGGGCCAGCTGGCCGCAAGCCTGCAGGATGCCCCGGCGCTGCCCCTCGGGCAGCTGCGGCCATTGCTCCAGCAAACGCTCAAGGTCGCTCCAGTCGTCCAGCGCGCGGGTCATGAGGATCGCACGGTGCTGGCCGGCCTGCTTGCGCTCGCCGAAGAACACCGCCTGCAACGCCGGGATATCCAGTTTCTGGTAGCGGCTGATGTTGCGAAATTCTCGGGCGAACGTCGGTTCGCCAAACGGCCGTTGCAGGCTGCGGGTCAGGTAGTCGCACTGGCGCTTGAGGTAGTAGCCCTTGCCCTCCAGCTCCAGGCGGAACACGCTGCTCCAGCCGCCACGGCCGGTATTGGGCTCGTCCACGGCGTCCAGCTGCAGCGCCCACAGCGCTTCGAAATCGCTCAGGCCATGGCGCTTGAGCAGCGCCTGGTCGGCGCTGGCCAGGTAATCGGTCATTCCCTTCCCTCGAAAAAGCTCAGCACCTGGCGAATGCGCCGCTTGTCGCGGGCAGTCAGGCGCGCGTGACGGCGGTACTGCAGGTAGAAGCGCAGGCGCTGGGTCGCCGACAGGTGGTATTTGGCGACCTTGTCCAGGCACGCCAGGTCCTTGATCAGCCGGTGACGGAGCATGAAGCCGCGCCAGAAATCGCCGGTCGGGCAGTCGATGAAGAACAGCGTGCCCTGATCGTCCACCAGCAGGTTGCGCCACTTCAGGTCGTTGTGGGCGAAGTGATGGTCGTGCATCTCGCGGGTATGCCGGGCCAGCTGGCGGCTGACATGGTCGACCCAGGCGCGATCCTGCAAACGTGGGTCGTTGCGCTCGGCCAACGCCGACAGGTCCTCGGTGTTCGGCAGCTCGCGGGTGATCATCGCCCCACGGCCAAAGGCCAGGCCGTTGCGTTCCAGGCCCCAGGCAACCACCTCGGCGGTGGGAATGCCCCACTTGGCGAACTGCTTGAGGTTCTGCCATTCGGCCTTGATCCGCGGACGCCCCAGGTAACGGCGCATGTGCTTGCCGGCACCGGTGTAGCGCTTGACGTAATACCAGACGCCGTCGCGCTGCACACGGATGACCTCGCTGAGCGGGTCGCGGGTCAGGTGTTCGCCCTGCAGGGCGAATACCGTGTTCAAACTACCGAAGTCCGCCGCCAGCCATTCGTAGCCCGGCGCCAGTGTCCAACCCGCCATCAGAGCGCATCCCCATAGCGTTGCTTGCGTTCATAGAGTTTCTGCGCCTTGCTTTCCAGCCAGGCCAGCAGTGCGGCTTCCTCCTTGAGCACTTCGCGCAAAGGGCGCTGGAAGTAGCCACGCAGGAAGCGCAGCTTGTCACGGCGGGTCAGGCCGATATCCAGTGCCGAAAAGTACAGCGCAGCCAGGTCCTTGTCGCGCCAGCGCCGGGTGATTGTCGCCCGGGTCTGTGCTCGGTGCAGGTCGATCACCGACAGCTTGAAGTCATCCGCCGTCACCGGGCGGTCGGTGTGCAGCAGGAAATGGCAGATGTAGCAGTCGCGGTGGTTGACGCCGGCGCGGTGCATGCCGCCGGTCATCTTCGCCACTTCGGCGATCAGCGCACGCTTGAGCCGTGGCTCGGGCGGCTGACGAACCCAGTCGAGGCTGAAGTCTTCCAGGCTGACGGTCGGCGCCAGCTCTTCGGTGACGATGAACGAATGCTGGGTGGCCGGGTTACTGCCGCGCTCGCCGTAGGCTACCGCGGTCATGGTCGGCACACCGACCTCGTGCAGGCGCTGGATGGCCCGCCATTCCTGGCCGGCGCCGAGCACCGGCAGCTTGGCGCTGAACAGGTTCTTGAAGATCTCGCCCCAGCCGATGCCACGGTGGATCTTGACGAAAAAGCCCGCGCCATCGACCTCGGTACGCAGCGTGCGGCGGCCCTCCAGCTCGCGGTACACCTCGCCTTGCAGCTGCTCGACGGCCTCGAACGGGTCGCGCCCGGCCCACAGGCGCTTGAACGGTTCGGCCAGTATCAGCTTCATGCGGTCTCCTGACCGAGGATCACGTCGGCGGCATGCTGCGGCATGCTGTACAGGTCGGCGCTGTCGGCAAAGGCCACGCCATTGCGCGACCAGGCCGCGCGGGCTTCGGCGTCTTCGAGCATGCGTTGCAGGTAGCTATTGAGCTGCTCCTGCTCGAAGGGGTCGTCCAGCACCAGGCCGCTGTCGGCCTCGGCGATGTAGTGGGCGTAGCCGCACACCTTCGAGACCAGCACCGGCAGGCCGGCGACCAGCGCTTCGAGCAGCACGGTGCCGGTGTTTTCGTTGTACGCCGGGTGGATCAGCAGGTCGGCGCCCAGCAGGAAACGCGGAATATCGCTGCGGCCCTTGAGGAACTGCACCTGCTCGCCCAGGCCCAGGGTGGCGCTCTGCAGCTGGAACACCTTGGGGTCGTCCTGGCCGATGACCATCAGCCGGGTACGCTTGCGCAGGGCCGAAGGCAGCGCGGCCAGGGCCTTGAGGCTGCGGTCCACACCCTTGGTCTTGAAGCCCGAACCGATCTGCACCAGCAGCAGCTCGTCGTCGGCCAGGCCGAACTCTTTGCGGAATTCGGCACGGATGGCGTCGGCATCGGCCGGGCGGCGGCGGTCCTGGGAGATCCCCGGCGGCAGCAGGTGAAAGCGTGCCTCGGGGGTGTCGTAGTGCTTGATGAACAGGGGCTGCTGCACTTCGGAGATCATCAGGATCTCGGTGTGGGCATCCTTGGCAAACACCGCCCGCTCGTATTCGGCGAAATGGCGGTAGCGGCCCCAGCGGCGGTACAGGCCACCGCGCAGGGTCTGGGCCTTGTCCTCGAAGCAGCCGTCGGCGGCGTAATACACGTCCAGCCCCGGCATCTTGTTGAAGCCGATCAGGCGGTCGACCGGGCGCTTGGCCAGGTCCGCCGCCATCCAGGCGCTGAGCTTCTCGTTGCGGCGGTGGTTGAACAGCGCCTTGACCGGCGCCACCAGCACCTCGAAGCCCGGCGGAATATCACCTTCCCAGATCAGCGTGTACACGCGGATCTGGTGGCCACGCTTCTGGCACTCCAGGGCGATGCGCATGAAATCGCGCTGCAGCCCGCCAAAAGGGAAATATTTGTAGAGCACGAAAGCCAGTTGCATCAACGAACATCCTCAGCCAGCAGCAGCGCGCTCAAGCGGCCCGCTACATGCTCGGGATTCAGGCGAGTGAAGCACAGCGGCCACTCGCGTTTGAGATCGAACCGGCGCAGATCCTCGGCGCTCGGTTTGTAGGTGCACTTCTTCTGCAGGCACGGGGCGCAGGGGAAGTTGCTCGCCTGGTGGATCTGGGCGCGTCCGTAGGCACCGGTCAAACCAGGGTTGGTGGGGCCGAACAGCGAAATGGTCGGCACATCCAGCGCAGCGGCCAGGTGGCCCAGGCCGGTATCGACCGCCACGCAGGCCTTGGCGGCCGCCAGCACGCGGGCGACGCCGACCAGGTTCAACTTGGGCAGCACCTGGCAGTTATTCAAGCCCTGGGCGATGCGCTCGGCGCGGGCCTTCTCCGCCGGGTTGCCCCACGGCAGCATCACCTGCAGCTTGCGCCGGCCCATGCGTTCGGCCAGCTCGCGCCAGTAGGCTTCCGGCCAGTGTTTGGTGGCCCAGGTGGTGCCATGCAGGAACACCACGTAGGGCGCCGCTGGCGGCAGTTGCAGGCGGTTGAGGTCCAGGCCGTAGTTGCCCAGGCCCTCGGGCAGGTCGTAGGCCAGGGCCAGGGCAAACAGCTGGCGCACGCGCTCGACGGCGTGCTGGCCGACGGCGACCGACAGGCGCCGGTCATAGAACCGACTGGCCAGGCCTTCACGGGCCGAATAGCGGTCGAGCCCGGCCACCGGCGCTTTCACGTAGCGGGTCAGCCAGGCCGACTTGACCAGGCCCTGGGCGTCGATCACCAGGTCGTACTTGCGCGCCCGCAGGCGTTGCTTGAAGGCCTTGAACTCGCCGCTCCTGATGGTCTGCCAGAGGTTCTTGCGCCAGCGGCGGATGGCCACCGGGATCACCTGGTCGACCGCCGGGTGCCAGCTGGGGATCTCGGCAAAGCCCTCTTCCACCACCCAGTCGAAACGGATGCCGGGGATGGCGTGGGCGGCGTCGGTGAGCGCCGGGAGGGTGTGGATGACGTCGCCCAGGGACGACGTCTTGATGATCAGGACCCGCACTCAGTCGACCTCTGCCACGCTATCGATCAGGTTTGGCCCGCCCAGGTGGTGCAGGGCGGCGATCACCTTGGCCGGCTCGAGCAGACGCAGGCAATTGTAGTGGCCGAAGCGGCAGGTGCGGTCGAAGCAGGGGCTGCACTCGATGCCGGTGCGCACCACCTCGACCTGCTCGGCCAGCGGCGGGGTAAAGCCCGGCGAAGTCGAGCCATACACCGCCACCAGCGGGCGGTTCAAGGCGGCGGCCACGTGCATCAGGCCGGAGTCGTTGGAGACCACGGCGTTGGCGCAGGACATCAGGTCGATGGCCTCGGCCAGCGAGGTTTCGCCGGCCAGGTTGTACGATTCTTCACGCAAGCCCGGGATCAGCCGCTCGCGGATCTGCTCGCCCACCGGGTGGTCGTTCTTCGAACCGAACAGCCACACCTGCCAGCCCTGGCGGATCATGGCATCGGCGACTTGCGCGTAATGCTCGGCCGGCCAGCGCTTGGCCTCGCCGAACTCGGCACCGGGGCACAGGGCCAGTACCGGGCGGTCCAGCTGCAGGTTGAACTTGGCCACGGCCGCATCAAGGCTCTGGGCCTCGATCTGCAGGCTGGGGCGTGGATAAGGTTGCGGCAGTTCGGTGCCCGGTGCGTAGGCCAGGGCCATGAAGCGCTCGATCATCAGCGGGTAGCGCGCCTTGTCCAGCTTGCGCACGTCGTTGAGCAGCAGGTAGCGCATTTCGCCGCGCCAGCCGGTGCGTTTGGGGATGCCGGCGAAGTACGGCACCAGCGCCGACTTGAGCGAGTTGGGCAGCAGGATCGCCTGGTCGTACTGGCCGGCCAGCGACTTGCCGATGCGCCGGCGGGTAGCCAGTTCCAGCGCGCCGTGGCCGAGCGGGAAGCTCAAGGCCTGGCGCACTTGCGGCATGCGCTCGAGGATCGGCCGGCTCCACTCGGGGGCCAGCACATCGATCTCGCAGTCGGGGTGCTGCTGTTTCAGGCACTGGAACAAAGTCTGCGCCATCACCATGTCGCCGACCCAGCTGGGGCCAATGATCAGTATTTTCATGCTTTATCCAGAAACATTCGGGGAGGCTGCAGGCTGCGTTACAACCTGGCCTCCCCTCTTTATATTCAGGCTATGTGGCGTGCAGTGTACCACTGGGGTCCGAATCGCGGGGCAAGCCCGCTCCCACGCACCGTGGGGGCGGCGGTGCGCCGATGCGACTTGCCCCGCGATGCTTCAACTCAACCCCAGTTGCCCCCAGATCCGCCGCACCTCGCGGCGCTCATCGACGAACTGCGCCGCATCGATCACCCCGGCCTGCTTCTGCAGGGCCTGGCGGTGCGAGGCCGCACGGAACGCCTTGTACACCTCGCGCAGCAGCACGGCGTCGGCGGCGGGCATCAGCCCGGCCTGCTCCAGCTCTTCGAGGATGCGGATATTGTCGGTCCAGCGCAGTATGGCCGCGTGGTCGTGGGACCAGGCCAAAGCGGCGTATTGCACCATAAATTCGATATCGACGATACCGCCGGCATCCTGCTTGATATCGAAGGGTTGCCCGGCATCGAAGGCGTTGCCCGCAGTGCCTGCAGCGGTGCCCTTGGTGCCCAGGTTGTCGCGCATCTTGGCGCGCATTTCACTCACTTCGGCGCGCAGTTTATCCAGGTCACGGGCCTTGCCCAGCACCCCCGCGCGCACCGTCTCGAACGCCGCCGCCACCTGCTTGCAACCCACCAGCACGCGGGCGCGTACCAGCGCCTGGTGTTCCCAGGTCCAGGCTTCGTTCTGCTGGTAGCGCTCGAAGGCGCCGAGCGAGCTGACCAGCAGGCCCGAGGCGCCGGACGGGCGCAGGCGCATGTCGACGTCGTAGAGCTGCCCGGAGTTGGTCTGGGTGGTCAGCAGGTGGATGATGCGCTGGCCCAACCGGGTGAAGAACTGCGCGCTGTCGATGGGCTTGGCGCCATCGGTCTCGGCCTGCGGGTCGCCATCGTGGATGAACACCAGGTCCAGGTCCGAGCCATGGCCCAGCTCGATGCCACCGACCTTGCCGTAGCCGACGATGATGAAGCCCGGATCGCACAGGCTGCCATCACTGCGCTTGGGCTGGCCATGGCGGCTTACGGTCTGGCGCCAGGCCAGGGCCAGCACCTGGTCGAGGATGGCTTCGGCCAGCCAGGTCAGGTAGTCGCTGACCTTCATCAACGGCAGGTTGCCGGTGATTTCGGACGCCGCCACGCGCAGGCTGTGGGCCAGCTTGAAGTGGCGCAGCGCTTCCATCTGCTGTTCGAGGTCATCTTCGGGGATGCGGGTCAGGCGCTCGCGCAGCTCGGCGGCCAGCTCTGGCGCCAGGGGCGGGCTGAACAGCCGGCCTTCGTTGAGCAACTCGTCGAGCAGCAACGGGTAACGGGCGATCTGCTCGGCGATCCACGGGCTGGCCGCGCACAGGGTCAGCAGACGGCGCAGGGCGCCGGGGTTTTCGGTGAGCAGCACCAGATAGGCCGAACGACGGGCCACGGCCTCGACCAGCGGCAGCACCCGTTCCAGCACCAGGTCTGGGTTGGCATGCTCCACGGCCTGGGCCAGCAGGCGCGGAATGAATGCGTCCAGGCGTTCGCGGCCGATACGCTGCATCGAGCGCAGCGACGGGCTGACGCGCAGGGCGGTCAAGCGGCGCAGGGCATCGGCGGGTAGTTTGAAGCCGGCTTCCTCGAGCTGGCGACAGGCTGCCTCTTCATCCTGGGCCTGCTCCCACAGCGGCGACCATTCGCCGCCCACCACCAGCTCGCCCTCGGCTTCGTCTTCATCGGGGTCGGCGATCACCTGGCGGAAGTGCCAGTCGATGCGCCCGCGCCACTCCATCAATTGCGCGTGGAAGCTGGCCCAGTCGGCAAAGCCGAGCATGTAGGCAATGCGCTCACGGTCGGTGTCGTCATCCGGCAGCATCTGGGTCTGGCGGTCGGCGATGGCCTGGATCGCATGTTCGGTGTAGCGCAAGAACTCATACCCCTCGCGCAGCTCGGCAACCACCGCCGGCGGCAGGTAACCCTGCCCCTCCAGGGTCGCCAGCACTTTCAGCAAGGGCCGTTGCTGCAGGCTGAGGTCGCGCCCGCCGTGGATCAGCTGGAAGGCCTGGGCGATGAACTCCACCTCGCGGATGCCACCGGCGCCAAGCTTGATGTTGTCGGCCATGCCTTTGCGCCGCACTTCCTGCTGGATCAGCTGCTTCATGGTGCGCAGCGCTTCGATGGCGGAGAAGTCCAGGTAACGCCGGTACACGAACGGGCGCAGCATCTCCTGCAACTGCGCGCCGGCCGCCTGGTCGCCGGCCACCACCCGCGCCTTGATCATCGCGTAGCGCTCCCAGTCGCGGCCCTGGTCCTGGTAGTACTGCTCCAGCGCATTGAAGCTCAGCACCAGCGAGCCGGCCGAGCCATAAGGGCGCAGGCGCATGTCGACGCGGAACACGAAACCATCGACGGTGACCGGGTCGAGCGCCTTGATCAGGCGCTGGCCGAGCCGGGTGAAGAACTCCTGGTTGTCCAGCGAGCGCTTGACCCCGGTGGTTTCGCCGCCTTCGGGGAAAGCGAAGATCAGGTCGATGTCGGAAGACAGGTTGAGCTCCACCGCGCCCAGCTTGCCCATGCCCAGCACCACCATGTGCTGCACCTCGCCGCTGCGGTTGCCGATAGGCGTGCCGAACTGCTGGCAGTGGCGTGGGTAAAGCCAGGCATAGGCTTCATCTATACAGGCATCGGCAAGGTCGGACAGGTCGCGGCAGGTTTCGCCCAGGGCCGCGGCGCGGGTGATGTCGCGCCAGATGATGCGCAGCTGTTGGCGGTTACGCTCGCGGCGCAGGTTGCGCGCCAGTTCGTCCTCGCTCTGGGCGGCCTGGGCCACGGCGTTGATCTGCCCACGCAGCTCGCCCGGAGCATAGGGCCGATCGAGCTCGCCACCTTGCAGCAGGCCGAACAGCATGGCCGGGTCGCGCTGGGCCTGGGCCAGCACGAAGTCGCTCGCGGCGCACACCTGGTCGAACTGCCGTCGCTGCTCGACGCTCCAGCTGTCCGGGTTCAGCTCAGGGTGCCCGGCCAGCGCATCGCGCAGGAACTGTTGATTGCGGGCAACCAGCGGTTGCAGGGCGGCAGGCAGATCGAGCGGCAAAGGCAGGCGCATGGTCTATCCTTGATCGGCGTGAAAGAGAGGGGTTGGAGCGGTCGAACGGGGGCCGGACCACGGTTGGACTGTCATACAAAAGTTAGAAATAGCTGAAAATCTTGATTTTCTAGTAAGAAACATCAACAAACACCTAACTCGAACACAGATTCAACCGACGGGAACGTTTTTCCCCACAACCCGGGATGCGACAAACCGTCGCATTTGTGTAGTTTTACTACTACCCATGCCGTGCAAAAGCATGAAATCCGAAAGCATTTGTAGTAAAACTACACCGCGCCGGATGACTGTCCGGTAATCCAAGAATTCACGACGTCTGCCCATAAGGCCAGTCGCAAACTCAGGCCCCCGATTCTGGTGGCCTTTCCGCCCTGGAGCAAGCCATGCAAGACCTCGATCCAATCGAAACCCAGGAATGGCTGGATGCCCTGGAGTCGGTCCTCGACAAAGAAGGCGAAGACCGCGCTCATTACCTGATGACCCGTATGGGCGAGCTGGCCACCCGCAGTGGCTCGCAGCTGCCGTATGCCATCACCACGCCGTACCGCAACACCATCCCTGTCACCCACGAAGCACGCATGCCTGGCGACCTGTTCATGGAACGCCGCATTCGCTCGATGGTGCGTTGGAACGCCCTGGCCATGGTCATGCGCACCAACCTGAAAGACTCGGACCTGGGTGGCCACATCTCGAGCTTCGCCTCCAGCGCCACGCTGTACGACATCGGCTTCAACTACTTCTTCCAGGCCCCGACCGAAGAACACGGCGGCGACCTGATCTTCTTCCAGGGCCACGCTTCGCCAGGCGTCTACGCCCGCGCCTTCATGGAAGGCCGCATCAACGAAGACCAGATGAACAACTTCCGTCAGGAAGTGGACGGCAACGGCCTGTCTTCGTACCCGCACCCTTGGCTGATGCCTGACTTCTGGCAGTTCCCGACCGTTTCGATGGGCCTGGGCCCGATCCAGGCGATCTACCAGGCACGCTTCATGAAGTACCTGGAAGCCCGTGGCTTCATCCCGGCCGGCAAGCAGAAGGTCTGGTGCTTCATGGGCGACGGCGAGTGCGACGAGCCGGAATCCCTGGGCGCGATCGCCCTGGCCGGCCGCGAGAAGCTGGACAACCTGATCTTCGTCATCAACTGCAACCTGCAGCGCCTCGACGGCCCGGTTCGCGGCAACGGCAAGATCATCCAGGAACTCGAAGGCGTGTTCCGCGGCGGTGGCTGGAACGTCAACAAAGTGGTCTGGGGCCGTTTCTGGGACCCACTGCTGGCCAAGGACACCAACGGTGCCCTGCAGCGCCGCATGGACGAAGTCATCGACGGCGAGTACCAGAACTACAAAGCCAAAGACGGCGCGTACGTTCGTGAGAACTTCTTCAATACCCCAGAACTCAAGGCCATGGTCGAAGACCTGTCCGACGAGGAGATCTGGAAGCTCAACCGTGGCGGCCACGACCCGTACAAGGTCTACGCGGCTTACCACCAGGCTGTGAACCACAAAGAGCAGCCAACCGTCATCCTGGCCAAGACCATCAAGGGTTACGGCACCGGTGCTGGCGAAGCCAAGAACACCGCGCACAACACCAAGAAGGTCGACGTCGACAGCCTGCGTCACTTCCGTGACCGCTTCGACATCCCGGTCAAGGATGCCGACCTTGAGAACCTGCCGTTCTTCAAGCCGGAAGAAGGTTCCGCCGAAGCCAAGTACCTGGCCGAGCGCCGCGCAGCCCTGGGTGGCTTCGTGCCGCAGCGCCGCGCCAAGAGCTTCAGCGTACCGACCCCATCCCTGGAAACGCTGAAAGCGATCCTGGACGGCTCGGGCGACCGTGAAATCTCCACCACCATGGCCTTCGTGCGTATCCTCGCGCAGCTGGTCAAGGACAAGGAAATCGGCCAGCGCATCGTGCCGATCATCCCGGACGAAGCCCGTACCTTCGGTATGGAAGGCATGTTCCGCCAGCTGGGCATCTACTCGTCGGTCGGCCAGCTCTACGAGCCAGTCGATAAAGACCAGGTGATGTTCTACCGCGAGGACAAGAAGGGCCAGATCCTCGAAGAAGGCATCAACGAAGCCGGCGCCATGTCGTCGTTCATCGCTGCCGGTACTTCGTACAGCTGCCACAACCAGCCGATGCTGCCGTTCTACATCTTCTACTCGATGTTCGGCTTCCAGCGTATCGGCGACCTGGCCTGGGCCGCTGGCGACAGCCGCACCCGTGGCTTCCTGATCGGCGGTACCGCCGGCCGTACCACCCTCAACGGTGAAGGCCTGCAGCACGAAGACGGTCACAGCCACATGATGGCGGGCACCATCCCGAACTGCCGCACCTACGATCCGACCTACGGCTACGAGCTGGCGGTGATCATCCAGGACGGCATGAAGAAGATGACCGAAGAGCAACAGGACATCTTCTACTACATCACCGTGATGAACGAATCCTACCAGCAGCCAGCCATGCCGGCCGGTGTCGAGGAAGGCATCATCAAGGGCATGTACCTGCTCGAGGAAGACACCCGCGAAGCCGCGCACCACGTACAGCTGATGGGCTCCGGCACCATCCTGCGCGAAGTCCGCGAAGCGGCGAAGATCCTGCGTGAAGAGTTCAACGTCGGTGCCGACGTATGGAGCGTCACCAGCTTCAACGAACTGCGCCGCGACGGCCTGGCCGTGGAACGCGCCAACCGCCTCAAGCCTGGCCAGAAGCCTCAGACCACCTACGTGGAAGAGTGCCTGGCCGGCCGCAAAGGCCCGGTCATCGCCTCCACCGACTACATGAAGCTGTTCGCCGAGCAGATTCGCCAGTGGGTACCGAGCAAAGAATTCAAAGTCCTGGGTACCGACGGTTACGGTCGCAGCGACAGCCGCAAGAAGCTGCGTCACTTCTTCGAAGTCGACCGCCACTTCGTGGTGCTGGCTGCCCTGGAAGCCCTGGCTGACCGTGGCGAGATCGAACCCAAGGTTGTGGCTGACGCCATCGTCAAGTTCGGCATCGACCCGGACAAGCGCAACCCACTGGACTGCTGAGGAGTATTTTTAAGTGAGCGAACTCATTCGCGTACCTGACATCGGCAGCGGTGAAGGTGAAATCATCGAGCTGTTCGTCAAGGTCGGTGACCGTATCGAGGCCGACCAGAGCCTGCTGACCCTGGAGTCCGACAAGGCCTCCATGGAGATCCCGGCCCCCAAGGCCGGCATCGTCAAGGAACTGAAGGTCAAACTGGGCGACCGCCTGAAAGAAGGCGACGAGCTGCTGGTCCTGGAAGTCGAGGGCGCAGCTTCCGCGCCCGAGGCTCCGGCCGCCGCTGCCCCGGCTGCCGCACCGGCGCCGGCTGCGCAAGCCGCCCCAGCTGCCGCGCCAGCCGCAGCAGCCCCGGTTGCCGCCAGCGTGCAGGACATCCACGTGCCGGACATCGGCTCGTCGGGCAAGGCCAAGATCATCGAAGTGCTGGTCAAGGTCGGCGACACCGTCGAAGCCGACCAGTCGCTGATCACCCTGGAGTCCGACAAGGCCTCCATGGAAATCCCGTCGCCTAGCGCCGGCGTGATCGAAGCCGTGCTGTGCAAGCTGGAAGACGAAGTGGGCACCGGCGACCTGATCTTCAAGATCAAGGCCGCAGGCGCCGCCCCTGCAGCAGCACCGGCTCCGGCCGCTGCTGCTCCGGCTGCCGCTCCTGCCCCAGCTGCTGCGCCGGCCGCCGCTCCGGCTGCCGCGCCTGCTCCAGCCCCGGTCGCCACCGCGCCGGCCGCCGGCAGCAACGCCAAGGTCCATGCCGGCCCTGCCGTTCGCCAGCTGGCCCGTGAATTCGGTGTCGACCTGGGTGCGGTCGCCGCCACCGGCCCGCACGGCCGTATCCTGAAAGAAGACGTTCAGGTCTACGTCAAGGCCATGATGCAGAAGGCCAAGGAGGCTCCAGCCGCCGGTGCTACCGGTGGTGCAGGCATCCCGCCGATCCCGGCCGTGGACTTCAGCAAGTTCGGTGAAGTGGAAGAAGTGGCCCTGACCCGCCTGATGCAGGTCGGCGCCGCCAACCTGCACCGCAGCTGGCTGAACGTGCCGCACGTCACTCAGTTCGACTCGGCCGACATCACCGAGCTGGAAGCCTTCCGCGTCGCGCAGAAAGCCGTCGCCGAGAAAGCCGGCGTCAAGCTGACCGTGCTGCCGCTGCTGCTCAAGGCCTGCGCCTTCCTGCTCAAGGAACTGCCGGACTTCAACAGCTCGCTGGCCCCAAGCGGCAAGGCGATCATCCGCAAGAAGTACGTGCACATCGGCTTCGCCGTGGACACCCCGGATGGCCTGCTGGTCCCTGTGATCAAGAACGTCGACCAGAAGAGCCTGCTGCAACTGGCTGCCGAAGCCGCTGCACTGGCCGAGAAGGCGCGCACCAAAAAGCTGTCGGCCGACGACATGCAAGGCGCCTGCTTCACCATCTCCAGCCTCGGCCACATTGGCGGCACCGGCTTCACGCCGATCGTCAACGCGCCTGAGGTGGCTATCCTGGGCGTCTCCAAGGCGACCATGCAGCCGGTCTGGGATGGCAAGGCCTTCCAGCCCAAGCTGATGCTGCCGCTGTCGCTGTCCTACGATCACCGTGTGATCAACGGCGCCGCCGCCGCGCGCTTCACCAAGCGCCTGGGCGACGTGCTGGGCGACATCCGCACCATGCTGCTGTAACCCGCTGTTTGCCCGCCTTCCCTCGGGAAGGCGGGCACCCCTTTCGAGCTGCCACGCTCGTACCTCAACCCCGCCAATTGGCGGGGCTTTTTTTGAGCTGCAGGCCGCAAGCTGCAAGCTGCAAGAAAAAGCAGTTCATGCCCCAACACCGCTCAGCTTGATGCTTGCAACTCGAAGCTCGCAGCTGCTTTTCTTCAGATTTCATCTTGTTTGCCGACAACCTGCACACAGCATCCCGCATGGCCGCTTGCCAGCCCACGGGACATGATGCAACCTTGCCCGATGCGCCGCTTTCCAGGCGGCGCTCCCTGTTCAAGCGAGTCTTCGATGAAAAGCCAACCCGATGCCGCCAGCCGAGTGGCGGCCGAGGTCGTCACGCAGCTCCCCGTGCCCTCGCGGCTCGGCATGCTGCGTTTCGAACGGCTGAACGAAGCCAGCTGGGCCATGCTCTACGTCGACCCCGCCTGCGAGCGGCAATTCGGCCTGGCCGCCGCCGAACTCTGCGCCTTGATCGGCTCGCCCTACGCCAGCCTCATGGAGCCGGAGGCGCGCTACAAACTGCACGACGAGATCCAGCTGCAACTGGCCCGGCGCGGCCACTACCGCGTGCGCTACACCCTGCACGCAGGCCCGACGCCGTTGCGCGTGCTGGAAGCGGGCGAAAGCTACAAGCAGCACAACCGCCAGCTGCTGCGTGGCTACCTGACGGTGATGGACGACCAGCAGGACGACAGCGCCGACCTCGACGCAAACGATCTCGAATCCCGCAACAATCGCCTGCAACTGGCCCTGCAGCTCAATCAGCGCGCCCAGCAGGAGCAGCTCGAACACCTGGAGCGGGTGCGTGCCCAGCAGGACCTGATCCTGCGCCTGGCCCGCCAGCGCTACAGCATCGGCAACTCGCTGCTCGAAGCCGCCGAACTGATCACCCAGAGCGCCTGCGAGATCTACAAGGTCGACAGCGCCAGCATCTGGTACCTGCACGATCAACGCCTGGAGCCGATCAGCGCCTGGTACCACCACGAGCGGCTGCACCGCCTGCCCGAGCCGATCGACGCCAGCCGCTTCCCCGACTACCTCGAAGCCCTGCACGCCAGCCGCGCCATCGATGCCCACAACGCCAGCCACGACCCGCGCACCCGCGAAATGGCCGAGCTGCTCTACCCCACCGACGACAACGCCATGCTCGATGCCAGCATCCGCATCGACGGCCAGGTGGTGGGGGTGCTGTGCCTGGAGCAGACTGGCCGGCCAAGGGCCTGGCAGTCGGACGAGATCGCCTTCGCCGGCGAGCTGGCCGACCAGTTCGCGCAAGTGATCAACAACCACAACCGGCGCACCGCCGCCAACGCGCTGCACCTGTTCCAGCGCGCCGTGGAACAGAGCGCCAGCGCCTTCCTGCTGGTCAACCGCGACGGCGTGGTGGAGTACGTGAACCCCAGCTTCACCGCCATCACCCAATACAGCACCGAGGAAGTCCAGGGCCACCACCTGGCCGAGCTGCCGGCACTGGAAAACTTGAGCGAACTGCTGTTCGACTCCCCCTCCAGCCTGGCCATGGGCAACAGCTGGCAGGGCGAGTTCAAAAGCCGGCGCAAGAACCTCGAGCCTTACTGGGGCCAGCTGTCGATTTCCAAGGTGTACGGCGACAACCGCGAGCTGACGCACTACATCGGCATCTACGAAGACGTCACCCAGACCAAGCTGGCGCAACAACGCATCGAGCGGCTGGCCTACACCGACAACCTGACCAACCTGGGCAATCGCCCGGCGTTCATCCGCAACCTCGACGAGCGCTTCGCCCGCGACAGCAGCAGCCCGATCTGCCTGCTGCTGGTGGACATCGACAACTTCAAGCGGATCAACGACAGCCTCGGCCACCAGACCGGCGACAAACTGCTGATCAGCCTGGCCCGGCGCCTGCGCAACAGCCTGAGCAGCGGCGGCAGCCTGGCGCGCTTCGCCAGCAACGAATTCGCCGTGCTGCTCGACGATACCTCCCTCGAAGACGGCCAGGGCGTGGCCCACCAGTTGCTGCGCACTCTCGACAAACCGATGTTCGTCGACAATCAGCTGATCAACGTCACCGCCTCCGTGGGCCTGGCCTGTGCCCCCCTGCACGGCAGCGACCCGGCCACCCTGATGAAGAACGCGGGCCTGGCCCTGCACAAGGCCAAGGCCAACGGCAAGCACCAGGTGCAAGTGTTCACCGAAGTGCTCAACGCCGAGGCCAGCTACAAGCTGTTCGTCGAGAACAACCTGCGCCGGGCGCTGACCCAGAACGAACTGGAAGTGTTCTACCAGCCCAAGCTGTGCCTGCGCAGCGGCCGCCTGCTCGGGCTCGAGGCGCTGCTGCGCTGGAACCACCCGGAGCGCGGCATGATCCGCCCCGACCAGTTCATCAGCGTGGCCGAAGAGACCGGCCTGATCATCCCCATCGGCAAGTGGGTGGTACGCCAGGCCTGCCGCATGAGCCTGGAGCTGCGCGAGGCCGGCATGGGCAACCTGCACGTGGCCATCAACCTGTCGCCCAAGCAGTTCTCCGACCCGGAGCTGGTGAGCTCGATCGGCAGCATCATCAAGGAAGAGGCGCTGCCGCCGCACCTGCTGGAGCTGGAACTGACCGAAGGCCTGCTGCTCGAAGCCAGCGAGGACACCCACCGCCAGCTCGACGAGCTCAAGGCCCTGGGCCTGACGCTGGCCATGGACGACTTCGGCACCGGCTACTCGTCGCTGAGCTACCTGAAGAAGTTCCCGATCGACATCATCAAGATCGACCGCAGCTTCATCAACGAGATCCCCGACAACCAGGACGACATGGAGATCACCTCGGCGGTGGTGGCCATGGCCCACAACCTCAAGCTCAAGGTGGTCGCCGAGGGCATCGAGACGCCGGAGCAGCTGGCGTTCCTGCGCCGGCACCGCTGCGACGTCGGCCAGGGCTACCTGTTCGACCGGCCGATCCCTGGGCGCGAGCTGACCGAAAAGCTGCGCCGCTACCCGCGTGGCCCGCTGGCCTGACAGCGGCCCAAACCTCGGGCACTATAGAAGCCATTCGGGCCCTATCGCCGGCAAGCCGGCTCCCACAGGGTTCAATCCAATCCCTGTGGGAGCCGGCTTGCCGGCGATGGGGCCAACACCTATCCCACTGAAAAAACACAGAGGAACGGCCATGACCCTGCGTTCGGAAATCCTGGTGAACAAAAACGTCCTGCCCACCGCGGAACAGGCCCTGCCTGGCCGCGAAACCCCGATGACCCTGCCCGAGTTCCACTACGTTTTCGAAGGCACCCCGCTGCTCGGCCCGTTCTTCGAGGGCGACATCGACTTCGCCATCTTCGGCCTGGGCTGCTTCTGGGGCGCCGAGCGCCGCTTCTGGCAGCGCGAAGGCGTGGTCAGCACCGTGGTCGGCTATGCCGGCGGCTTCACCCCCAACCCCACCTACGAAGAAGTCTGCTCGGGCCTGACCGGCCACACCGAAGTGGTGCTGGTGGTGTTCGACAAGAACCGGGTCAGCTACCGCGAACTCCTGGCGATGTTCTGGGAGCTGCACAACCCGACCCAGGGCATGCGCCAGGGCAACGACATCGGCACCCAGTACCGCTCGGCCATCTACTGCACCTCGCCGCAGCAACTGATTGAGGCCAAGGCCAGCCGCGACGCCTTCCAGGCCGAACTGGGCAAGGCCGGCTTCGGCGAGATCACCACCGAGATCGACCAGGCACCGACCGTGTACTTCGCCGAGGCCTACCACCAGCAGTACCTGGCCAAGAACCCCGACGGCTATTGCGGTATCGGCGGCCTGGGCGTGTGCCTGCCACCCAGCCTGCAAGGTAACTGAGCCATGATCCTGTTCCATTCGCCGCTGTCGCCGTTCGTGCGCAAGGTCATGGTGGTGCTGCACGAGACCGGGCAACTGGGCGACGTCACCCTGCAAGGCGTGAATATCAGCCCGGTGAGCGGTGACGAGCAGCTCAATGAGGGCAACCCGATCGGCAAGATCCCGGCCCTGCGCCTGGACGACGGCAGTGTGCTGCATGACAGCCGGGTGATCTGCGAGTACCTCGACAGCCGCCACGTCGGCAACCCGCTGCTGCCCCGCGAAGGCTCGGCGCGCTGGCGCCGGCTGACCCTGGCCTCCCAGGCCGACGCGATCATGGATGCCGCGGTGGGTACCCGCTACGAAACCTTCCTGCGCCCGGCGGACAAGCAGTGGGACGGCTGGGTCCAGGCACAGGGCGAAAAGATCCGTCGCAGCCTGGCCAACCTTGAACACGAGCACCTGGCGGAGCTGGCTTCGGGGTTCGACCTGGCGGCGATTGGCGTGGCTTGTGCCTTGGGGTATCTGGACCTGCGCCAGCCTGATTTCGGATGGCGTGAGCGCCAGCCAGGGCTGGCGGCGTGGTATGCCGAGGTGAGCCAGCGGGCGTCGATGCTGGCCACCGCGCCGCAAGGCTGAAGGGCCTCTTCGCGGGTAAACCCGCTCCCACAGGATCTGTGCCGTACCTGTGGGAGCGGGTTTACCCGCGAAGGCCTCACCTCGGTGTTACAGGAAACAACATTCCAATTTTAAGGGCCAACCACCGCCCTATCTCGCGATCCTCCCTCATCCCAACCTCCCCACCCGCGACCAGTCCAACCGACGGGTCAGCACCATGAACACCCCCAGCAGCCCGAAGCACAGCAACGAGCCCATCAGCAGCGCATAGTCCTCGGCACTGAGCAGCCCATAAAGCATCGCGTACAGCGCCGCCAAACCCGCCGCAAAGCCAACCCCGCGCCCCAGGCTGCGCAGTACATGCGCCAGGTAGAAGCCGATCAGCAGCACACACCCCGACGCCGACAGCCCATAGGCCAGGCCAAACCCCAGGTGCTCCGACAGCGACAGCAGCAGCAGGTAGAAGAACGCCAGGGCCACGCCCACCAGGATGTATTGCACCGGGTGCACGCTCAGGCCCTTGAGCACCTCGAACAGGAAGAAGCCAGCGAAGGTCAGGGCTATGAACAGCAGCGCATATTTGATCGCCCGCTCGCTCTTGAGGTACTGGTCGACCGGATCGACGAAGCTCACGCCAAAGGTGGTGCCCAGGAACACGTTGCATGCCTGCGGGCTGACGCACTGGTCGAGAGCGTCTTCCAGGTTGGTGGCGAAGAACGAGGTCTGCCAGTGGGCGGTGAAGCCGGTGTCGTCGATGTCGCGACGAGTCGGCAGGTAGCTGCCGATGAAGCTGGGGTGCGGCCAGTTGGCGCGCATGGCCACGCTGCTGCTGCGGCCCACCGGCAACACATGCAGCTGGCCGGTGCCCTGCAGGGCGATGTCAAAGCCGTAGTCGAAGGCCCGTGCCTGCTGGCCATCGAGCTGCGGCAGCGGCACATGCACCCCGGCGCGCATCCAGTCCAACCCGGTGCCGGCCTCGAAGGCCAGTTGCTGGTCGTCGAACTTCAGCTCCAGGCCGCTCTCGATGCCGCGGATATCGCTGATGCCCACCACCAGAAACGGCTTGTCGAAGCGGTAGTCATCGTAGTCCTTGTCGATGCCCCAGCGCTCGGGCAGCTTGAAACGGCCCTTGATGCTGCCCTTGGCGTGGAACAGCCGGGCCTGGTAGATGCCACGGGCGCGCAGCTCGGTCTCCACGCCGATGTCGGCATCCATGGTTTCCGGCAGGAAGTACAGGTTGCCATTGAGGGTGTAGGTTTCCTGAACGCTCTGGCCGTCCTTTTCGATCCAGCGGCGTTCGTACTTACGGTAGGGCACCACCACCATCGGGCCGCTGATCTGCTGCTCGAAGCTGGAACTGCGGGCGATATCGCGCAACACATCGTCACGCAGGCTCTGCCGTTCGTCGATGAGGCCGCCAATCATGAATAGCGGGATGAGTAACAGCAGGATCAGCACGGCGATGGTGCCGAGCTTGAATCCGAGGGTCTTGTTCATGGGTGAGGCTCCGTGTGCGATGGGGCCAGTGTCCGCCCGCTGCGTGGAGCCCTCAGGGAGGGAATGTGGAGATTGTGTGGAGATTGCATGGACGGCGACACACTGCGTGGGAGCGGGCTTGCCCCGCGATGAGGCCAGCCCGGGCAACGTCACTGCCTGATCGGGCCTCATCGCGGGGCAAGTCGCATCGGCGCACCGCCGCTCCCACGCGTCAGCTGAAGCGTCGCACCGGCAACCAGAGCCGCACCCGCACCCCACCCTCGACGTTGTCCACCGCCAGCGAGCCGCCATGCAGCTGCATCACCTCGGCGACGAAGTTCAACCCCAGCCCGGTGCTCTTGCGCCCGGTATCCGGCCTTGGCAGTGAATAGAACCGCTCGCTCACCCGCCCCAGCGCATACTCGGGAATCGCCTGCCCCTGGTTGAACAGGCTCAGCGCCACCCGCTCGCCCTCGCGCTCCAGCTCGAACAGCAAGGCACCACCCTGCGGGGTGAAGTCCAGGGCATTGTCCAACAGGTTGGCCAGCGCCTGGCGCATCAGGAACGGGTCGCACCACAGGCGCATATCCACCGGCACCCGCTGGCGCACCTGCAAGCCGGCATTGTCGATACGCGCCCCGTGCGCCAGCAGCAGTTCATCGACCAGCGCCGCCAACGCCACCTGCTGTTCGTCCTCCAGCGCCTGCATCTGCTCGACACGGGCCAGGTTGAGCAGGCGCTCGATCATCTGCTGCAGGCGCTCGCTCTCACGCTCGATATTGCCGGCGAAGCGCGCCCGCTGCTCGTCCGGCATGGGGCCCTGGAGCAGCTCCGAGGCGCCGCGGATCGCCGCCAACGGGCTCTTCAGCTCATGGGTAAGGGTGTGCACGTAGCGCTCGACATAGGCCTTGCCTTCCAGCTGCGTACGCATGCGCTCCACCGCCGTGGCCAGCTGCTGCAGCTCGCCGCCCTTGTAGTGCGGCAAGGCGGCGCGCTCGCCTTCGCTGACCGCCTGGGCATAGTGGGTGAGCCGGCGCAGCGAGCGGGTCAGCCACCACGACAGCGCCGCGCCGACCAACAGGCCGAGCACGATCAACCCCAGCCCGAGGGTCAGCAGGCGCTTCTCGGAGCGGTCGATGTAGGGTTGCAGCGAGCTGTTGGGCTTGGCCACCGTCACCACGCCGATGATCTGCCCATCATCGAGGATCGGCGCCGCCACGTGCATCACCGAGGTGCTTTCGTCGTCCGGGTCGCTGCGGGTCGAGCGCGCGCCGTACTGCCCGCGCAGGGTGAGGTAGACATCGTTCCAGCGCGAATAGTCCTTGCCCAGGGCCTGGCCGCTGGAGTCGAGCAACACGATGCCCTTGGCGTCGGTGACATAGATGCGGTGGCTGACCTGGTTCTTCGCCAGCCCCCAGATCTGCGCGCTGGGGCGGCGCTCGCCGTAGGACTGCAGCACCTGCGACAGGCGGCTCTGGTTCAGAGTGCCGTGCTTGACGTCGTCATGGAGGATTTCCGCCAGCAGGTTGGCGGTGTCCACCAATGTCTCCTCGGAGGACTGGCGCACCACCGGGCGGATCTGTTCGCGCACGGTATTGAGCAGAAAATAACCGGCCAGCCCGACGAACAGGAAATACACCAGGAAGATGCGAATCCCCAGGCGCATCAGGCGTGCTCCGGGCTGTAGCTGTAGCCCAGGCCGCGGTGGGTCTGGATCGGTTCGGCGTCGGCGGCCACCTGGCGCAGCTTGGCGCGCAGGCTCTTGATATGGCTGTCGATGGTGCGTTCGTAGCCCACGTCCGAGGCCACGCCCAGGCCATCGAGCAATTGCTCGCGGCTGAACACCCGCCGCGGTTGTTCGAGCAGGCATTGCAGCAGGCGGAATTCGTGGCGGGTCAGCGCCAGCGCCTGGCTGCGATAGACGATACGCATGGCCAGGCTGTCGAGCTGGAACGGCGTGCTGTCTGTGGCCGGCTCGCTGCGTGGCGCCATGCGTTTGAGGATCGCCCTGACCCGGGCCGCCACTTCGCGCGGGCTGAACGGTTTGACCACGTAGTCGTCGGCACCGATTTCCAGGCCCAGCACGCGGTCGATCTCGGCGTCGCGGGCACTGAGGAACATCACCGGCACCTCGGTGAAGCGGCGCAGTTGGCGGCAGGTTTCGAAGCCGCTGATATCCGGCAGGCCAATGTCGAGGATCACCAGGTCGGCCGGGCGCAGGCGCTGCTGCTCGAGCGCGGCACTGCCCAGGGTCACCCATTCGGTGCTGTGGCCATCGGCCTGCAGGGCGTACACCAGGGTGTCGGCGATGGCGGATTCGTCTTCGACGATGAGGATGTGGGGCATCTGAGCGGCAAGCCTCAAGCTGCAAGCTTCAAGTGAAAGCGGATCGCGGCAACTTACACCGATCCGCTGTTTCTTGCAGCTTGTCGCTTGAAACTTGCAGTTGGCGAATCAGCAGCTCGGCTTGCCCGCGGTGAATTTCTCGGCCGGGTTCACCGCCGCCTTGAACTTCTTCAACGCCTTGGCGCCGACCAGCAACGGATAGTTGAAGTTGCTGCGATCGACCAGGTTGACCTCCACGGTGCGCTTCACGTCACCCAGGCACAGCTCCAGGTCGACTACCGGGCGGCGGGACAACTCGGGGGCATCGCCCTCCTCGTCCTCGTCGGCGCGGTTCTTGATCTTGCTGATGCGCGAAACCTCATGCTCGTAGACCTTGCCATCGGCGTCCTTGGTTGCCAGGCGAAAGCGCACCCATTCCTTGCCGTCACGGCTGAAAAGCTCGATATCCTTGGCCGACAACGACGCGGTGTAGGCACCGGTGTCCATCTTGGCTTTCAGGGTTTCGCCGATCTCCGGCAACTTGATGTTCTCGTAACGGCCGTAGAGCGTGGGCTCGGCGGCCATGACCGGCAACGCCAGCAGGGACAGCAGGGCAAGCAAGGGTTTCACGGGGCAGGCTTCCTTGAGAGGGGTCAGTGCTTAGACTGCGCGGGCAGGATAGGTTCGTTGCCACAGGTTAAACAACACAATGTGAAACATTTGTGCCACTTAATGGACGTACGACGTTTGGCGTAGGCCCCCGGGCTGCTTATCATTGCCGCCCGTACCTTTCACACAACAAGAGTTCCCTTATGCGTCGCCTGCTGACTGGCCTGCTCACCACCACCCTGCTGCTGCTCAACACCCTGGTGATGATCGGCCCGCTGCTGGTTTTCGCCCTGCTCAAGCTGGTGCTGCCCGGGCGCGGACGCGACTATGCCTCCGCCGGGGTGATGTGGATGGCCGAAAGCTGGTCGGAAGTCGACAAGGCCATCTTCGCCCTGTGCATCCCCACCCAATGGGAAGTGCGCGGCGTCGACACCCTGCGCCAGGACACCTCGTACCTGTGCATCAGCAACCACCAGACCTGGGTCGACATCCCCGCGCTGATCGAAAGCCTCAACCGCCGCGTGCCGTTCTTCAAGTTCTTCCTCAAGAAGGAGCTGATCTGGGTACCGCTGCTGGGCCTGGCCTGGTGGGGGCTGGACTACCCGTTCATGAAGCGCTACAGCAAGGCCTTCCTCGACAAGCACCCGGAGCTCAAGGGCAAGGACCTGGAAATCACCAAGGCCGCCTGCGAGCTGTTCAAGCGCCAGCCGGTGACCGTGGTCAACTACCTCGAAGGCACCCGCTTCACCCAGGCCAAGCATGCCCAGCAGCAGTCGCCCTACCGCCACCTGCTCAAACCCAAGGCCGGCGGCGTGGCCTTTGTGCTGGCGGCGCTGGGCGAACAGCTCGATGCGTTGCTGGACGTGACCATCGTCTACCCGGGCGACAAGGCCCCGGGGTTCTGGGACCTGCTCAACGGCAGCATCAGCCGGGTGATCATCGACATTCGCGTGCGTGAGCTGGACCCGGCGCTGTGCGCGGGGGATTACGAGAACGACCCGGTGTTTCGCCAGACGGTGCAGGCTTGGGTGAACCAGCTGTGGGTGGAGAAGGACCAGCGGATTGAGCAGTTGCGCACGCAAATGCGATAACGCAATCCGCTCCAACCGCAGGTACAGCTGGCGAAAGCGGTCACAAAACACGACGAACCCAGTGCATGGCAGTAGCGGAACATCGGAGTAGGATCATTGCGCACACATGAGTCCGATTTGCCTGCTGCCAACACCAGCAGGCACCTCGGACTGACCTTATCTCTTAACCAGGCTTATTCATATAATTTGATATTATCAATAGCACTGGAGGGTGGGACCAAGAGAATAGATATACTTTCTATTTTCTTGCCCGGTGGAGCCATGAAGTTGACTCGCCCAACAAGCGTTCCTGGCTCTATAGATAAATTATATATACCCCCACCTACGTATCTAACAAAACCCGCATTGTTCGTTGTACCCGCGCCATGCCAATAGTCAAATGAAACGCCACCCACCGGCGAATTCGGCGTAAAAATAGCTCCCCCATAATATTCTGACTTCAGAAACAAGTGATGACCGGAAATATTATATAACGGGGGCACTCTATTATGCACTGTAATAACGCCGGCCGGCCTTTCCGCCACAAACTTCCCACTGGGAACGCTAAACTCCTTGACATTTTCCTGTAGCGGCACGTTCTCGAAATCAATTAGCGCGATAGGGTCTGGCCCCTCCTCTCCCCCTACCACTTGATCAGACTCATTGTAGATGAATGACGCTTTTGCGTTTTTGTTGGAAGCAAACGTCAGTTGAATAACCGGAACTACCTGATTGTAGGCCTGATAGTAACGCCGCTGATCATCTTGGGCCGACGCAAGTCCTGCAGTACCCGCCACATAGAAAAACGATTGAATCGGCAACTGCGCCCCTGTCCCCGCCGCCCAAGTGGCCAAGCGCAGTTCGTTGTTGCCGTACCAATGGGAAGTCGTGATCAGCGAACGCCCGACGGTGCTTTGTTTGAACCTATCCGCCGTATTAGGCTGACCTTCCCTCACGTTCCAGCCACATTGGGCTTTGTATTTGTCGGCCGCCGCGTTGAAGTGGGTAATCCACTGCTGGCCCGTGTTGATACCCTGGTCACTGCACGGTCGACTTTGCGTTGGGTATTGCGTGGTGGTACCGCAACCCTGCTGATTGCGGATATCCGTCCAGCCGTCGAATGGGAACGAACACATGATCTGGATATCGGAGTTTTTGCCTGCAGGTGTATCGAGCACCGGATAAAAAATAAATCCGTTATTGTAGTTCATTGGTAAATCTCTGAAGTTGGTGTCCGTTCGAATCCAGGCAAAGGACACCCCTCCACTGGCTACTGAGCCTGGGCTTGGGTCCCAGGGAAAATAGCTCTGCCGACTGAGCGTACCGCGCAACATTACACCCGAGCACAAAAACGACGGACGCGTTGCAGAGCCGCAGTTGTCTGCAGTCTGGTCGTACCAGCCTTTGAGTTGTGCAGCAGCAGCAGGCCCCCTAAGGCGCAGGCTCTGCGCCGCCGACAGCGTGGGCGGCGCCTGTTCGACACCGATGGGCGGGGAAACCGGCGCTGGCGGTTTTTCAACTAGCGGGGCACAGGCCGCGAGTAAAAACAATAACAACAGGGCAACGTAGTTTCTCTTCATCGCACACTCACTCAATAGTCATTTGCACGCGCAACGGCTGTTGAGGAAGTTACAAACAGTGTGCTCGACAGTCGTTTCCTTGGCCCGCCCAGACTAGCGATCTCTGCGATTGCGCATAACTAGCAAAAATATCAGGTTGCGCCAACGCTGCCGAAGCAGGCACCCCACGAGAGCCGTGTGTGTTCCAGATTAAAATCCAGATTTATAATCGACATTAGCAACTCTTTGTTTGTCACCAGCCACCCTGGTGGATAAAAATCGATCAACCACAACTACAAAAAAGCCAGGATTGATCGATGGCAACCCAACCTTGCTCCGCCCCCGCGCAACTGCGCCGTGTCCTGGGCCTGCCCGCCCTGGTGTTCTTCGGCCTGGTGTACATGGTCCCGCTGACCATCTTCACCACCTACGGCATCGTCACCGAGCTCACCGGTGGCCGCACTGCCGGCGCCTACCTGGTCACTCTGCTGGCCATGCTGTTCACCGCCACCTCCTACAGCTTCATGGTCCGGCGCTTCCCCGTCGCGGGCTCGGCGTACTCCTACACCAACATGGCCTTCGGCCCCAACGTGGGCTTCCTGGCCGGCTGGTCGCTACTGCTCGATTACCTGTTCATCCCGATGATCAACTACCTGCTGATCGGGCTGTTCCTCAACATCGCCTTCCCGGCCATCCCGGCCTGGGCCATCGTGCTGGCCTCCATCGCCCTGGTGACGGTGCTCAACGTGATCGGCATCCACTCGGTGGCCAAAACCAGCAACCTGATCGTCGGCGCGCAGATTGTCTTCATCGGGGTGTTCGTCGCCCTGTCGTGGCAGGGCCTGGCCGGTCAGCCGGTGGATTTGCTGGCGCCATTGCGCGGTGACGGCAGCGCACCGGGCTTCGGCGCGCTGATGGCTGGGGCGGCGTTGCTGTGCCTGTCGTTCCTCGGCTTCGACGCCGTCTCCACCCTGGCCGAAGAATGCAAGGACGCCCGCCGCGACGTGCCCCAGGCGATCATCCTCACCACTCTGGGCGCTGGCCTGCTGTTCACCGTGCTGGCCTATGTCAGCCAACTGGTGCTGCCGGGCAGCCACTTCGCCAACGCCGATGCGGCGGCCAACGAAGTGATGCTCAAGGCCGGCGGGCAGTTCCTCGCCAACTTCTTCACCGCCGCCTTCGTCGCCGGCAGCCTGGGCTCGGCGCTGGCCTCGCAGGCGGCGGTGTCGCGCATCCTGTTCACCATGGGCCGCGACCGTGTGCTGCCGCAGCGCAGCTTCGGTTATCTGTCGCCGCGCTTCGGCACACCAGTATTCGCCACCCTGCTGGTGTCGGCGTTCTCGCTGCTGGCGTTGGTGATCGACCTGGCCACCCTGGCCTCGCTGATCAGCTTCGGCGCGCTGGTGGCGTTCTCGGCGGTGAACCTGGCGGTGGTGAAGACGCACCTGGTGAATGAAAGCGCGCATCGCAACCTCAAGGGGTTGCTGCGCTATGGCGCGGTGCCGCTGGTGGGGTTGGGCCTGACCCTGTGGCTGTGGACCAGCCTGTCGGCGCTGACCTTGGTGATTGGCCTTTGCTGGTTTGCCCTGGGGCTTGCCTACTTGGCCGTGCTGACCGCTGGCTTCCGTCGCCCAGTGAGCCTGGTGGACTTCTCCGAAGTCGCCTGACGGTAAATGTGCGCTGGCTGCACCGGCCTCATCGCCGGCAAGCCGGCTCCCACAGTTTCACCGCAGCACTTAAGGACGGTGATTTCTCTGTGGGAGCCGGCTTGCCGGCGATAGGGCCAGCAGCGGCCCTGCAAGTCCCTCAGACCGATGGCTGGGCCAAAGGCGCCGGCGTTGCCCACAAATTCCCCAGGTTCTGCAGCAACGACCCGGCAATCCCCTGCTGCCCCAGGTACTGCAGGATCAGCGGCGCAAACTGCCCGATCATCCCGGTATCCAGGCCCAGCGCCTTGAACGCGGTATCCAGGTCGTTGCGGTTCTGCACCTCACCACCCAGCGCATTGCCCAGCGGCGAGTCGGTCTTGCCGTTGCCCAGTAACTGCCCCAGGCCGCTCAATCCGCCCAATGCACTGGCACCCGAGAGCAAGTCCAGCCCCGGCACGGCCTTGGTCAACTGGCCATAGTCATCGCCGCTGAGGTTGTTGCGCGCCAGCCCCAGCATCGCCCCGGCGCCGCCGATGGCCTGCTCGGGGGTGATTTTCAACTCGCTGCCCAAGGTGTTGAGCAGGTTGGCCTGGGCCGCAGGCGCCTGCACCTGGGCGCCCTGCTCCTGGTTTTGCGTGGCGGATACCGCATTGGCGACGTCGCTGAGGTTGAAGGCGAACACCGGGCTTGCGGCCAGGGTCATCAGGGTTGCCAGGGTGAATGCTTTCATCGGGAGGGACCTCGTCGGCCGGAATGGCCGGGAAACGAGGGGTTTGACTGGAGGTTTGAACCTTTGTTCCGGGCCGATTGTCGGCGCTGTTCGGGCTGGACGATACCTCGCCGCATGACGCAAGCAGGCATGAAAAAGCCCCTCGGCAAGAGGGGCTCTTTTCACTCCACATCCGTTACGCCGCGCCCCACATCTTGTGCGGGTCGATCACGAATTTCTTCGGCACGCCGGCATCGAACTCGCCATAGCCTTCCGGCGCCTGGTCTAGGTTGATCACCTGCACGCCCACCACTTCGGCGATGTTGATGCGGTCCCACATGATCGCCTGCATCAGCTGGCGGTTGTACTTCATGGTCGGGGTCTGGCCGGTGTGGAAGCTGTGCGACTTGGCCCAACCCAGGCCGAAGCGGATGCTCAGCGCACCGATCTTGGCGGCGGCGTCCACCGCACCCGGGTCTTCGGTCACATACAGGCCAGGGATACCGATGCTGCCGGCCACACGGGTGACTTGCATCAGCGAGTTCAGCACGGTGGCCGGCGCTTCATGCTTGGCGCCTTCGTGGCCATGGCCACGGGCCTCGAAGCCTACGGCATCGACGGCGCAGTCCACTTCTGGCTCACCGAGGATGTCGATGATCTGCTCGTGCAGCGGGGTGTCCTTGGACAGGTCGACCACTTCGAAGCCCTGGGACTTGGCGTGGGCCAGGCGGGCCGGGTTGAGGTCGCCGACGATCACGCAGGCGGCGCCCAGCAGGCGGGCAGACGCGGCGGCGGCCAGGCCGACCGGGCCGGCACCGGCTACGTAAACGGTGCTGCCTGGGCCAACGCCGGCAGTCACGGCACCGTGATAACCGGTTGGCAGGATGTCGGACAGGCAGGTCAGGTCACGGATTTTCTCCATGGCCTTGTCGCGGTCCGGCAGTTTCAGCAGGTTGAAGTCGGCGTAAGGCACCAGCACGTATTCGGCCTGGCCGCCGGTCCAGTCACCCATGTCGACGTAACCGTAGGCGCCACCGGCGCGGGCCGGGTTGACGGTGAGGCAGACGCCGGTGTGCATCTCTTTGCAGGAGCGGCAGCGGCCGCAGGCGACGTTGAAGGGTACCGATACCAGGTCACCGATCTTCAGGCGCTCGACGTCACGGCCCAGCTCGACGATTTCACCGGTGATTTCATGGCCCAGAACCAGGCCGACCTGGGCAGTGGTGCGGCCACGGACCATGTGCTGGTCGGAGCCGCAGATGTTGGTGGAGACCACCTTGAGGATGACGCCGTGTTCGATCTTCTTGCCGCGCGGGTCCTGCATTTTCGGGTAGTCGATCTTCTGTACTTCGACCTTGCCAGCGCCGAGATACACCACTCCACGATTGCCAGACATGCTCTTACCTCGCTTGATTTGTATTTATGCAGCGTTGGTTGAAGCGCCGCCATCCATGGGCGGCATGTGTTTCTGGAATGCAGGAATTGTGGGCCTGATGGGGGATGTCGCAGTGACTGGTTGCGACAGGGGGATGTCTTTTTGCGGCAGTTGAAAATGTGCCGGCCCTTTCGCGGGTAAACCCGCTCCCACAGGTATTGCATGGAACCTGTGGGAGCGGGTTTACCCGCGAAAGGGCCAGCGCAGGCGTTTAAAGAACGACCGTGCGATTGGCGTTCAGGAACACCCGCTTCTCAATGTGATACCCCACCGCTCGCGCCAAAGTCAGGCACTCGATATCGCGCCCCTTGGCAATCAGGTCTTCGGGGTAGTGGCTGTGGTCCACCACCTCGACGCCCTGGGCAATGATCGGCCCTTCGTCCAGGTCATTGTTGATGTAGTGCGCGGTGGCACCGACCATCTTCACGCCCTTGTTGTAGGCCTGGTGATACGGCTTGGCGCCCTTGAACCCCGGCAGCAGCGAGTGGTGGATGTTGATCGCGCAACCATCCAGCCGGCGGCACAGCTCGGGCGACAGCACCTGCATGTAGCGGGCGAGGATCACCAGCTCCGCACCGGTCTGCTCGATCACGTCCAGCACCTTGCGCTCCTGCGCCGGCTTGTCGTGGGGGTCCAGGGCAAAGTGGTAGTAAGGGATCTTGTGCCAGTGGGCCAGGGGCTCGAGGTCAGGGTGGTTGGACACCACCGCGACCACGTCCATGGCCAGTTGGCCGATGCGCTGGCGGTACAGCAGATCGTTCAGGCAGTGGTCGGCCTTGGACACCATGATCACCACCTTGGGGCGGTGATGCGGTGCGGTCAGCTCGAAGGCCATGCCGAAGGCTTCGCTGCGCGCGGCAAGGCCGGCCCGAAAGCCGCCCTCGTCGAAGCCGTCCGGGGCGCGGAACTCCACGCGAATGAAGAACCGCCCCGACAGCCGGTCATCGAAGGAATGGTGCTCGGTGACGTAGCAGCGCTGCTCGTAGAGATGACGCGTCACCACATCGACGGTGCCGAGCATGCTCGGGCAGTCGGCAGTGAGAATCCAGGTGTCCGGTGCCCGACTCATGCTGTGTACTCCCTTAGGCTTCGATGGCCAGGCCGTATTCGGCCGATGCGTCCTGCAGCCACAGCCACCAGTAGTCGGAGAAGCTGCGGCGGATCATCAACTCCCAGGTGTCTTCGGCGGTGCGGCGGATCACCAGTTGCGACTTGGCGAACACGGTGCCCACGGCCTTGCCCACCGGGAAGTTGTTCGGGTGAACATCATAGCTGGTGGATTTCATCAGCACGTCGCGCACGTTGGGGCCGCGCAGCTCGAGCAGGGTCTGCCCGCCGCTGACGTTGACCACCTGGATGTGCTGGCCGTCGAGGGCTGCACGCAGCTTGTTCTCGACTTCCACTTCCTGGCCGCCGGGGACGATCAGCAGGAACTCGTCCGGGCCCATCCATTGCAGCGAGATGTCGCCGTTGGCGACCACGGTCAGGGCTACCGGCAGCTCCAGGCCCAGGGCCTTGTGCACGGCGCCGGCGAAGGCCGGGTCGTGGCTGTTGCCGCGGAGGGTCAGGTGACCGAGGAATTTCTTCTCGCGCAGGGTCACGCCTGCGTTCTTGCGGCCCTTGCCGACCAGGCTGGCCAGGTCGGCGTGGTGCAGTGGCGACTGAGCCTTGGCATCAGGGCCGGGGTTTTGCTGGAAGACGTTGATAGCGCTCATTTCTTACCTGCCTTGAATTCTTGTGGGTCAGAGCGGGCACCGAACCTGTGGGAGCGGGTTTACCCGCGAATGCGGCGGTAAAGCCAGCATCGCATTCGCGGGTGAACCCGCTCCCACAGTGTCCGATGTTGTCAGCCGGAGCCTTAGACGTTCTGCCGCTCACCCTTCGGATCGAAGAACACCGCGGAGACGATTTCCGCCTCGATCACGCTGCCATCGGCCTGTGGCGAATACACCCGCTCGCCCATGCGCTTGAGGCCGCCCTTGACCACACCCATGGCGAACGAATAGCCCAGGGAGTTGGAGGCATAGCTGGAGGTGACGTGGCCGACCATGTCCATCGGGATCGGTTGCTTGGGGTCGAACACCAGTTGGGCGCCTTCAGGCAGCCACACCTTGGGATCGACCGGCTTGAGGCCCACCAGCTGCTTGCGGTTGTCGCGCAGGCAGTCTTCGCGGTTCATGCCACGCAGGCCGATCCACGAGAACGGCTTGTTGCGGCCCACGCACCAGCTCATGTTCAGGTCGTCCGGGTTCATCGAACCGTCGGTGTCCTGGCCCACGATGATGAAGCCCTTCTCGGCACGCAGCACGTGCATGGTCTCGGTGCCGTACGGGGTCAGGTTGTACTTCTTGCCGGCCTCGACGATCTGCTCCAGCACGCCCATGGCGTAGTTGGCCTGCACGTTCACTTCGTACGACAGCTCGCCGGTGAACGAGATGCGGAACACCCGGGCCGGCACGCCGCCGACATTGCCTTCCTTCCAGGTCATGAACGGGAAGGCTTCCTTGTCCATGTCGATGTCGGTCAGCTCGCTGAGCAGCTTGCGGCTGTTGGGGCCGGACAGGGTCATGGTCGCCCAGTGGTCGGTGACCGAGGTGAAGTACACCTTCAGTTCCGGCCATTCGGTCTGGTGGTACAGCTCCATCCACTGCAACACACGGGCGGCGCCGCCGGTAGTGGTGGTCATGATGAAGTGGTTGTCGCCGACGCAGGCGGTCACGCCGTCGTCGAAGACCATGCCGTCCTCTTTGCACATCAGGCCGTAGCGGGCCTTGCCCACGTCGAGCTTGGTCCAGGCGTTGGTGTAGATGCGGTTGAGGAACTCGCGCGCGTCCGGCCCCTGGATGTCGATCTTGCCGAGCGTGGAGGCGTCCAGCAGGCCGACGCTGTCACGCACGGCCTTGCACTCGCGGGCCACGGCAGCGTGGATATCCTCGCCGGCTTTAGGGAAGTACCACGGGCGCTTCCACTGGCCGACGTCCTCGAACTCGGCGCCGTTCTTCACGTGCCAGGCATGCAGGGCGGTGAAGCGCACCGGCTCGAACAGGTGGCCACAGTGCCGGCCCGCTACTGCGCCGAAGGTCACCGGCGTGTAGTTGGGGCGGAACATGGTGGTGCCCATTTCCGGGATGGTGATGCCGATCGAACGGGCGGCGATGGCCAGGCCGTTGATGTTGCCCAGCTTGCCCTGGTCGGTACCGAAGCCCAGCGCGGTATAGCGCTTGACGTGCTCGACCGACTCGAAGCCTTCGCGGGTGGCCAGTTCGATACCGGCGGCGGTGACGTCGTTCTGCTGGTCGACGAACTGCTTCGGCCCTTTGCTGCCCTTGTCGTGCGGCACCTGGAACAGCGCCACGGTGGCCTCTTCCTTGCGCGCCACGGTTTTCGGCAGGGTGCCGACGGTGGCCTTGAAACCGGCCTCGGTGGCAGCGCGGGCGCCGCCTTCGAAACCATCGGCAATCACGTCACCGAGGGCATAGACGCCGTTGATGCCGCCGACGCACTCGCGCTTCTGCGGGGCATCGCCCGGCACGAAGCCAAGGATGTCGTCACGCCATACCGGGCGACCGCCCAGGTGCGAAGCGAGGTGGACGATCGGGCTGTAGCCGCCGGAGGTGGCGATCAGGTCGCACTCGAGGGTCTCGCCTGGGCTGGTGACCTTGTGTGCCTTTACATCGATGGCGGCCACACGGGCGCCGGTGACATGCTTGCTGCCCTTGGCCTCGACCACGGCGCTGGAGGTGAGAATGCGGATGCCCTTGGCACGCGCTTCTTCAACCAGCGAACCACGCGGGTTGTGGCGGGCGTCGGCGATGGCCACCACTTGCAGGCCGGCGTCGTGCCAGTCGAGCGCTGCGCGGTAGGCGTGATCGTTGTTGGTCGACAGCACCAGCTTGCGGCCCGGCGCAACGCCGTAGCGGCGCACGTAGGTGGAGACCGCACCGGCCAGCATGTTGCCCGGCACGTCGTTGTTGCCGTACACCAGCGGGCGCTCGTGGGCGCCAGGGGCCAGCACCACACGCTTGGCACGCACGCGGTGCACGCGGTGGCGCACCTGGCCGATCGGGGCGCGGTCGCCGAGGTGGTCGGTGAGGCGCTCGTGAATGGTCAGGAAGTTATGGTCGTGGTAGCCGTTGACCGTGGCACGTGGCAGCAGGGTCACTTCCGGCAGGCTTTCCAGCTCTTTGACCACGGCGTTGACCCAGTCGGCGGCGGGCTTGCCGTCGAGGGTTTCGCGGGTGTCGAGCAGGCTGCCGCCGAACTCTTCCTGTTCATCGGCCAGGATCACCCGGGCACCGCTGCGGGCGGCGGCCAGGGCAGCGGCCAGGCCAGCGGGGCCGGCGCCGACGATCAGCACGTCGCAGTGCTGGTTCATGTAGTCGTAGCTGTCCGGATCGTTCTGCAGCGGCGCACGGCCAAGGCCTGCGGCTTTGCGGATGTACTTCTCGTAGGTCATCCAGAACGATTTCGGGTACATGAAGGTTTTGTAGTAGAAGCCCGGCGGCATCATGCTGCCGCCCACCTTGCCGAGGATGCCCATGACGTCGTTGTTGACGTTCGGCCAGCCGTTGGTGCTGGTAGCGACCAGGCCTGCGTACAGCGCCTGCTGGGTGGCACGCACGTTGGGGATCTGGGTGGCTTCGCTGGAGCCGATCTGCAGGATGGCGTTCGGCTCTTCGGTACCGGCGGCGATGATGCCGCGGGGGCGCGAGTACTTGAAGCTGCGCCCGACGATGTCGACGCCGTTGGCCAGCAGGGCGGCAGCCAGGCTGTCGCCGGCATAGCCCTGGTAGGTCTTGCCGTTGAAGGTGAAGTTCAACACCTTGCTGCGGTCGATACGGCCGCCGCTGGCGAGGCGATAGGTCTGGCTCATACTTTTTCCCCTTGGCCCTTGGCGGTCGCGGATGCCGCGCTTTGCTTGCCGGCAGCGGTGACTTGAGGCTTCTCGCCGATCTTGTAGGTTTCCAGAATTTCGTAGGTCACGGTGTCACGGGTGACGTTGAAGTACTGGCGGCAGCCGGCAACGTGGTCCCACAGTTCGTGGTGGATGCCACGCGGGTTGTCGCGGAAGAACATGTAGGTGCCCCACTCCTCGTCGGAGCAGGCGGCCGGGTCCAGCGGGCGTGGGATGTGGGCCTGGCCGGAAGCGTGGAATTCTTCTTCGGAGCGCAGCTCGCCGCAGTGGGGACAGAAAATATGCAACATGACGGTTGTCTCCGGGTCAGTGGGCGACGGCAGCAGCGCCGTGTTCGTCGATCAGCGCACCGTTGTAGAAACGGTCCATGGAGAACGGCGCGGCCAGTGGGTGCATTTCGCCCTTGGCCAGGCTCGCGGCGAACACGTTGCCCGAGCCCGGGGTGGCCTTGAAGCCGCCGGTGCCCCAGCCGCAGTTGAAGAACATGTTCTTGACCGGGGTCTTGGAGATGATCGGGCAGGCGTCCGGCGAGGTGTCGACGATGCCGCCCCACTGGCGGTTCATGCGCACGCGCGAGAGGTTGGGGAACATCTCGACGATGGCCTGCAGGGTGTGTTCGATCACCGGGTACGAGCCGCGCTGGCCGTAGCCGACCCAGCCGTCGATACCGGCACCGATCACCAGGTCGCCCTTGTCGGACTGGCTGATGTAGCCGTGCACGGCGTTGGACATGATCACGCTGTCGATGATCGGCTTGATCGGCTCCGATACCAGGGCTTGCAGCGGGTGCGATTCCAGCGGCAGGCGGAAGCCGGCGAGCCTGGCCATGTGCCCGGAGTTACCGGCGGTGACCACGCCGACGCGCTTGGCGCCGATGAAGCCTTTGTTGGTTTCCACGCCGATCACGGCGCCGTTCTCTTTACGGAAGCCAATCACTTCGGTCTGCTGGATCAGGTCCACGCCCAGGGCGTCGGCGGCACGGGCGAAGCCCCAGGCCACGGCATCGTGACGGGCCACGCCGCCACGGCGCTGCACGGTGGCACCGAGGATCGGGTAGCGGGTGTTCTTCGAGCAGTCCAGGTAGGGGATCTCGGCCGCGACCTGGGCGGTGTTGAGCAGCTCGCCATCGACGCCGTTGAGGCGGTTGGCGTTGACCCGGCGCTCGGAATCGCGGATGTCCTGCAGGGTGTGGCACAGGTTGTACACGCCGCGCTGGGAGAACATCACGTTGTAGTTGAGGTCCTGGGACAGGCCCTCCCACAGCTTCATGGCGTGCTCGTACAGGTGCGCCGACTCGTCCCACAGGTAGTTGGAACGCACGATGGTGGTGTTACGGGCGGTGTTGCCGCCGCCCAGGTAGCCTTTTTCGATCACGGCAACGTTGGTGATGCCGTGCTCTTTGGCCAGGTAGTAGGCAGTGGCCAGGCCATGGCCGCCACCGCCGACGATGACCACGTCGTAGACCTTTTTAGGGGTTGGCGTGCGCCACATGCGCTGCCAGTTCTCGTGGTGGCTGAGGGAGTGTTTGAAGAGGCCGAAGCCCGAGTAGCGTTGCATGGTCGTTTACTCCACTCAGCGGTAAACAGGGAAGTCTGCGCACAGGGCGGCGACGTTCTTGGCCACATCGGCTTCGACGTCAGCGTCGCCGAGGTTGTCGAGGATGTCGCAGATCCAGCCGGCCAGGGCCACACATTGGGCCACCTTGAAGCCACGGGTGGTGACGGCCGGGGTGCCGATGCGCAGGCCCGAGGTGACGAACGGCGACTGCGGGTCGTTCGGCACGGCATTCTTGTTGACGGTGATGTGCGCGCGGCCCAGGGCGGCGTCGGCATCTTTACCGGTAAGGCCCTGGCGGATCAGGCTGACCAGGAACAGGTGGTTGTCGGTACCGCCCGAGACCACATCGAAGCCGCGGTCGATGAACACCTGGGCCATGGCCTGGGCGTTTTCGATGACCTGCTTCTGGTAGGCCTTGAAGCCAGGCTCCAGCGCTTCCTTGAAGCACACGGCCTTGGCGGCGATCACGTGCATCAGCGGGCCGCCCTGGGCGCCGGGGAAGACCGCGGCGTTGAGCTTCTTCTCGATCTCTTCGTTGCTCTTGGCCAGGATCAGGCCGCCACGGGGGCCGCGCAGGGTCTTGTGGGTGGTGGTGGTGACCACATCGGCGAAGGGGATCGGGTTCGGGTACAGGCCGGCGGCGACCAGGCCGGCGACGTGGGCCATGTCGACGAACAGCAGGGCACCGACCTTGTCGGCGATGGCGCGGAAGCGTGGGAAGTCGAGGGTCTTGGAGTAGGCCGAGAAGCCGGCGACGATCATCTTCGGCTTGTGCTCGACGGCCAGGCGCTCGACTTCGTCGTAGTCGATCAGGCCGGTAGTGGTGTCGATGCCGTACTGCACGGCGTTGTACAGCTTGCCGGAGGACGACACCTTGGCGCCGTGGGTCAGGTGGCCGCCATGGGCCAGGCTCATGCCCAGGATGGTGTCGCCGGCCTGCAGCAGGGCCAGGTACACGGCGCCGTTGGCCGACGAGCCGGAGTGCGGCTGCACGTTGGCGTAGTCGGCGCCGAACAGCTGCTTGGCGCGCTCGATGGCCAGCGCCTCGACCTTGTCGACGTGCTCGCAGCCGCCGTAATAGCGCTTGCCCGGGTAGCCTTCGGCGTACTTGTTGGTGAGGCCGCTGCCTTGGGCCTGCATCACGCGCTTGCTGGTGTAGTTCTCCGAGGCGATCAGCTCGATATGATCTTCCTGGCGCTGTTCCTCGGCATTCATCGCCGCCAGCAGTGCGTCGTCGTAACCCTGGATCTGGTCTTGCTTGCTGAACATCATGTATCTCCCGGCAGCGATCGTTTCTTGTCTGTAGAGGGACTTGTCACCCTTTGCAGCGATGGTATGACCGGGCCGGTGGGCACAGATGCCTGCGCGCGCCTTGCAATGGCGCGTTTACGACATTGGCTGCAGGGTTTGTCTGTGCCGGCCTCTTCGCGGGTGAACCCGCTCCCACAGGGTGCGCCGCTGTGCCTGTGGGAACGGGTTTACCCGCGAAGCAGCCGGTACAGGCGACGCAGGCCTGGGCTTGTATAGGCAACCGCCAAATCGATGGTTTAGAGTGCGTGCCTGCGTCGTAAAAAAGGACAGGCGTCATGACCGATAACAACCAACAATTCGCCAGCGACAACTATTCCGGCATCTGCCCAGAAGCCTGGGCCGCGATGGCAAAGGCCAACCACGGCCACGAACGCGCCTATGGCGACGACCAGTGGACCGAGCGCGCCTCGGAGTACTTTCGCAACTTGTTCGAAACCGACTGCGAAGTGTTCTTCGCCTTCAACGGCACCGCCGCCAACTCCCTGGCCCTGGCCTCGCTGTGCCAGAGCTACCACAGCGTGATCTGCTCCGAGACCGCCCACGTCGAGACCGACGAATGCGGCGCGCCGGAGTTCTTCTCCAACGGCTCCAAGTTGCTGACCGCGCCCAGCGTCAACGGCAAGCTCACCCCCGAGTCGATCCGTGAAGTGGCGCTCAAGCGCCAGGACATCCACTACCCCAAGCCCCGCGTGGTGACCCTCACCCAGGCCACCGAAGTGGGCACGGTGTACCGCCCCGACGAGCTCAAGGCGATCAGCGCCACCTGTAAAGAGCTGGGCCTGAACCTGCACATGGACGGCGCGCGCTTCACCAATGCCTGCGCGTTCCTGGGTTGTTCGCCAGCCGAGCTGACCTGGAAGGCCGGCGTCGATGTGCTGTGCTTTGGCGGCACCAAGAACGGCATGGCAGTGGGCGAGGCGATCCTGTTCTTCAACCGCGCCCTGGCCGAAGACTTCGACTACCGCTGCAAGCAGGCCGGGCAACTGGCCTCGAAGATGCGCTTTTTGTCGGCGCCGTGGGTCGGGCTGCTGGAAGACGGCGCCTGGATGCGCCATGGCCGCCACGCCAACCAGTGTGCGCAACTGCTGGCATCGCTGGTCAGCGACTTGCCGGGCGTGGAGCTGATGTTCCCGGTGGAGGCCAACGGGGTGTTCCTGCAGATGCCGGAACCTGCCATCGAAGCGCTGCGCAATAAAGGCTGGCGCTTCTATACCTTCATTGGCAGCGGTGGGGCGCGGTTCATGTGTTCGTGGGATACCCAAGAGGCGCGGGTGCGCGAGTTGGCGGCGGATATCCGCAGCATCGTCGGCGCCTGACAGACCGCCATCGCCGGCAAGCCGGCTCCCACAGGGTCAGCGCCAAGCTGCGGGCCTGCGCGCTAACCTGTGGGAGCGGGCTTGCCCGCGAAGAATGATGCTACCCATGCCAAGGCTGATTTTTCATACCTCGTGTGACAGCGGGAAGTGCGGGAAATAGCAATCGCATCTGTCCAATGGCTAAAAATGTCTACACGATTGGCCCGACCAGTACCGAGCTAATACTGGTGTCAACTGATAAATATGACAGTTGTTGAGATTGAAATCTCGCAGCAGTCTTGAACCTCCCATTAACATTATGGCGAGGCTACAGTGATGGAAGACTTAGATCTGTCGTGGTTTGGACTCCCAGTCCAAGATCCTGAATTCAAAAAAGTTCTGATGACGTATCGCGAAGGCAATGAGACTCGACTCGGCAGTGCTGAAGTATCGTTGACATATAGTCCAGACGAGGAGCCAAGGCTGGATATAATGCCTAGGGATCCTGAGAGCGCTGGCAAATCATCCTCGTCTACCAAGACTCGTCAAAACCCCGCGGACTTTGTATCTGTGGCCTTCGGCGACAGGGATGGAGACGGGCTTGCTGAAGTTCCGGAGAAGCTCAAAACTTTCATATCGAGTCTAATCGTAGGGGACATCATTAAATATAACGGCGACTGGATTGAGATCATCAATAAACATTATCATTATGAGACGCCCAATCCCGTGATTCCTTCTGGGTATATCGAGATACAGGTCAAATATAGAAAGTTCACAAGCGTTTGAACTATTTATGACACGATTGGATCGCCACACTCACGTTTGCATCAATGACAGAAGCGTGGCGATCCAATTGACTTCGTGACCTGCTAAAGCCTGAACCCACCCATCTGTCGCGCCAGGTCATCGGCCAACCCGCGCAGCGCCTGGCACTCCTCCCGGCACCCTTGCACCTCGGCCGCTGTCTGCCGCGCCAGGTCGGAAATGCCCTGCACCGTGCGGTTGATTTCCTCGGTCACCGCCGACTGCTCCTCGGTCGCCGTGGCCACCTGGTGGTTCATGTCGCTGATCTGCTCCACCTGATCGGTGATCGCCCCCAGCGACGTGCCCGTGCGCTGGCTGGACTCGACCCCATTGCCGGTCGCCTGCTGCCCCGCCTGCATCGATGACACCGCCGTGCCCGCGCCCTGCTTGAGGCGCTGGATCATCTGCTGGACTTCGTCGGTGGACACTTGGGTACGCCGGGCCAAGGTGCGCACCTCGTCGGCCACCACGGCAAAGCCACGGCCCATCTCACCGGCCCGCGCCGCTTCGATGGCGGCGTTCAGTGCCAGCAGGTTGGTCTGTTCGGAAATACTGCGGATCACTGCTAAAACTTCGTCGATAGAGGCGACTTCGTCGGCCAACTGGCTGACCGCGTCGGCCGCCTTGCCAATCTCGCCAGACATGCCTTCGATGTTGTGAATGGACCGACGCACCACTTCGCGCGCCTGCAGCGCCTCGTCGCGTGCCGACTGCGAAGCCACGGCGGCGGAGCCGGCATTCTGGGCAATGTCCTGTACGGTCAAACCCATCTCATGGACGGCGGTGGCGACCATCTCGGTCATTTCCTGCTGGCGCCCGGAGCGTTCGGCGGTGTTGTCCACCACTTGCGTTACCTGCTCAACCGAGCGGTGCAGGCGTTCGGTGGTGCGCAACACTTCACCGATCAAGCCGCGCTGGCTGTCGAGGAAGCGGTTGAAGCCCCGGGCCAGGTCGCCCAGCTCGTCCTGGCGCGAATCGTCGAGGCGGTGGCTGAGGTCACCGGCACCACTGCCAATCTGCACCAATGCCGCGGTGACCTGGCGGATCGGCCGTACCAGCCCGCGCGCCAGCAGTACCACCAGCAACAGCGACACCAGCGCCACGCCACCGCCAATCAGGCTGGTGAGCCATACGGCCTGACGCATCTGGGCATAGATCTCGGCCTCCGGCACTTCGGCCACCAGGGTCCAGTTCAGGTCCCGCAGGGGCAGGCCCAGGGCCAGGTAGGTTTCGCCGTCGCGGCTGAAACGGCTGCTGCGCAGGCCCTGATCGCCGCTCATCACCGCCTTGGCGGCATCGGCATCAAGCTGCTCGGCGAGCTGGCGCTTGCCGCTGAACTGCTGGTCGGGGTGCACCTGGATCAGGCCGTCGTTGCGCACCAGGAACACCTTGCCGTGCTCACCGAAGCTGAAGTCGTGGATCAGCTTGGACAGTTCGCTCATGCGCAGGCCCATGCCCGCCACGCCCACCAACTGGCCATCCTTTTCCACCCGATAGTCGATGAACAGCGCCAACTCACCGGTGGCCCCGTCGATATCGATATTGACCAGGCGCTCGGCGCCGCTGTCGATATAGCCGTAGAACCAGCTGTCCTTGGGGTTGGCGCGGCTGAGGGTGCGATCCAGGCCTTTCTCGTTGTAGTAGTGGTTGCTCGCAGTGGCGGCGAACATCGTGGTGAAGGCCTTGTTGCGCTGCCTGGCGCCCTCCAGGTACTCGATGAAACGCGGTGCTTGCGCTGGATCCTCACCGGCGGCCAGCCAGTCGCGCAGCAGGGTATTGCCGGCGATGTCCGCCGCGGCCACCAGCGGTCGGCCGAGCATGCGCTCGATGTCGTTGCGGATCGCCTCGATGCTGGCCGGCAGCGCCGTGTCGACCAGGTACCGCTCGGTGAGGCGGTTGACCGCCACGGTGTAGATCGCCACCACCACCAGGATGCTCGCCAGCAGGGCCGCGCCCATGCTTGCGATCAATTGCCACTGGATACTCCGCCGCCAGATACGCATGCCCTGCTACTCCCGCTAATTATTGTTTTGCGAGAAGTGTATACACTCAAGTATCCAGTTATTCCAGAGATCTGAGACAGCACAAAAAGACTGTGGGAGCGGGTTTGCCCGCGAAAACGTCGGTGAAACCACCATCGTCTTCGCGGGTAAACCCGCTCCCACAGGGGATGCTTGAGCGCTTTACTGGTCGCCGATGGTCCGGCTGATGGCATCGACGGTGGCGTCGATCTGCGCCTGGGTGCGCTCCAGGGTCTTGGCGTGTTCGCGCTGCAACTCGATCTGTTTCGAGCACAGGTTCAGGGCCGCCAGCACCAGCAATTTGTCACCGATCAGGGTCGGGTAGCTGCGCTTGGTCTCGGCCAGGGCGACGTTGAGCATGCGCACGGCCTGGGCCAGGGTTTCTTCCTGGCCTTCCGGCGCCTTGAGCGAATAGTCGTTGCCGAGGATCGATACGACATTGACCGGCTGCGCGTGCAGCCTCATGCGTTCACGACACCCGCGCTGGCGCGGTCGACCAGGGCCTGGATGCGGGCAGCGGTGGCGCCGTGCTTCTCTTCCTGCTCCATCAGCGACAGCTGCAGGGTCTCGTTCTCTTCCTTGGCCTGGGCCAGTTCCTGGCTGAGGGCGGTGTTCTGCTCGGTGAGTTGAGCGTTCTTGTGCATCAGGTCGCTGACCAGTTGCTCGAGTTGATTCAGGGAAGTTTCCAACATGCGTCTATCTCGGGTTGTTGCAAAGGGCGCACACGATAAGGAAAAACCTGCGCCCTCGCCATTAAATATCGGATTCAAAAGGTTTTTACCTGCTCAGGTTGACCGGTGTCGACCGCCCTTGTTCCGGCCTGGGTCAACCGCCTGTCAGGAATTTCGTTAGCTGCCTCACAAATCCACCGTGCCACTATCAAGACTGCCCGGTCACGACCGATACGCCGGCAGGTCTTATTTCGTCGCATGGACTGCGGCCCCCTTTCTGCCCTGGATACCGCCTCCATGTCCTTACGCAACATGAACATCGCCCCGCGTGCGCTGCTGGGCTTCTCCGTGATCGGCCTGCTGATGCTTGGCCTGGGTGTCTTCTCGCTGATCCAGATGGGCAACATCCGCCAGGCCGGCGTGACCATCGAGCAAGTCAGCGTGCCCAGCATCAAGACCCTCGACGAGCTGACCGCGCTCAACCTGCGCCTGCGCACCCTGTCCTACCGCCTGCTGCTCAACCGCGAGCCGGCCACCCAGCAGGACACCCTGCGCCTGCTCGACGAGCGCAACGCGCAGATCGACAAGGCCCGTCGTACCTACGAGCCGCTGATCGCCGCCGCTGATGAAAAGGCCGCCTTCGAGCAGTACGGCATGTTGCTCAGCCAGTACCGCCAGCTCGAGTCGCGCATGCGCAGCCTGAGCCAGGCCGGCAAGGTGGATGAGCTGCGCGACCTGCTCAACAGCGAGCTGCTGAGCAATTCCGAGCAGATCAACAAGGTCATGGACCAACTGGTGAAGATCAACACCGACCAGACCGCCGACACCAACGCCAAAGCCGCCAGCCAGTACGCCAGCACCTTCGCCCTGGTGGTCGGCCTGCTGGTGGCGGCCACCGCGTTGACCTTGCTGTTCGCCTTCCTGCTCACCCGCAGCATCGTCAAACCCATCGACGAAGCGCTCAAGGCCGCCGAGCAGATCGCCGAGGGCGACCTCACCCACAGCATCCGCCCCGAAGGCACCGACGAGGCCGCGCGCCTGCTGCAGGCCATGGCCAAGATGCAGGACAAGCTGCGCGACACCCTGCAGCTGATTGCCGGCTCCGCCACCCAGCTGGCCTCGGCCGCCGAAGAGCTGAACAGCGTCACCGACGAAAGCGCCCGGGGCTTGCAGCAGCAGAACAACGAAATCGAGCAGGCCGCCACCGCCGTCACCGAAATGACCAGCGCGGTCGAGGAAGTGGCACGTAACGCGGTAAGCACCTCGGAAGCCTCCAGCGAAGCCAGCCGTTCGGCCGGCGATGGCCGCGACCTGGTCATGGAAACCGTGGGCGCCATCGAGCGCATGAGCGGCGACGTGCAAGCCACCGCCAAGCTGATCACCCACCTGGCCGAGCAGTCCCGCGACATCGGCAAGGTGCTGGACGTGATCCGCGGCCTGGCCGACCAGACCAACCTGCTGGCGCTCAACGCCGCCATCGAGGCGGCGCGTGCCGGCGAGGCGGGCCGTGGCTTTGCCGTGGTGGCCGACGAAGTCCGGGCGCTTGCACACCGCACCCAGCAGTCCACCAGCGAGATCGAGCGGATGATCGGCAGCATCCAGGGCGGCACCGAGCAGGCCGTGGACTCGATGCGCACCAGCACCGAGCGCGCCGAGTCGACCCTGAACATCGCCAAGGGCGCAGGCCTGGCGTTGGACACCATCGCCTCGGCGGTGGGGCAGATCAACGAGCGCAACCTGGTGATCGCCAGCGCCGCCGAGGAGCAGGCCCAGGTGGCCCGCGAGGTGGACCGCAACCTGGTAAACATCAACGACCTGTCGGTGCAGAGCGCCACCGGCGCCCATCAGACCAGCGCGGCGAGTGCCGAGTTGTCGCGGTTGGCGGTGGACCTCAATGGTCTGGTGGCTCGCTTCCGCACCTGACCTTGAAAATGATCGCGGGGCAAGCCCGCTCCCACGCCAGATCACAGCATGGCGTGGGAGCGGGCTTGCCCCGCGATGGTTTCTGGCGTCGGATCAATACTCGATCCGCACATCCCCCTTCGGCACACTGCAGCACGACAGGATGTAGCCCTCGGCCTCGTCCTCTTCGGTGATCCCGCCGTTGTGCTCCATCTCCACCTCGCCGCCCAGCTTGAGCACCTTGCAGGTGCCGCAGATGCCCATGCCGCAGGCCTTGGGGATCATCAGCCCGACCTTGGCCGCCGCCGCATGCACGGTCTCGCCCGGGGCCACGCGAATGCTCTTGTCGCTGCCGACGAACTCCACCAGGTTGAGGTCGGCCGCGTCCACTTCCGGCGCATCGGCCGCCGCTTCCGCGTGCTCCACCGCATCGGCCTTGGCCTCGGGCGGCGTCGCGCCGAACGACTCCTCGTGATAGTTCTTCATGTCGAAGCCGACCGCCTCGAGCATGCGCTTGACCGCGCTCATGTAGGGCGTAGGGCCGCAGCAGAAGATGGTGCGCTCCAGATAGTCCGGGGCAATCAGCTCCATCAGGCGCTGATTGAGGTAACCGCGATAACCGGCCCACGGCTCACCCAGGCCGTGCTTCTCGCAAATGATGTGCAGGCTGAAGTTGGGGATGCGCGAGGCCATCTGCTCCAGCTCGCGGTGGTAGATGATGTCCTTCGGTGAACGGGCGCTGTGCACGAAGACCATGTCGACATTGGCGTTGGTGTCGTAGAACCAGCGGGCCATGGACATCACCGGGGTTATACCGACACCACCGGACAGGTACAGCGTCTTGCCCGCCGGGAAGTCGATGGCGTTGAACAGCCCCACCGGCCCGTGCACCGGCAGCTCGGCACCTTCGTGCATGGTGTCGTGGAGGAAGTTCGAGACCAGCCCGCCCGGCACGCGCTTGACGGTGATCGAGAAACTGTAGGGCACCGACGGCGAGCTGGAGATGGTGTACGAACGCATCACCGGCTTGCCTTCGATTTCCAGCTCCAGGGTGACGAACTGCCCGGGCTTGAAGAAGAACATGATCGGCTGGTCGGCCATGAAGCAGAACGTGCGCACATCCCAGGTTTCCTGGATGACCTTGACGCAGCGCACGATGTGGCGGCCATTGGCCCAGGTCTGGGTGGTGACCGGGTTGAGGAAGGTATCGGACATGTTCATCTCCAGCAGCCGACTGTCGGCCTTTCTTATGGCTCCGATAATGCGCAACGCGAGGGCTGCGTACATTCCCATCCGCGACATCGGCGTGCTTATCGCGACCAGCCCCACGCTACAAGGGTTGGCGCGTCGGAATTCGATGCGGCCATGTCGCCCATGGATATGGTTCCCGACGCCTTCGAACGCACACTCCTCGGCAAAACAACACGCTGTTTATCCAAAGCAGCAGCCCTGCGGCAAACAACAACGATTAGCCACTTCTGTCGGCCGCACGCGGCCCCGAGGACCACACGATGGACGTCACCGCAACCCTGAGCCTGGGCGACCCACTGGAACCCGCACGCAAGGCCACCGCCGAGATGCTGCAGACCCGCGAGCGCACCTACTCGCTGCCGCAACCGTTCTACAGCGACGAGCGCCTGTTCCAGATCGACATGCAGGAGATCTTCCACAAGGAATGGCTGATCGCCGGCATGGTTTGCGAGATCCCGACCAAGGGCAACTACATCACCCTGCAGATCGGCAAGAACCCGATCATCGTGATTCGCGGTGCCGAAGGTAAGGTGCATGCCTTCCACAACGTCTGCCGCCACCGCGGTTCGCGCTTGTGCGTCAGCGACAAAGGCAAGGTGGCCAAGCTGGTCTGCCACTACCACCAGTGGACCTACGAGCTCGATGGCCGCCTGCTGTTCGCCGGCACCGAGATGGGCGCCGACTTCGACATGAACCAGTACGGCCTCAAGCCTGTGAACGTGAAGGTGGCCGGTGGCTACATCTTCATCAGCCTGGCCGAGAACCCGCCGGCCATCGACGAGTTCCTGGCCACCCTCGACCACTACATGGAACCGTACGACATGGAAAACACCAAGGTGGCGGTGCAGACCACCTTGATGGAGAAGGCCAACTGGAAGCTGGTGCTGGAGAACAACCGCGAGTGCTACCACTGCAGCGGTTCGCACCCGGAGCTTTTGAAGACGCTGCTGGAGTGGGACGACACCAACGACCCGCGCGCCAGCCAGGAATTCAAGGACCACGTGGCCGCCTCGGCCGCCGCCTGGGAAGCCGAGAAGATCCCTTACCTGCACAAGAGCCACGGCCTGCGTAACCGCATCGTGCGCATGCCGCTGCTCAAGGGCACCGTGTCGATGACCATGGACGGCAAGGTGGCCTGCAAGAAGCTGATGGGCCGCATCAAGAACCCCGACCTGGGCTCGATGCGCATCCTGCACCTGCCGCACTCGTGGAACCACTGCATGGGCGACCACATGATCGTGTTCACCGTGTGGCCGATCAGCGCGCAGGAGACCATGGTCACCACCAAATGGCTGGTGCACAAGGATGCGGTGGAGGGGGTGGATTACAACCCTGAAGAAATGCGCAAGGTGTGGGATGCCACCAACGACCAGGACCGTCGCCTGGCCGAAGAGAACCAGCGCGGGATCAACTCCACCGCCTATCAACCGGGGCCGTACTCGAAGACTTACGAGTTTGGTGTGGTGAACTTCATCGACTGGTACAGCCAGCGCATGCTGGAGAACCTGGGGGCGGAGCCGGCGCCTTATCTGAAGGAAGTCAAAGCGCAGTAACTGCTTCCCCGCGCTTTGGCAACGCCTGCCAAGGCGCGGGGCTCAACCTCAAGAACCTTACGAATACCCGAACCGACGCTTTCAGGATCACTGGCCTGCATTTTTACTGGCGTTCGCCAGGAGACAAGCCAGCTACCGACGCTGCAGACGCCGGAGTTGATCCCCCTGCCAGCAGCACGCAGGCCAGGCCCAGACCTGTGACCTCAAACACCCCTTTCCCAAGTACACGTGCATGCGATATGCCGTGGCTGCGCGCATCACTCCACCACTTGATGCCTAGAGGCCGCCCAAGCAAAGCCGTTCCGAGCGGCTCTTAGCGTGTTCTGCATTGCGCTTGTCACGGCTGATCGCCTGGAACGCAAGTGGATACTGGCAAAAAGGACAGGTACGTTGAATTGGTTATCCACAGACCAGCAGGCTCACGCTGTGCACAACGGCTGACAGGTCAGCGTCGTCACACCCCTGGTGAATTGGCTATTTTTTGATCAAATCTCTACAGCCCCCGTGTACAAAGGCTCACAGCCCTCTGCAAACACATTGTCCACAGAGCCACCAACAAAGAATGTGGGAAAACCGGGCTGGCCTAAAACTGGCTGTGGAAAAGTCCGTAAAGCCCAGATAATCAGCGGGTTTACCTGACTTTATCGGCAACAGATCAAAAAACGATCAATTCTTTGTAAGCCAGTAAATTCAAGGCCTGCAGCGATGGGCGAACACGTTATCCACACACCGGCCAACAGCGATTGTGGGCAGTTTTACGGGATTGGGTCTCAAAGATGAAATCAACGACTGATCACAAATTGATCAAACCCTTGAACCCACTGATTTCAAAGGGCTACAGCATTGCGCAAACACTTTGTCCACAGCTTGGCGAACAGATTCCGTGGGCAAAAGTGCTGTGGACAAAAGCATCGCGGGGCAAGCCCGCTCCCACAGTGTCCGTCCTTGTATCAATGGGCGGCATTGTGGGAGCGGGCTTGCCCCGCGAGGGTGCCAGTGGTTTCAGCGCAGAACCCCCTCCTCCACCAACAACTTGAGGATCGCCTCGGCGCCTTCCTGCGGCGACACATCCTTCAGCACCTTGCCCCCGCCGCCACTGGCCTTGGCCGTGGCGGCCTTCATGCGGTCGGCACCGCTCTTGGCCTTGATCACCTTGAGCCGCTTGGGCCGTGGCCGCGCTGGCTGCAGGGCGTCATCACCCAGTACCGGGTCGTCCACCACCGCCACATCAAAGGGCGCCAGCACCCCGCGCCGCGCCGGGCCGAAGGCGCTCTGGCGAGGCTTGGGCGCGGCGTTATCCACAGTTGCCAACAAGGGCAGGCGCACCTTCAAGCGGCGCCGCTGACCCCGTGGCAGGGCTTGCAGCACCTGGGCGGTACCATTCTCGATCGATTCCACCTCGGCCAGCCCGACCACCAGCGGCCAACCGAGCTTCTCGGCCAACAGGAACGGCAACATGCCCGAGCCTTCCCCGGTTTCCGCCTGGCTGCCAGCCAGCACCAACTGGGCGCCGGCATCACGCAGGTAGTCGCCCAGCACGCCCAGCACATCGGCGCCAGCGGGCTGCTCCAATACGTCCAGGTGTTCAAGCCCCATGCCCAGGTAGGCACGCAGGGCCTCTTCGTGGGGATCACCGGCATGCACCACCTGCAAGTTATCCCCAGCCAACTGCAAGCCCAGTTCCACGGCACGCGCATCCTGCTCGGCGCGGCGGGCGCGGCCCGAGCTTGGGTGGGCACCTATGGATACCAGGCTGATCACTTTCGTACTCATGCTCATGCCCTTATGCCGCGTCGCGCTGGCCGCCGCTGCGGTAGTTATCCACAGCCTCGATCAGTGCCTTGAGAATCGCCGAGCTGTCGCCAATTACCGACAGGTCGGCTCGTTTGATCATGTCGCAGCCCGGGTCCATGTTGATCGCCACCACCTTGTCGCAGGCGCCGATGCCCTGCAGGTGCTGGATCGCGCCGGAGATACCCACAGCCACGTAGACCCGTGCCGTGACCCAGGTGCCGGTGGCCCCCACCTGGCGGTTGCGCGGCATGAAGCCGTCGTCCACCGCCACCCGCGAGGCGCCTTCGGTGGCGCCGAGGGCCTTGGTGGCCTGGTGGTACAGGTCCCAGTCCTTGACGCCGTTGCCGCCGGAGACGATGAACTCAGCCTCGGCCATGGCAATGGCGGCCGGGTCCACGGCCACCGAGCCGAGGTCCTCGATGCGCGACAGGCTGCGCGCCACGCCTGTGGACAACTCCACGGGCAGGGCTTCGTGGCGGGTTTCGCTCACGGGCTCTGCGCATTCGGCAGCGGCCAGGATCAAGCGTGGCACGTCGCGCTGGATATCCTGCTGGCCGGCGCCGGCACGGCCGATGCACTGGCCGTCCTTGACCTGCCATACCCGCGTCGCCGGGCGTTCGCCCAGGGCCGCGCCGAAGCGCCGGCCGAGTTCCCCGCCACCGGTGCGGCTATCGGGCAACAGCCAGTGGCGCGGCGCGAACTGGTTATCCACAGCCCGCAGGCCCTGGACCAGTTGCTCCGGTGCATAACCTTCGAAGGCCTCGCCCTCGATAACCAGCAGGCGATCAACGCCGGCTGTGGAAAAGTTGCTTTCCTTGTGCTCGCCGAACACCACGGCCAGCACCGCACCGTCACTGCCCGCCAGGCTGTGGGCCAGGCCGAGCAGGTCGCGGTCGTGGCTGCCGAGGCGACCGCCGACCATGTCCGGCACCACGGCGATGTAGAACCCAGGCTCGGCCACCTGATGCAGCGGCAGCTGCACCTCGGCGGCGGCCGTGCGCCGCCCGCCGACACCGGTGCCCTGCTGGGCGCCGCTGCGGTCGATGCGCTTGAGGCCGCTGGGGCCGATGAAGCCGGCAGCGATCGCATGGGGGTTCTTGCGCATCAGCCCGTTGGGGCCCATCCAGCTGGTTTGTTGCGTCTGCATCGCTGCATGCAGCGGGTGCAGGCGGTTACGGGCGATCCACTCGGCGCGTGGGTCGCGGCGGATGATGTCGCTCATCAGTGCACCTCCGCAGGTTCACGTTTGCTGGCTGGCGACTTGGCGCTCGCCGGGGCTTCGTCTTCGATCAGCACATCGGCGACCAACTCGGCCAGGTCCTTGATCTGTGGCCGTGGTTCGACCACGCCTTCGAGCATCGCCGTGCACTGTGGGCAACCCACGGCCACCAGCTCGGCCTCGGTCTCGCGGATATCGTCCATGCGCATGTCGGGGATACGTTGCTTGCCCGGAATGTCGGTGATCGGCGCGCCGCCGCCACCGCCGCAGCAACGGGAACGGAAGCCCGAACGCTGCATCTCGCGCACTTCGATACCCAAGGCCTTGAGCACGTCGCGCGGGGCCTCGTACTCGCCGTTGTAACGGCCCAGGTAGCACGGGTCGTGGTAGGTGACGCTGCCACCCTTGTGCTGGCCAAGGTTGAGCTTGCCGGCGGCGATCAGTTCGGCGATGTAGGTGCTGTGGTGCTGCACCTGGTAGTCGCCGCCAAGGGCGCCGTATTCATTCTTCAGCACATGGAAGCTGTGCGGATCGCAAGTGACGATGCGCTGGAACTGGTACTTGGCCAGGGTCTGGATATTGCGTTTGGCCAGGTGCTGGAAGGTCGCTTCATCGCCCAGGCGACGGGCCACGTCACCGCTGTCGCGCTCTTCCAGGCCAAGCACGGCGAAGTCCACGCCGGAGGCCTTGAGCACTTTGACGAAGGCGCGCAGCGTGCGCTGGTTGCGCATGTCGAAGGCGCCATCGCCCACCCAGAACAGCACTTCGGTGCGCTTCACATCACTGAGCAGTTGCAGGTTGAGGTCGGCCGCCCAGTTCATCCGCCCGCCGGGGGCGAAACCGCCGGGGTTGTCGGTGGCGATCAGGTTGTCCAGTACCTCGGCGCCCTTGTTCGGGGTGGCGCCCTTTTCCAGGGTGAGGTGGCGGCGCATGTCGACGATGGCATCGACGTGCTCGATCATCATCGGGCACTCCTCCACGCAAGCGCGGCAGGTCGTGCACGACCACAGGGTTTCGGCATCGACCAGGCCGTTGACGATCGGCTGGTGCGGATGGCCGCCATGCTCACCGATCGGCTTGCCCGGATAGGGGCTGCCGGCGAAGGTGGCGTCGGTGCCACCGGCCAGGCCGATGACCATGTCCTGAATGAGCTTTTTCGGGTTCAGCGGCTGGCCGGCGGCGAACGCCGGGCACATGGCTTCGCACTTGCCGCATTGCACGCAGGCGTCGAAACCGAGCAGCTGGTTCCAGGTGAAGTCCACCGGTTTTTCCACGCCCAGCGGCGCGTTCGGGTCTTCCAGGTCCAGCGGCTTGAGGCCGGTGGAACGGCCGCCGCCGAAGCGCTCGGCGCGGCGGTGCCAGGCCAGGTGCAGGGCGCCGGCGAAGGCGTGCTTCATCGGCCCGCCCCAGGTCATGCCGAAGAACAGCTCGGACACGCCCCACAGCACTCCGACGCCCAGCACCGCCACCAGCACCCAGCCACCGGTGCCTTGCGGCAGGATGCCGGCCACCGGCAGCGTGGCGATGAAGAAGCTCGCCGCGAACATCAGCAGGCTCTTGGGCAGGCGCATCCACGGGCCCTTGGACAGGCGCGAAGGCGGGTTGAGGCGGCGTTTGAAGACGAACAGGGCACCGGTGAACATGATCACCGTGGCCACCAGCAGGGCATAGCCGAGTATCTTGCTCTGCAGGCCGAAGCCGTGCACCAGGATCGCCAGCACGGCCGAGAGCACGAAGCCGCCGGCAGTGGCCACGTGGGTCTTGGACATGTACTTGTCGCGCTCGACCACGTGGTGCAGGTCCACCAGGTAGCGCCGTGGCATGGCCAGCAGGCCTTTGATCAGGTCGACCTGGCTCGGCCGCCCGCGCCGCCACATGCGCACCCGGCGCAGGGCGCCGAGCACCGCCAGGGCCAGCGCGGTGAACAGCAGGATGGGTAGAAGGGTGTTCAACATGGCAGGCACCTTTGAGCTGCAAGCTGCAAGCTACAAGCTGCAAGAAGAAGCCACTTAGCCCCGCCCCTTGCTTGAACCTTGCAGCTCACCGCTGCTTTACAGAATCATTCCCAAGCAACTCTCAAGACCTAAGCTGCAAGCGAAAGCGGTACTGATCGCTTTTTCTTGCAGCTTGCAGCTTGAAGCTTGCCGCTGCTTCAGAAATCCTTGCACAGGCGCAAGGCGTCGTAGATCGCCGCATGCACGTTGCGCTGGGCCACGCAGTCGCCGATGCGGTACAGCAGGTAGCCCTCGCCCGGCTGGCTGAGGATCGGCTGCGGCTTGATGGCGAACAGCGCCTCGACGTCGATCTGGCCCTTGTTGCGCGAACCGTCTTTGAGCGCGTAGTACAGCTGCTCGTCAGGACGCACGCCGTTTTCCACCACTACCTGGTCCACCACCCGCTCTTCCTTGGCGCCGGTGTACTCGTTCTCGAGCACCGCCACCAGCTTGTCGCCCTCGCGGTAGACCTTCTCCAGCATCATGTCGCCGGTCATGATCACTTCTTTGGGGTACATGCTGCGGTAGTAGGTGGGGAAGCTGGTGCCGCCCATGGCCACGCCCGGCTTGATGTCGTCGGTGACGATCTCGACCTGGCTGCCCTTGTCGGCGATGAAATCCGCCGTCGACATGCCGGTGAACTCGCAGATGGTGTCGTACACCAGCACGTTCTTGCCCGGTGCGACCTTGCCGTCGAGCACGTCCCAGCTGCTCACCACCAGCCCTTCGGCAGCGCCCCAGTGCTCGTTCTGCTCGACGAACGGATGGCCGCCCACTGCCAGCACGATGATGTCCGGGCGCAGGTCCTGGATGGTCGCCACGTCAGCGGCGGTGCCCAGGCGCAGGTCGATCTTCAGGCGGGCGAACTCCAGCTGGTACCAGCGGGTGATGCCGGCGATCTGGTCGCGCTGCGGGGCCTTGGCGGCGATGGTGATCTGCCCGCCGATCTGCTCTTTCTTCTCGAAAACGGTGACATCGTGGCCACGCTCGGCGGCCACGCGGGCGGCCTCCATGCCGGCAGGGCCTGCGCCGACGATCACCACCTTGCGCTTGGCGCCGGTGGTCTTCTCGATGATGTGCGGCACGCCCATGTATTCACGGGAGGTGGCGGCGTTCTGGATGCACAGCACGTCCAGGCCCTGGTACTGGCGGTCGATGCAGTAGTTGGCGCCGACGCACTGCTTGATCTGGTCCACCTGGCCCATCTTGATCTTGGCGATCAGGTGCGGATCGGCGATGTGGGCGCGGGTCATACCCACCATGTCCACGTAGCCGCCTTCCAGGATACGCGTGGCCTGGTTCGGGTCCTTGATGTTCTGCGCGTGCAGCACCGGGACCTTGACCACTTCCTTGATGCCGGCCGCCAGGTGCAGGAATGGCTCCGGCGGGTAGCTCATGTTGGGGATGACGTTGGCCAGGGTGTTGTGGGTGTCGCAGCCCGAGCCGACCACGCCGATGAAATCGAGCATGCCGGTGGCGTCGTAGTAGGCAGCGATCTGCTTCATGTCCTCGTGGCTGAGGCCATCGGGGTGGAATTCGTCGCCGCAGATACGCATGCCCACGCAGAAGTCGTCACCGACTTCCTTGCGCACGGCCTTGAGCACTTCCAGGCCGAACTTCATGCGGCCTTCGAAGGTGCCGCCCCACTCGTCGGTACGCTTGTTGACCCGTGGGCTCCAGAACTGGTCGATCATGTGCTGGTGCACCGCCGACAGTTCGACGCCGTCAAGGCCACCTTCCTTGGCGCGGCGCGCAGCTTGCGCGTAGTTGCCGATGACGCGCCAGATCTCTTCCACTTCGATGGTTTTGCAGGTGGCGCGGTGCACCGGTTCACGGATGCCCGACGGCGACATCAGGGTCGGCCAGTTGAAACCGTCCCAGCGCGAGCGACGGCCCATGTGGGTAATCTGGATCATGATCTTGGCGCCATGCTTGTGCATGGCGTCAGCCAGGTTCTGGAAGTGCGGAATGATGCGGTCGGTCGACAGGTTGACCGACGACCACCACTCCTGCGGGCTGTCGATGGCCACCACGGACGAGCCGCCGCAGATCGCCAGGCCGATGCCGCCCTTGGCCTTCTCTTCGTAGTACTTCACATAGCGGTCGGTGGTCATCCCGCCGTCGGTGGCATACACCTCGGCGTGCGCGGTGCTGAGCACACGGTTGCGGATGGTCAGTTTGCCGATCTGGATCGGCTGGAACATTGCTTCGAAGGCCATGACGCTATCTCCGGCTTACAACGGCTTTGTAACGAACAGGCCATCTTCGTGGCCTTCTTCCGACCCGCCATAGACCTGTTCGGCCACGGTGCGGATCGAGCTGCCGCGGGCAGCGAGAATCTGGTCCATGGCGCCGGCGAACCAACCGGTGAACATGTAGTCGACCTTGCGGCCAACCTTGCCGTAGACATAGACGAACGCCGAGTGCTCGAGCTTGACGCTGCAGGTGCCTTTATCCAGGTCGATGTCCTGGATCTTGAACAGGCCCCAGCCACGCTGGCTCAGGCGCTTCATGTAGTGCTCGAACACCGCCACGCCTTCCAGGCCATGGCACTCGGCTTCTTTCTCGCACCAGTGCCAGGCGGACTTGTAGCCGGCCTTGTAGAGGATCTCGGCATAGGCGTCGGCGCCCAGCACTTCCTCGATGCCCATGTGGTTGTTGACGAAGAAATGCCGTGGCACGTAGAGCATCGGCAGGGCGTCGCTGGTCCAGACACCGGTCTCGCTGTCGACTTCGATTGGCAATTGCGGGGCGATCTTGGCCATGGAAACTCAACTCCAGAAAATTTTTGTATTTGGATGCCCCGGCGTTGCTGGCAGGGGCTTTCAGGCTCGGAGTGCGGCTTACTCGCCCCACACATCCTTGAGGACGTTCACCCAGTTCTCACCCATGATCTTGCGCACCACGCGTTCGGAATGGCCGCGTTTGAGCAGGGTCTCGGTGAGGTTGGGGAACTCGCCGACAGTACGAATGCCGAGCGGGTTGATGATCTTGCCGAAGTTGGTCAGGCGACGGGCGTAGCCCTTGTCGTGGGTCAGGTATTCGAAGAAGTCCTGACCGTGGCCCTGGGTGAAGTCGGTGCCGATACCGATGGCGTCTTCACCGACGATGTTCATGGTGTACTCGATGGCTTCGGCGTAATCGTCGATGGTCGAGTCGATGCCCTTGGCCAGGAACGGCGCGAACATGGTCACGCCGACGAAACCGCCGTGGTCGGCGATGAACTTGAGCTCTGCATCGGACTTGTTGCGCGGGTGCTCCTTGAGCCCCGACGGCAGGCAGTGCGAGTAGCACACCGGTTTCTTCGATTCGAGGATGACTTCTTCGGAAGTCTTGGAGCCGACGTGGGACAGGTCGCACATGATGCCGACGCGGTTCATTTCGGCGACGATCTCGCGACCGAAGCCCGACAGGCCGCCGTCACGCTCGTAGCAGCCGGTGCCAACCAGGTTCTGGGTGTTGTAGCACATCTGCACGATGCCCACGCCCAGCTGCTTGAACACGTCTACATAGGCGATCTGGTCTTCGAACGCATGGGCGTTCTGGAAGCCGAAGAGGATGCCGGTCTTGCCCAGTTCCTTGGCCTTGCGGATGTCGGCGGTGGTGCGCACCGGCATTACCAGGTCGCTGTTGTCGCGAATCAGCTTCTGGCTGGCGGCGATGTTGTCGACGGTGGCCTTGAAGCCCTCCCACACCGAGACGGTGCAGTTGGCCGCGGTCAGCCCGCCCTTGCGCATGTCTTCGAACAGCTCGCGGTTCCACTTGGCAATGATCAAACCGTCGATGACGATGCTGTCGGCGTGAAGTTCGGCTGGGCTCATCAGGCTGTCCCCTTTTATTGAGTTTGCTGGCGCCAAACCTTGTGTCGGCGCTTTGGGGCCAGCATATGCCTGCCGCCCGAGGCGCCCCGATGCAAAAACGACAGGGGGTTTGCCGAAAGCGTCAAAGGCCCAAACGGCACGCTCTGGCCTGCGCCTCGCAGATGAGAGCCAGTCTCGACAACGGCTTTTGTAGGGCTTTGATGAACATTTCGTCAGGGAGCTATCGCCGCGCCCGAGGCTGAGCGAGAATCCCTGCGATTCGTCAGCCTGTTCAGGAGAAAACGGATGAAATCAATGGCATGGCTGGTCCTGCTGGCCGTCGCGTGCGGCGCCCAGGCCGCCGAGGAAGAAAGCACGCCCTGCGACAACGTCGAGACCGACCAGCAGGGCTATGCCTGCGCGGCCTACAACAAGCAGACCGCCGAACGCGAGTTGAAGGCCGCCTATGACGACCTGATCCAGCGCATTCGCGACCAGTATGCGGATGAAAACGACAAGGCCGCGGCGTTGAGCGCGAAGATGGAGGCTGCGGAAAAACTCTGGGCCCAGCTGCGCGATGCCGACTGCAAGGTCGAGACCTATGCCGAGAAACCCGGCAGCAAGGCCTTCGAAGCCTCCTGGAACACCTGCGTGGCGCAGCGTAGCGATGAGCGGTCGGAGTATCTGCAGACCATCGGTCAGCAATAAACCAGGCAGGCAGAGCCTCTGTGAGAGCCGGCCCCCACAATGAACTTGCACGTCCGCTGTTGGAGCAACTGTCCTATGTTTCCAGTGCTGGCCTCATCGCTGGCAAGCCAGCTCCCACAAGTACGATGCTGCCTCGAAGTTAGCGCGATCCATGTGGGAGCGGGCTTGCCCCGCGAAGGCTTGATCAGGCGCCGCGACGGTTCAGGTCAATCACCGTGCTTTCGTCGAAGGCCCCATCCATGCTCACCACATCGACCTGCAACTGCTGCCTGTTCCAGTCGAAGGTCAGCCGCAGGTAGGTACCCGCGTTCAAGGCGCCGGACTTGAAGTGCGGCACCTTGCCGAAGCCGGCGTGGTACTTGCCTACGTTCGAGTGCAGGTGACCGGAAAACACTGCGGCCACGTTATGGGCTTCCAGCAGTTTCGGCACTTCCCAGTAACGTTGCTCCTCGTCCACCCAGTATTCCGAAATATGCATGTTGACGATGACCACCTCGCCCCGGGCGGTGGCGTCCTCAAGCTGGCCTTTCAACCACTCCAGCGAGCGGGTGATGTTGAAATGACGCTTGGGTTTCATGCTCCATCCGCCGCCGGTGCTCCACTGGCGCTCATAGGTCGGTTCATTGTTCAACTGGATGATCCGCACACGGCCCACGGTCACCGAGTAGGACAGCGAGCCTTCATGGGTGTCGTTTTCATAGCGGTAGTCGAAATCGTTGACCGGATCCATGGCCTTAACCCAGGCAATGTGATCGCACACGGCATCACGGGCGCAGCCATTGTTGCTGCAGTCGTCGACGTTGTTCTCGTAGTCATGGTTGCCCAGCCCCGGTAGCAGCAGCGGGCCGCCAACACCGTTGGCCATCTTGCGGAACATCGCCTGCATCGCCGAGCGTTCGTTGCCATGGCCGTATTCGGTGATGTCGCCGTTGACCACCACCGGCACATGGTAGGGAACGTCACGCTCGCGGGCGATTGCCTCGTAGACCGGCGCGGTCTTGTGCCAGCCGGCCGAGTCGATCTCCTCGACGTACTCATCGAAACGTTGGCTCATGTAGCGGAACGCCTGGGGGTCGGAGGCGATGATCATCTTCTGCCGGCCATCGGGGTAGTCGGCCAGCTGGTTCCAGCCGGGCTGGTAGTAGTCCTGATACAGATCGGTGCTGGTGCTGTCACAACCAGGCACAGCGGCATGGGCCTGCCAGGGCGCCAGCATCGAGGCAAGCGCCAGCGAGCTGAACAGGTATTTGCTGAATCCATGCGTAGGAGACATCGCGACAATCCTTGGTTCGTTAATGGATTGCCTACGCTAGTGAACTATCGGTCTGACAATAATCGGGAAGTGCGCCCTATGCGTTCACCGGGCGGTAATCGGCGCCCGTCACCTGGCGGTCCTGCCGCGGGCACCGCTCGAAGCGTGCCCGGTAGCAGCGGGTAAAGTACGACGGCGACTCGAAGCCGCAGGCAACCGCCACCTCCAGCACACTCATGTCGGTCTGGCGCAACAGCTGCCGGGCCTTGTCCAGGCGCAAGCGCAGGTAGAAACCACTGGGTGTGTCGTCCAGGTGCAGACGGAACAGCCGCTCCAACTGGCGCCGGGTGACCTGTATCGCCTCGGCCAGTACCTGGGTGTTGAGCGGTAGCTCGGTATTGCGCTCCATTTCGCCGATCACCTTCACCAGCTTCTTGTTGCGCAACCCATAGCGGCTGGCGATCTGCATACGCTGGTGATCCTGGCGCGGGCGGATGCGTCCGAGCACGAACTGCTCGGACACCTGCACCGCCAGCTCGCTGCCATGGGCCTGGGCGATCAGGTCGAGCATCAGGTCGATGGACGCGGTGCCGCCGGCACAGGTGATGCGCCGGCGATCGAGTTCGAAAAGCTCCTGGGTCGCCTGCAGGCGCGGATAACGCTCCTTGAAAGCCTCCAGTGCCTCCCAGTGCAGGGTGGCGCGATAGCCATCGAGCAGGCCGGCCTCGGCCAGCACCATGGCGCCCGTGTCGATGCCGCCCAGCACCACGCCTTCATGGTCAAGACGGCGCAGCGCCTGCTGCAGTGCCGGCCCATAGCAGGCCAGCGGCTCGAAGCCTGCCACCACCAGCAGCAGGCGTACCTGTTCGCCTTCACCCAGCGCGCCATCGGCGTTCACCGACATGCCGTTGCTGGCCTGCACCGCCCCGCCATCGAGGCTGAGCACGCGCCACTGGTACAGCGCGCCACGAAAGCGGTTGGCCACCCGCAGCGGCTCGATGGCGCTGATGAAGCCCATGGCCGAGAAGCCCGGCAACAAGAGGAAATGCAGCGTTTCCGACATCCCATGCTCCCCACAAAAAGTGGTCGCCTGCGTGCAAGTGTTGGTCGCCAGGGTGCGATTTCCCACCCCGTCACCAGCGTAGCGTGTTCTCACGGCCCGCAGAGGCCGGAACCCATAACAATATGCACTGCCGATGGAGAGCCACCATGCAACGCTTTATCCGCCGCAGCCTGTTGTCCCTCGCCCTCAGTTCCACCGTGGTATCCCCGCTCTTCGCCGCCGAACCCGCCGCCTGCAAGGACGTGCGCCTGGGCGTGGTCAACTGGACCGACGTGATCGCCACCAGCGCCATGGCTCAAGTGCTGCTCGATGGCCTGGGCTACCAGACCAAGCAGACCAGCGCCTCGCAGCAGATCATCTTCGCCGGCATCCGCGACAAGCGCCTGGACATGTTCCTGGGTTACTGGAACCCGATCATGACCCAGACCATCACCCCGTTCGTGGCGGCCAGCCAGGTCAAGGTGCTCGACAAGCCAAGCCTGGAGGATGCCCGCGCCACCCTGGCGGTACCGAAATACCTCGCCGACAAGGGTTTGAAGACGTTCGCCGACATCCACAAGTTCCAGAAAGAGCTGGGCGGCAAGATCTACGGCATCGAGCCGGGGTCCGGCGCCAACACCCAGATCAAGGCGATGATCGCCAAGAACCAGTTCGACCTGGGCAAGTTCCAGCTGGTCGAGTCCAGCGAGGCCGGCATGCTCGCCGCGGTCGACCGCGCCGTGCGGCGCAACGAAGCGGTGGTGTTCTTCGGCTGGGCGCCGCACCCGATGAACGTGAACATCGACATGGTCTACCTGGGCGACAGCCAGGACGCCCTCGGCCCGGACGAAGGTCGCGCCACGGTGTGGACGGTGACCGCGCCGGACTACGCCGAACGTTGCCCCAACGCCCATCGCCTGCTGACCAACCTCAGTTTCAGCGCCGAGGACGAGAGCCGCATGATGCAGCCGCTGCTCGACCACAAGGATGCGCTGGAATCGGCCCGCCAGTGGCTCAAGGACCACCCCGAGGACAAGGCTCGCTGGCTGCAAGGCGTGACCACCTTCGACGGCAAGCCGGCCGCCGACAACCTCAAGCTCACTGCCAACTGACAGGGCCTCATCGCCTGTAGGAGCGGCCTTGTGTCGCGAAAGGGCTGCGCAGCAGCCCCGGGATTTGTGCGCGCTGCTGAAAGCTGGGGCCGCTTCGCGGCCCTTTCGCGACACAAGGCCGCTCCTACAAGCGATCGGGCCACCACAGACATTACAAGGATCACAACCATGAACCATGACGTCATCATCACCTGCGCCCTCACCGGCGCTGGCGACACGGTCGCCAAGAGCCACCTGGTCCCCGTCACCCCGAAACAGATCGCCGAAGCCGCCGTGGAAGCCGCCAAGGCCGGCGCCACCGTGGTCCACTGCCACGTCCGCGACCCACAAACCGGCCGCTTCAGCCGCGACGTGGCGCTGTACCGCGAAGTGATGGAGCGCATCCGCGAAGCCGACGTGGACATCATCGTCAACCTCACAGCCGGCATGGGTGGCGACCTGGAGATCGGCCCGGGCGAAACCCCCATGGAGTTCGGCGCCGGCACCGACCTGATTGGCCCGCTGGAACGCCTGGCCCACGTCGAGGCGCTGCTGCCGGAAATCTGCACCCTGGACTGCGGCACCCTCAACTTTGGCGACGGCAACGCCATCTACGTGTCCACCCCGGCGCAACTGCGCGCCGGCGCCAAACGCATCACCGAGCTGGGCGTCAAAGCGGAGCTTGAGATCTTCGACACCGGCCACCTGTGGTTCGCCAAGCAGATGATCAAGGAAGGCCTGCTGCACGACCCGCTGTTCCAGCTGTGCCTGGGCATCCCGTGGGGCGCACCGGCCGACACCACGACGATGAAAGCCATGGTCGACAACCTGCCCGCCGACGTCACCTGGGCCGGCTTCGGTATCGGCCGCATGCAGATGCCGATGGCCGCCCAGGCGGTGCTGCTGGGCGGCAACGTGCGAGTCGGGCTGGAAGACAACCTGTACCTGGACCGCGGTGTGCTGGCCAGCAACGGCCAGTTGGTGGAGCGCGCGGTGGAGATCATCTCGCGCCTCGGTGGCCGCGTGCTGACCCCGGCCGAAGGCCGCGAAAAAATGAACCTCAAGCGTCGCGGATAAAACCAGCCCGCATCAATCCCTGTGGGAGCGGGTTTACCCGCGAAGCAGGCGGCGCGGTGGATGGCACCGGCTGCGCCGGTGTTCGCGGTGGTCCGGCACTCCGGTAAACCCGCTCCCACAGGGCCTGCGCCCAGCCATGAAATTTTCAGTGAGAGTCAGATATGCCTTTTATCACCGACATCAAGACCTTCGCCGCCCTGGGTAGCGGCGTCATCGGCAGCGGCTGGGTCGCCCGTGCCCTGGCCCACGGCCTGGACGTGGTGGCCTGGGACCCGGCGCCCGGTGCCGAAGCCGCCCTGCGCAAACGCATCGCCAACGCCTGGCCGGCGCTGGAGAAACAAGGCCTGGCCCCCGGCGCCGCACAGGGCCGCCTGAAGTTCGTGAGCACCATCGAAGAATGCGTGCGCGACGCCGACTTCATCCAGGAAAGCGCGCCCGAACGCCTGGACCTCAAGCTCGACCTGCACGCCAGGATCAGCGCGGCCGCCAAGCCGAACGCGATCATCGGCTCCAGCACTTCGGGCCTGTTGCCCAGCGAGTTCTACGAGTCGGCCAGCCATCCCGAACGCTGCGTGGTGGGCCACCCGTTCAACCCGGTGTACCTGCTGCCGCTGGTGGAGATCGTTGGCGGGCGCAACACCAGCCCCGAGGCCATCGAGGCGGCCAAGACCATCTACACCGCGCTGGGCATGCGCCCGCTGCATGTGCGCAAGGAAGTCCCAGGGTTCATCGCCGACCGCCTGCTCGAAGCGCTGTGGCGCGAAGCCCTGCACCTGGTCAACGACGGCGTTGCCAGTACCGGCGAGATCGACGACGCGATTCGGTTTGGCGCCGGATTGCGCTGGTCGTTCATGGGCACGTTCCTGACCTACACCCTGGCCGGGGGCGATGCCGGCATGCGCCACTTCATGGCCCAGTTCGGCCCGGCGCTGCAGCTGCCCTGGACCTACCTGCCGGCGCCGGAGCTGACCGACAAACTGATCGACGATGTGGTCGATGGCACCTCTGAGCAGTTGGGCGAGCGCAGCATCGCCGCCCTGGAACGCTACCGTGACGACACCCTGCTGGCGGTGCTCGAAGCGGTGAAGAACAGCAAGGCCAAGCACGGCATGGCCTTCGGCGACTGAGGAGACGACGATGCCCGCACTGACCACCTACCGCACCCAGGTGCTGCCTGAGTGGGTCGACTACAACGGCCACCTGCGCGATGCCTATTACCTGCTGATCTTCAGTTACGCCACCGACGCACTGATGGAACGCATCGGCCTGGATGCCGATGCGCGGGGGCAGAGCGGGCATTCGCTGTTCACCCTGGAGGCGCATATCAACTACTTGCACGAGGTGAAGCTTGATACCGAGGTGTGGGTGCAGACGCAGATCATTGGCTTCGACAAGAAGCGCCTGCACCTGTACCACAGCCTGCACCGGGCAGGGTTCGACGAGGCGCTGGCAGCCAGTGAGCAGATGTTGTTGCATGTGGACCTGGCGGGGCCGAAGTCGGCGCCGTTTGGGGACCGCAGTGTCGAGTTGCTACGCGCGATTGCGCTTGGGCAGCAGGATCTGCCAGACGCCGAATTCGCAGGCCGGGTGATAGCACTGCCTGGATAGCCGGAACAAGCCATCGCGGGGCAAGCCCGCGATGGCGTTCGTGGCCAAAAAATAACCCCGCAAAGCCGTGAGCTTGCGGGGCCAAGAGCGAGCAACATCCACTGTGCGAGAAGTGAGGGTGACCAAACCCTCGGTGCCGTGAATGACTTCAGTTTGCTGGCTTCTGTCCTGGGCAATTTAGCCGTAAACGACCTGTTCTTAGCCAAAGCGGCCATCGCGACAGTCTGCCCTTGCCGGGTTGTCGGCTTGGTCACAGAATCGGTCGCAAACAACAGCAGCAGAAGGATTACAGCCATGATGCATGCGGATCTGATCGATCAGGATGACCTGCTGGGCCAATTGCGCTCGCGGGGCTTCGACATTCCGGCCGGCGCCAGCGCCGAGCAGGCCTGCGAGGTGGTGGTAAGGGGGCTGACCGAGCCCAATGCCCGCGCCCTCAAGGGCATGGTGGAGCAGATGTACACCGGCAGCGCGACCATTCTCCCGGCGGTGCGCCAGGCCATCGACAAGCAGTTGCTGCCGGCATTGGCGCAGTACAGCAAGCGCGCCTGACGTCCAATTTCCATTGACCTTTTCGCGGGTAAACCCGCTCCCACAGGTGCTGCATCGCTCTTGAAGAGGGTGCAGTACCTGTGGGAGCGGGTTCACCCGCGAAAAAAGCGACGCGGTGTCAGAGCCTGACGCTGGCGAAGGTCGACTCGTTGCGCGCCTGGCTCAGGGCGGCCAGCGGGCCGCTGTGCGGCGACAAGGCCATGGCCTGCGGGATCGGCATCATCGCCACCTGCTGGGTGGTGTTGGAGCCCACGCGCTCGTCACGCGGCGGAATGCCGAAGTACTCGCGGTAGCACTTGGAGAAGTGCGGGGTGGAAACGAAGCCGCACACCGAGGCCACCTCGATGATCGACATCGGCGTCTGCTTGAGCAGTTGCCGTGCGCGAATCAGGCGCAGCTTGAGGTAGTAGCGCGACGGCGAGCAGTGCAGGTACTTCTGGAACAGGCGCTCGAGCTGGCGCCGCGACACCGCCACGTACACCGCCAGTTCGTCGAGGTCGATCGGCTCTTCCAGGTTGGCCTCCATCAGCGCGACGATTTCCTGCAGCTTCGGCTGGTTGGTGCCGAGCATGTGCTTGAGCGGCACGCGCTGGTGGTCCTGTTCGTTGCGGATGCGCTCGTAGACGAACATTTCGGAGATCGCCGCCGACAGTTCGCGGCCGTGATCGCGGCTGATCAGGTGCAGCATCATGTCCAGCGGCGCGGTGCCGCCGGAGCTGGTGAAGCGGTTGCGGTCGAGGGTGAACAGGCGGGTGCTCATGTTCACCCGCGGGTAGGCCTCCTGCATCGCGGCCAGGCATTCCCAGTGCACGCTGCAATCGAAGCCGTCGAGCAGGCCGGCACAGGCCAGCGCCCAGCTGCCGGTGCACACCGCACCGAGGCGGCGCGACTGGCGGGCCTGGGCCTGCAGCCAGGTGACGTGCTCACGGGTGACGGTACGCTGGATGCCCACGCCGCCGCAGACGATCACGGTGTCGATCGGCGGGGCGCTGTGCATGGCGGCGTCGGGGGTGATCTGCAGGCCATCGCTGGCCCACACCTGGCCGCCGTCCGCGGTCAGGGTGTGCCAGCGGTACAGCTCACGGCCGGACAGCTGGTTGGCCATGCGCAGGGGTTCGACTGCCGACGCCAGGGAAATGAGGGTGAAGTTGTCCAACAGGAGAAAACCAATGGACTGGGGTGCTGTGCGGTTCTGGGTTGGGGTCCCGGAGGTGTACGACGTCATCGCGATTTCTCCTCACACAATGCAGGGTGTGCCTCAGGCGAGCACTGTTCTTGTAATGGCCCCGTTTCGTATGCAGGGGCTTTGCCAATCTCAACGCAAATGGCATGCCTGAAATTGAACACGTATCCAATAAAACCCAAAAACGACGTCGACAGGCGACGTGCAGCGGGCTCTGGACCGAGCGTAGACCTAATCGCAAACCGGCGCGCCAGCGCCTTCGGGTGTAACGACTGAGCAGTTCGGTAGCACTGCTGGGAAGGTTGCCCAGATGCGACAAACTTAAGTGTCACCGACAACGACGCTACCGGTAACGACAGCCGACAACTGGTAGATGACAAGTGCTGCGCCAAAATGTGGCGCAGCGCTCAGGCGCGGGCAGAAACGGCGCATCAGCATTCGATGGCGCTGACCGCGAGGCCCCCGCGCGAGGTTTCCTTGTACTTGTCGTGCATGTCGGCGCCGGTGTCACGCATGGTGCGGATCACCTGATCGAGGGAGATGAAGTGTTCGCCGTCGCCGCGCAGGGCCATCTGTACGGCGTTGATCGCCTTTACCGCAGCGATGGCGTTGCGCTCGATGCAGGGCACCTGGACCAGGCCACCGACCGGGTCGCAGGTCAGCCCGAGGTTGTGTTCAAGGGCAATCTCGGCGGCGTTCTCCAACTGCGCCGGGGTGGCACCGAGCACCTCGGCCAGGCCCGCGGCGGCCATGGCGCAGGCCGAGCCGACCTCGCCCTGGCAGCCGACTTCGGCGCCGGAAATCGACGCGTTCTTCTTGCACAGGATGCCGACAGCCGCCGCACCGAGGAAGAAGTCGACAACGTTGGACTCGTCCACCACGTCGGAAAAACGCATGTAGTAGTGCAGCACGGCCGGGATGATCCCCGCCGCGCCGTTGGTGGGCGCGGTCACCATGCGCCCGCCGGCGGCGTTCTCTTCGTTGACCGCCAGGGCGAACAGGTTGACCCACTCCATGGCGCTCATGGTCGAGCCGATGACGTTGGGTTTGCCGATCTCCTGCAAGCTGCGGTGCAGCTTGGCGGCGCGGCGGCGCACATTGAGCCCGCCGGGCAAGGTTCCTTCGTGCTTGAGGCCGTTGTTCACGCATTCCTGCATGGCGCTCCAGAGCTTGAGCAGGCCGGCGCGAATCTCCTCTTCGCTGCGCCAGACCTTTTCGTTGGCCAGCATCAATTGCGACACGCGCAGGTCGTTTTGCTTGCACAGGCGCAGCAGCTCGGCGGCGCTGTTGAAATCGTAGGGCAACACGGTCTGGTCGGCGTCCAGCACGCCGCTGGCGGCCTGGGCGGCATCGACCACAAAGCCACCGCCCACCGAGTAGTAGGTGTCACGGTGCAGTTCGCCGCCCTCGCCTTCGGCCACCAGGGTCATGGCGTTGGGGTGGTACGGCAGGTTCTCGTCCAGCAGCAGCATGTCGCGGGCCCAGACGAATTCGATGGGCAGGCGGTTGTCGAGCTTGAGCACGTTGGTTTCGCGCAGGTCGGCGATGCGTGGGGTGATCTGGGTCGGGTCGATGGCGTCGGGCCATTCGCCCATCAGGCCCATGATGGTGGCGCTGTCGGTGCCGTGCCCGACACCGGTGGCCGACAGCGAGCCATACAGGCGCACTTCGATGCGCCGCACCTGATCCAGCTCGCCGCGCTGGCGCAGGCCCTGGACGAACAGGGCGCCGGCGCGCATGGGGCCGACGGTGTGGGAGCTGGAAGGCCCGACACCGATCTTGAACAGGTCGAACACGCTGATGGCCATTGTCGCTTCACCTCTTGATGGGCTTGCCTGGTCGCGCCAAACGCCGCCTTGCACAACTGCTAGGCTGAAGCGTCGAGCCGCCTTGGAATGCTCGCATCATCGGGCTTTTGCCCACCCCCTCGCCGTCTGCAACCGACGTACTTTTGTCCGCCTGCGCCGCACTGATCCGGTCCGGTTCGCGCCGTTTTGCAGCGCTCGGACGGCGTAAAAACCCGGGCACGGGGGTGGAAAAATCCAGTTGCGACATTGCCAGTACTGGATGCGACCCGTCCTGTACTGGATACGACGCCACCAGTAGGCGATTGCCGAACGCTGGAGGATTATCGAAAGCGACTCGTTTTGCACGGCCTCGCATCCTGCCCTCTGCAGGCCTGGCTGATCGGCACCCTAGAAAGCGCCGACGGCCCCCGCGAACCCGAAGATAAAATCACAGGAGTCCACCTATGAAAGCTTCACCCTCGCTGTTGCTGGTTGCGATGTTGTCCGCTCCATTGCTGGCCCAGGCTGCAGAACCCGAACAGTGCCAGACGGTACGGTTCTCCGACGTCGGCTGGACCGACATCACCGTGACCACCGCGATGACCAGCGTGGTGCTCGAGGCCCTGGGGTACAAGACCCACACCAACATGATCTCGGTACCGGTGACCTACAAGTCGCTGGCCGGGGGCAAGGACCTCGACGTGTTCCTCGGCAACTGGATGCCGACCATGGAAAACGACATCAAGCAGTACCGCGATGCCGGTACCGTCGAGACCGTGCGCGCCAACCTGGAGAACGCCAAGTACACCCTGGCGGTGCCCCAGGCGCTGTATGACAAAGGCCTTAAGGACTTCAGCGACATCCCCAAGTTCAAGAAGGAACTCGAAGGCAAGATCTACGGCATCGAGCCGGGCAACGACGGCAACCGCACCATCCAGAGCATGATCGACAAGGACGCCTTCGGCCTCAAGACAGCCGGTTTCAAGCTGGTGCAGTCCAGCGAGGCGGGCATGCTGTCGCAGGTCGACCGGGCGCAGAAACGGGGTGAGGCGGTGGTGTTCCTGGGCTGGGAGCCGCACCCGATGAACAAGCGCTTCGCCATGAAGTACCTCACCGGCGGCGATGAGTTCTTCGGCCCCGATTTCGGCAAGGCCACCGTGCTGACCAACACCCGCAAAGGCTACGCGCAGGAATGCAGCAACGTGGGCCAGCTGTTGAAGAATCTGTCGTTCACCCTCGACATGGAAAGCGAGCTGATGGGCAAGGTCCTGGACGACAAGATGAAAGCCGACGCAGCCGCCAAGGCGTGGCTGAAGAACAACCCGCAAGTGCTCGACACCTGGCTGGCAGGGGTGACGACCGTGGATGGCAAACCCGGCCTTGAGGCGGCCAAGGCCAAACTGACGCAATAACGCAAGACGCTTTGGCAACACCGCGGGGTGGGACCGTGCCCACCCCGAACTGATTTCAATCTTTGCAGGTGGAAGCTCGCTATCATGCTTATCGATCAGAAAATACCTCTGGGGCAGTACATCGCCTCATTCGTCGAATGGTTGACCCAGAATGGCGCCGATTACTTCGACGCCATCGCCAAGGGCCTGGAATTCATGATCCATGGGGTCACCGGCGCCCTGACCTGGTTCAACCCGTTCGTGCTCATCGCCCTGTTCGCCGCCCTCGCGCACCTGATCCAGCGCAAATGGGCCCTTACCGTATTCGTCGCCCTGTCGTTCCTGCTGATCCTCAACCTGGGGTACTGGCAGGAAACCATGGAAACCCTGGCACAAGTGAGCTTCGCCACCGTGGTGTGCGTGGCCATCGGCGTGCCGCTGGGCATCGTCGCCGCACACAAGCCGATGTTCTACACCGGCATGCGCCCGGTGCTGGACCTGATGCAGACCGTACCCACCTTCGTGTACCTGATCCCCACGCTGACCCTGTTCGGCCTGGGCGTGGTGCCGGGGCTGATCTCGACGGTGGTGTTCGCCATCGCCGCCCCCATCCGCCTCACTTACCTGGGCATCTGCGACGTGCCGCAGGAGCTGCTCGACGCCGGCAAGGCCTTCGGCTGCTCGCGCCGCCAGCTGCTGACCCGCATCGAACTGCCCCACGCCATGCCGAGCATCGCCGCCGGCGTGACGCAATGCATCATGCTGTCGCTGTCGATGGTGGTGATCGCCGCCCTGGTGGGCGCCGACGGCCTCGGCAAACCTGTGGTCAACGCACTGAACACCGCCGATATCTCGCTCGGCTTCGAAGCGGGCCTGGCGATCGTGCTGCTGGCGATCATGCTGGACCGTATCTGCAAGCAACCGGAACTGCCGGTAAGGGGTGAGGCATGAGCATCATTCGTTTCGAAGACGTCGACGTCATCTTCTCCAACAAGCCGCGCGAGGCGCTGTCGCTGCTGGACGAAGGCAAGACCCGCGAACAGATCCTCAAGCAGACCGGCCTGGTGGTCGGTGTCGAGAAGGCCAACCTGGACATCAACAAGGGCGAGATCTGCGTGCTCATGGGCCTGTCCGGCTCGGGCAAGTCGAGCCTGCTGCGCTGCATCAACGGCCTGAACACCGTCAGCCGCGGCAAGCTGTTCGTCGAGCACGAAGGCAAGCACATCGACATCGCCCACTGCACCCCCGCGGAACTGAAGATGATGCGCACCAAGCGCATCGCCATGGTGTTCCAGAAGTTCGCCCTGATGCCCTGGCTGACGGTACGCGAAAACATCAGCTTCGGCCTGGAAATGCAGGGTCGCCCGGAGAAGGAACGGCGCAAGCTGGTGGACGAGAAGCTGGAGCTGGTGGGCCTGACCCAATGGCGCAACAAGAAGCCCGACGAGCTCTCCGGCGGCATGCAGCAGCGCGTGGGCCTGGCCCGGGCGCTGGCGATGGACGCCGACATCCTGCTGATGGACGAACCGTTCTCGGCCCTCGACCCACTGATCCGCCAGGGTTTGCAGGATGAGCTGCTGGCCCTGCAGAGCAAACTGAGCAAGACCATCGTGTTCGTCAGCCACGACCTGGACGAAGCCCTGAAGCTGGGCAGCCGCATCGCCATCATGAAGGACGGTCGGATCATCCAGTACAGCAAGCCCGAGGAGATCGTGCTGAACCCGGCCGACGAGTACGTGCGGACCTTCGTCGCCCACACCAACCCGTTGAACGTGCTGTGCGGCCGCAGCCTGATGCGCACCCTGGACAAGTGCAAACGGGTCAATGGCTCGGTGTGCCTGGACCCGGGCGGCGACTCGTGGCTGGACCTGGGCGAAGGCAACTCGATCAAACGCGCACGCCAGGGCCAGAACGGGCTGGACATGCAGAACTGGGTACCGGGGCAAGCGGTGGAAGGGCTGGATCGCCGGCCGACCGTGGTGCACGCCGACATCGGCATGCGCGAAGCGCTGCAGATTCGTTACCAGACCGGCAACAAGCTGGTGCTGCAGGAGAACGACAAGCTGGTGGGGATTCTGGGGGATACAGAGCTGTATCACGCGTTGTTGGGTAAGACCCACGGGTGATGCAATTGGGGCCGCTGTGCGGCCCTTCGCGGGTGAACCCGCTCCCACAGGGATAGCGTTGTGTGGGAGCGGGTTTACCCGCGAAGGGCTGCAAAGCAGCCCCAATCAATGTTTCAGCGAACGACGATCCCGCGCGAAGCCATGTAGGCCTTGGCCTCCGGCACCGTGTACTCGCCGAAGTGGAAGATGCTCGCCGCCAGCACCGCGCTGGCATGCCCTTCCAGAATCCCGTCGGCCAGGTGCTGCAGGTTGCCCACGCCACCGGAGGCGATCACCGGGATCCCCAGCGCATCGCTGATGGCGCGGGTCACGCCCAGGTCGAAGCCGTTCTTCATGCCGTCCTGGTCCATGCTGGTCAGCAGGATTTCACCGGCACCCAGGCCTTCCATCTTCTTCGCCCACTCCACCGCATCCAGCCCGGTAGGCTTGCGCCCGCCGTGGGTGAAGATCTCCCAGCGCGGCGTTTCGCCCGGGCCGGAGACCTTCTTGGCGTCGATGGCGACGACGATGCACTGCGAACCGAAACGGTCGGCCGCCTCACCCACGAACTCCGGGTTGAACACCGCGGCGGTGTTGATCGAAACCTTGTCGGCACCGGCGTTGAGCAGGTTGCGGATGTCCTGCACGGTACGCACGCCACCGCCCACGGTCAGCGGGATGAATACCTGGCTGGCCATGCGCTCGACGGTATGCAGGGTGGTGTCACGGCCATCGACGCTGGCGGTGATGTCGAGGAAGGTAATCTCGTCAGCACCCTGCTCGTCGTAGCGACGGGCGATTTCCACCGGGTCACCGGCATCGCGGATGTTCTCGAACTTGACGCCCTTGACCACCCGGCCGTTGTCCACGTCCAGGCAAGGGATGATGCGCTTGGCTAGTGCCATATGGGCTCCTGGGGAGCAGCTTCAAGCTGCAAGCTTCAAGCAACAAGAAAAAGCAACACTCGATCTGGCTTTGCTCTTGCAGCTTGCAGCTTGCCGCTTGCCGCTCCTGTCAATAGTTGTCGCAGAAGGCCTGGGCCTCGGCGACGTCGAGGGTGCCTTCGTAGATGGCACGGCCGGTGATGGCACCGATGATGCCCGGCGCTTTTGCATCCAGCAGGGCCTTGATGTCACCCAGGTTGTGGATGCCGCCCGAGGCGATCACCGGAATCGAGGTGGCTTCGGCCAGGGCCTTGGTGAAGGGCACGTTGCAGCCCTGCATCATGCCGTCCTTGGCGATGTCGGTGTAGACGATCGCCGAGACGCCATCGGCCTCGAAACGCTTGGCCAGGTCGATGACCTGCACGCTGCTCACTTCGGCCCAACCGTCGGTGGCGACGAAGCCGTCCTTGGCGTCCAGGCCGACGATGACCCGGCCCGGGAAGGCCTTGCACGCCTCGGCGACGAACTCCGGCTGCTTGACCGCCTTGGTGCCGATGATCACGTGGCTGACGCCGGCCTTGACGTAGTGCTCGATGGTTTCCAGCGAGCGGATGCCGCCGCCGATCTGGATCGGCAGGTTCGGGTAACGCTTGGCGATGGCGGTGACCACTTCACCGTTGACCGGCTGGCCTTCGAAGGCGCCGTTGAGGTCGACCAGGTGCAGGCGGCGGCAGCCACCTTCGACCCATTTGGCGGCCATGCTCACCGGGTCGTCGGAGAATACCGTGGAGTCTTCCATGCGGCCTTGGCGCAGACGCACGCAAGCGCCGTCCTTCAGATCGATAGCGGGGATAATCAGCATGCTCTTTCCTTTCAAGCTGCAAGCTGCAAGCGACAAGCTGCAAGCAATGCGCGTTATGTGTCGGATCGGCGATCAAGCTTTGGCTTGAAGCTTGGAGCTTGAAGCTTTCAGCTCTTTTCTAAAGCCCACAGGTCGCTTTCGATGCTCTCGAACCGCTCCTTGAGGTGCAGCTGAACATCGGCAATCGCCCTGTTGTAGTAATACGGAGCAACTTCTCTGGAAAACAGCTCGAGGACCTCGGCCACCTCGAACGACCCCAGCTCCAGCTCGAAACGGTCTTCGAGGAAGCGCTTGAGCTTGTCGAGCGCTTCGCGCTCCTGCTCGGGGGCCAGCGTGAGGATCGGCGCCTTGGTCCGCGACCTGCTCATTTACCAGCGCCCGTCCCAGGCGACGAAGTTCTGCAGCAGTTGCAGGCCATGGGTATGGCTCTTCTCCGGGTGGAACTGCACGGCGAAGCGCGAGCCCTCGGCCAGCGCGGCGGCGAAATCGACGCCGTAGTGGCCGCGGCCGACGACCTGGCCCGGCTTGCCGGCATTGATGTAGTAGCTGTGCACGAAGTAAAAGCGCGCGCGGTCGGGAATGTCATGCCACAGGGGGTGGTCGTTGGTCTGGCCGACTTCGTTCCAACCCATGTGCGGCACTTTCAGGTGCTCGCCGTCTTCTTTGAGGTCTTTGCCGAAGAAGCGCACCTGGCCGGGGAACAGGCCGATGCAGTCGACACCCTCGTTCTCTTCGCTGTGCTCGAGCAGGGCTTGCATGCCCACGCAGATGCCGAGGAACGGGCGATCCTGGCTGACTTCGCGGACCAGGCTGTCGAAGCCCAGGCGGCGGATTTCGGCCATGCAGTCGCGGATCGCGCCAACGCCGGGGAACACCACGCGGTCGGCTTCACGAATGACCGCGGCGTCGCTGGTGACCAGCACCTTGCCGGCACCCACGTGCTCGAGGGCCTTGGCCACCGAGTGCAGGTTGCCCATGCCATAGTCGATTACGGCTACGGTCTGCATTTACAGGCACCCTTTGGTCGATGGCATCTGCCCGGCCATGCGCTCGTCCTGCTCCACGGCCATGCGCAGCGCGCGGCCGAAGGCCTTGAACACGGTCTCAATCTGGTGGTGGGTGTTGTGGCCACGCAGGTTGTCGATGTGCAGGGTCACCAGGGCGTGGTTGACGAAGCCCTGGAAGAACTCCTGGAACAGGTCGACGTCGAAGCCACCGACGCTGGCGCGGGTGTAGGGGACATGCATCTGCAGGCCAGGGCGGCCGGAGAAGTCGATGACCACACGCGACAGCGCTTCGTCCAACGGCACGTAGGCGTGGCCGTAGCGGAAGATGCCTTTCTTGTCACCGATGGCCTGGGCAAACGCCTGGCCGAGGGTGATGCCGACGTCTTCGACGGTGTGATGGTCATCGATATGCAGGTCGCCCTTGCATTCGATGTCCAGATCGATCAGCCCGTGCCGGGCGATCTGGTCGAGCATGTGTTCAAGGAAAGGCACACCGATATCGAATCGGGCCTTACCAGTGCCATCGAGGTTGATCGAGCACTTGACCTGGGTTTCCAGGGTATTGCGCTCGACGGAAGCCTTACGTTCGACCATCACCAGCTCCGCAAAATCATTGGGCGAAAAGGGCAACATTATAGGCCCAGAACGCGCCAGCTTGAAACGCGGATGACATATGGCAGGGCTAGCAATTGCGGGGGGATAACGGGCTTACAGGTCTATACAACCGTGTAACTGGGGCTGCTTTGCAGCCCTATCGCGACACAAGGCCGCTCCTACAAGGGATTGCGGTCGCCTGTAGGAGCGGCCTTGCGTCGCGATAGGGGCGCAAAGCGCCCCCGGCAATCTCAATCAGTGAAACAGCACCGCCGTCTTCTGCAGGGTAATCCACACCCCCCAGGCCAGCGGAATCACCACCACGGCCCAGGCCAGCAGCACCAGTGGCAGGCTGCCCGGCGCAGCGTGCCACTCCAGCGAACGCGCGCTGTCGGCGCCCTTGTCATGGCTCAGGGCACGCTCCGCGGCCAGCTCGGCCTCGGTCATGAAGTACTTGTCGGCCACCGGACGTACCAGCATGTTGCAGACAAAGCCCAGCACCAGCAGCCCGGCGAGGATGTACAGGGTCATGTCGTAGGCCGCGGCCCGCTCCACACCTGCCGCCAGCTGCGCTTCACGCAGGTAGGTGATCAGCACCGGGCCAAGCACGCCAGCGGCGGCCCAGGCGGTCAGCAGGCGGCCGTGGATGGCACCGACCATCTGCGTGCCGAACAGGTCGGCCAGGTAGGCCGGCACCGTGGCGAAGCCGCCACCGTACATCGACAGGATGATGCAGAACGCCGCCACGAACAGCGCCACGTTACCGATGTGCCCCATGTTCGGCACCAGGCTGTAGAGGCCCACGCCCAGGGCGAAGAAGGCGAAGTAGGTGTTCTTGCGGCCAATGTAGTCGGAGAACGACGCCCAGAAGAAGCGCCCGCCGATGTTGAACAGGCTGAGCAGGCCGGTGAAGCCGGCGGCGATGGCGGCGATCTGCGCCAGTTGCGCGGCGTTCAACTCGCTGAAGGTCAGCTCGTTGCCCAGCAGCTTGCCGGCGAACACTTCCTGCAGCAGTGGCGAGGCCATGCCGAGAATGCCGATACCGGCCGAGACGTTCAGGCACAGCACCAGCCACACCAGGGCGAACTGTGGGGTCTTCCAGGCCACGCTCACGTGCACGTGGCGGTCGGTGACCATGGCGTTGGCCTTCTTCGCCGGTGGGGTCCAGCCTTCTGGCTTCCAGCCGGTGGGCGGTACGCGGTAAGCCAGGGCGCCGGCAGTCATGAACACGAAGTAGATCGCGGCCATGGCAACGAAGCTCTGCCATACGCCGACTTCAGTCGCACTGCCGAAGTGGCCCATCAATGCGGTCGCCAGCGGCGCGCCAACCATGGCACCACCACCAAAGCCCATGATCGCCATGCCGGTGGCCATGCCGCGCTTGTCCGGGAACCACTTGATCAGGGTCGACACCGGCGAGATGTAACCCAGGCCCAGGCCGATGCCGCCGATTACCCCCGAACCGAGCCACATCAGCCACAGCTGATGGGTCTTTACGCCGATCGCCGAGATCAGCAGGCCGCCGCACCAGCACAGTGCCGACACCAGGCCGGCCTTGCGCGGACCTGCGTGTTCCAGCCAGCCGCCGAGCACTGCGGCCGAGCAACCGAGGAAGACGAAGAACAGGGTGTAGATCCAGCTGAGCATGGAGATCGGCCAGTCGCACTCGGCGCTGAACAGGCGGGCGACGAAGCCCATGTCTGCCGCGCACGCCACTGGCGCGCTGACGCCCAGAGCCTGGGACAACGGTAGCCAGAACACCGAGAAACCGTAGGCCATGCCGATGCACAGGTGGATGGCCAGGGCCGCCGGTGGTACCAGCCAGCGGTTGAAGCCCGGGCGGGCGATGATGCGCTCCTTCGACAGGAAACCGGGCACGCTTACCGGCATCTCCGTCGTGATACTGCTGCTCATGGGTCGTTCCTTTTGTAGGTGGGCTGCTTACGGGCTGCCGGCCCGGCTCTGCTGTGGCGTCTCCCCCGGGATGACGCCGGCCGTTTGCGGCATTGCCCCGCGACAATGGGTCGCGGAGGCTGCGAAAGCGGCGCAAGATTACCAGCAGCCAGTGGCATGAAAGCAATCTGATATCGCGTTTTTTTTGCCAGCTGAATCGGTACTTCGCATGCTCAGGTGAGGTTGTGTCGCCTGTTCTGGCCTTATCGCGGGGCAAGCCCGCTCCCACGATGGCTGCGTGGGAGCGGGCTTGCCCCGCGATGAGGGCCGAGCAGGTGATAAATGAACTGCCGTCATTCCCACTGTCGAAATGTCGGATACGCAGAGCCAAGTGCCACAGCGCTATACTCGCCGCTGAATTTCACAATCGGACTACAAGGACTCGCCCATGAAAGCGTTCGGCAAAATCCTGGGGCTGTCGCTTCTCGGGTTGTTGCTGATCATCGTGGCGCTGGGCTTCGCCCTGACGCACCTCTTCGATCCCAACGACTACAAAGACGAAATCCGCCAACTGGCCCGCGACAAGGCCCATGTCGAGCTGACGCTCAACGGCGACATCGGCTGGAGCCTGTTCCCCTGGCTGGGCCTGGAGCTGCACGAGGCGAGCATCGCCACGCTGAACAACCCCAAGGTGCCGTTCGCCGACCTGCAGATGCTGGGTTTGTCCGTGCGCGTGCTGCCATTGCTGCGCCGCGAAGTGCAGATGAGCGACGTGCGGGTCGAGGGCCTGAACCTCACCCTCACCCGCGATGCCAATGGCCACGGCAACTGGGAAGACATCGGCAAGCCGCTGCCTGACCCTGCCGTTGCCAACGCCCCGGCCACCGCGCCAGGCGAAGCGCCGGCCAGCGAGCCGTCCAAGCCCGAAACCAGCGAGCGTTCGGTCAAGCTCGACATCGACAGCCTGACCGTCAACAACGCCCGGGTGCAGTTCACCGACGAGAAGGCCGGCCAAAGCTACGGTGCCGAAAGCATCCAGCTGAGCACGGGCCCCGTGCACGAAGGCGTGAACATCCCGCTCAAGGCCAGCGCCTTCCTCAGCGCCAGCCAGCCGAACATCAAGGCGCGCACCGAGCTGACCGGCGAACTGCGCTTCGACCGCAAGCTCAAGCGCTACAACCTTGAAGACATGCGCCTGTCCGGCGAAACCTCGGGCGAGCCGCTGGCGGGCAAGACCATGACCTTCGCCGCGCAAGGCCAGGTGCTGGTCGACCTGGCCGCCAATGTCGCCTCGTGGAGCAGCCTGAAAGTCTCGGCCAATCAGCTGCGCGCCCTGGGCGAGCTGAATGTGCGCGACCTGGACAAGGCGCCGCAGGTGAGTGGCGGGCTGTCCATCGCCCAGTTCAACCTGCGCACCTTCCTCGACGGCATCGGCCACCCGTTGCCGGCCACCGCCGATGCGGCCGCCTTCAACAAGCTGGAGCTGGTCACCCGCCTGCAAGGCACCCCGAACAGCCTGGCCCTGGAAGACCTGGCGGTGAAGCTGGACGACAGCACCTTCACCGGCCGCGTGGCCGTCGAAGATTTCGCCAAGCAGGCCCTGCGGGTAAACCTCAAGGCAGACACCTTCGACGCTGACCGCTATCTGCCAGCCAAGAGCGAGGAGGCCAAGGGCACCACCGCGGCGCGCCAGGCCGAGGTGAAACAGCAGGAAGCCAGCGCCACTGCCGGTGCCGGCACCACCCCGCTGCCCAACGCCCCCACGCAAGTGGCCTGGAGCAACGACAAGCTGCTGCCGGTGGACCGCCTGCGCGCCCTCGACCTGCAGGCCGACCTGGCGTTCGGCGCCCTGACCCTGGACAAGCTGCCGATCAGCGACGCCCGGCTCAAGGCCAACGGCCAGGGTGGCCTGATCACCCTCGAAACCCTGCGCGGTGGCCTGTACAACGGCAGCTTCGAAGCCAAGGGCACGGTCGACGTGCGCCCCGCCGTGCCGCAACTGGGGGTGAACACCAAGATCAACCGCGTGCCGGTGGAGCATTTCATCAAGCGCGAAAGCCCCGACCAGGCGCCACCGGTCAAGGGCCTGCTGACCCTCGCCAGCGACCTCACCGCCACCGGCAACAGCCAGAAAGCGCTGGTCGACACCCTCAACGGCAACGCCAGCTTCACCATCAACGATGGCGTGCTGGTCAACGCCAACCTGGAACAGCAACTGTGCCAGGCCATCGCCACCCTCAACCGCAAACAGCTCGGCAGCGAACCGCGCGGCAAGGACACGCCGTTCGAAGAGCTGCGCGGCAGCCTGGTGATCCGCAATGGCGTGGCCAGCAACCCGGACCTCAAGGCGCGCATTCCCGGCCTGACCGTCAACGGCCATGGCGACCTCGACCTGCGGGTGCTGGGCATGGACTACAACGTCGGCGTGGTGGTCGAAGGCGACCAGCGCGCGATGCCCGACCCGGCCTGCCAGGTCAACGAGCGCTTTGCCGGTATCGAAGTGCCGCTGCGCTGCCGTGGCCCGCTGGAGCTGGGCGCCAAGGCCTGCCGCCTGGACCAGGACGGCCTGGGCAAGGTGGCGGCGAAACTGGCCGGCAACCGCCTGAAGGACAAGATCGATGAAAAGCTCGAAGAAAAACTCGGAGACAAAGTGAGCCCGGAACTCAAAGATGCGCTCAAGGGGCTGTTCAAGCGATGAGCCCCCAGCAGTTCTCCAGCGCCGTGCTGGAATGGTACGACCAGCACGGTCGTCACGACCTGCCCTGGCAACAGGGCATCACCCCATACCGGGTGTGGGTCTCGGAAATCATGCTGCAGCAGACCCAGGTGAGCACCGTGCTCAACTACTTCGACCGCTTCATGCAGGCGCTGCCGACCGTGCAGGCGCTGGCTGAAGCACCAGAAGACGAAGTGCTGCACCTTTGGACGGGCCTGGGCTACTACACCCGCGCACGCAACCTGCAAAAGGCCGCGAAGATCGTCGTCGCGCAACATGGCGGCGAGTTCCCGCGCAGTGTCGAGCAGCTCACCGAACTGCCCGGCATCGGCCTCTCCACCGCCGGGGCCATCGCCAGTATCAGCATGGGCATCCGCGCGCCGATCCTCGATGGCAACGTCAAGCGCGTGCTGGCCCGCTTCACTGCCCAGGCGGGTTACCCGGGCGAGCCGAAAGTGGCCAACCAGCTGTGGGCCACCGCCGAACGCTTCACACCGATGACGCGGGTCAACCACTTCACCCAGGCGATGATGGACATGGGCGCGACGCTGTGCACCCGCAGCAAGCCCAGTTGCCTGATCTGCCCGCTGCAGCGTGGTTGCGAAGCCCATCTGCACGGTGAAGAGACCCGCTACCCGGAACCCAAGCCGCGCAAAGCCTTGCCCCAGCGCAAGACCCTGATGCCGCTGCTGGCCAACCACGAAGGCGCGATCCTGCTTTACCGCCGGCCCTCCACCGGGCTGTGGGGGGGCCTGTGGAGCCTGCCGGAGCTGGACAGCCTCGAGCAGCTCGACGACCTCGCCTACCAGCACGGCCTGCGCCTGGCCGGCAGCCAGGCCTTGCAAGGCCTGACCCACACCTTCAGCCATTTCCAGCTGGCCATCGAGCCGTGGCTGGTGCGTGTCGACCCCGTCGGCGCGCACGTGGCCGAGCCCGACTGGCTCTGGTATAACCTCGCCACCCCGCCGCGCCTGGGCCTCGCCGCCCCGGTCAAGAAGCTGCTGCAACGCGCGGCCGACGAACTGATTGCAGGAGAGAACCCATGACCCGCACCGTGATGTGCCGCAAATACAAAGAACAGTTGCCAGGCCTGGAACGCGCGCCCTACCCCGGCCCCAAGGGCCAGGACATCTTCGAACACGTCTCGCAGAAGGCCTGGGCCGACTGGCAGAAGCACCAGACCCTGCTGATCAACGAGAAGCGCCTGAACATGATGAACGCCGAGGACCGCAAGTTCATCCAGGCCGAGATGGACAAGTTCTTCGCCGGCGAGGATTACGCCAAGGCTGAAGGCTACGTTCCGCCGTCGGAATGACCCCAAAAATCGTAAGCGACGGAATTAATTTAAATTTTTTCAAAAAAGTCGTTGACGAGCGGTCTGGAAATCTATTTAATTCACCTCGTCGCCCAGATAGCTCAGTCGGTAGAGCAGAGGATTGAAAATCCTCGTGTCGGCGGTTCGACTCCGTCTCTGGGCACCACCTTCAGCTTCTGGTGGTTGCAAAGTTACCCGAAGCGACACAAGAAACCCGCCTAGTGCGGGTTTTTTGTTGCCTGAGATTTTTGCCTGACAGGCAGCTTTCGTCAGCGCTCACCAGCAAGCGCCCCATGACAGCGCTTCACCCCTCCTTCGCTTCGCACGCCGCCCCGCAATTGTATGCGGCTGTATTCGCACGCCCCTGAGCCAAGCAGCGGCCACTAGCATCAAACGTCTCGATCTGACCCCAAAAGACATGGGCAGGCTATAGGAACCTTCCTAGGTAACATCCCGAGTTTAATCATCACGTTCAAAACACCCAACAAACTCGCAACATCCATACACACTTGGATGTTTAGGCAGATCGCGGCAAGTGGTCTACCTTGACTGGACACTTGCACCACATCCAGGACTTACAGGGAGTTGAACATGCAGTATTCCGCCTGTTTACGAGTAGGCCAGAACGACATCAAGGCATTGATAAATCTCGAGCCCGAAAGAAGAAACTCATTCACACCATTGCTTGACATGCGCGGCGATGATGACCGGCATCTACAGACCTTCTTGAACAACTGGACTGAACATCCCTTTTTTCTTGATGTATCCAGAGGCAAGAAGGATATACGGGAGGCCTTCATATCTGCCAATAATCTGCACAGCCCTGCCAATGCATTTGAACAAAAAAGAAGGTTCATCTATCAAGTTCGCAATAAAAACCCGAACGTTATTCCTGTCATCTCCTGGACTGACGACGATACGCAACGAGACGTCATCCAGTTAGCTCTTTCACTTGAGCGTGACTTCGACAATATCGCCATCCGAGTCACCTGCCCGGAGAAACCGACCCAAACCTCTCGCAACCGCCTGCTTGCGACACTCGACTCACTGTCAGCCCCACGCTGTGCGCATATCATTCTGGACTTCATCGCCTCTGCCCCGTCCAGCACCGCCAGCGGATCAGACTTCGACCACTTGCTCAAGGATATCGGCGCCTACATGCCCGCTGCGGTAATCCTGCTCAGCACATCATTCCCCATCGACAAACCCGCATCGAACAGCTCACGTTCAGCCACCTGCTTCGATACCGCCTGGCAGGCGACCGTGAACAGAAATCAGCCAGGTATCGAGCTGGTGTACGGAGACTACGCCGCCACCAACCCTACCGCTCCGATGGAATATGTGGTGGGCATGCCCGTACTTCCCTTCGGCTGCTACTACACGCCAACCGAATGGTGGCAACGTCGCAAAGGGGGAGACAAAGAGTTTGGTAACTACATCGAGATAGCCAAAGAGATCCGCAACTTACCGGGATACCATGGTGATGATTTCTGTTGGGCGACCAGGGAGTACGCAAGAATTATCGCGACTTCAACTAACTATGGAAACAATGGCACTTGGAACGGATATCGGATAAATCAGCACATCTGCGCCATGTTGAAGTCCATCATGGATCGCCAACGCACAGCACTTGAACCCATCGACATTGATGACCTGGACGATCTGATCTAAGCGTAGCGCTGCTTCAGCACTGCCAGAACAAACGTACGAATAACTTCAAGCGGCAGTGCGTCGCTGACCCGTTGACGCACTGTCTTTATGAGTTCCTTGCTCCGCACAGCAACTCCATGCTCTCGGGCCAGCCTGTCCAACTCCTCCCGCCAGAGGAACCCCGTGAGATGGAATTTCTCCTGCCTCTTGTTCGCTTTTGCGCTTCTCACCATGACCATTCCGGAGAAGTCGTCGAATACCAGAATCCCGACGTTGGCTACCGACACTTCCAGGGCCTTTATCAGGTGACGGGAGTGGCAACAAAGCCATACTTCATCGAAACACGCCAGGTAAGCCTCTTGCTGACCACCCCACCGAACCAGCGTATCCGCGTGCGATTTTATTTCGAAAGCACTGAGTTTTCCGTTCGCATGCACGAGATCCGCACGCCGGGCTTTGTCGATAAAGCAAAGCTCCTCGATGAACACGTCACCGGACTCATGGGGCATCACCTTGGTGACCCATTGCTTCAGGAGGGGGCGGATTTGGTCTGGATTCAACATCTGGCGATTATAGCCACCCGGCCATAGCCCTTCACAGCGCGCGCGACAGAACACCCCCTGCAAATATTTCCATTTATAGCCACATCCGACCGCTCACCTCAGCGAGCATCGTTCTGCCGGATTGATCGGCATCAAAAAGCCAGCCTCCCTATGGCCTTAGGATGGAAGGTGGACACTCGACCGACCCCGCAAGGACCTCCATGAGCGAAGAATCCGCCACCCTCCTCCTGCCGTCGCCGACCGACACCGGCAGCGGCACCAAGCCCGTCACCCGCACCCGCCGCCCACGCCAGCGCAAGCCCGCCACCAACGCCCCCGTGCCAGAGACCATCACCCAGGTCAGCCAGCAACCCGCCGCCCTGGTAGTGGCCAACGCCCGCAAAGGCAGCAGCGAGGACAGTACCTCGGCGCACCTGCCGGCCAGTTACCCCTACCGTACGCGCATGCGCCGCCAGGACTACGACAAGGCCAAGCACGCGCTGCAGATCGAGCTACTGAAGGTACAGAACTGGGTGAAGGAAACCGGCCAGCGCATCGTCATCCTCTTCGAGGGCCGTGACGCAGCGGGCAAGGGCGGCACCATCAAGCGCTTCATGGAGCACCTGAATCCGCGTGGCGCTCGCATCGTCGCGCTGGAGAAGCCCTCCGAACAGGAGAAAGGCCAGTGGTACTTCCAGCGCTACATCCAGCACCTGCCCACCGCCGGTGAAATGGTGTTCTTCGACCGCTCCTGGTACAACCGCGCCGGGGTCGAGCGGGTGATGGACTTCTGCTCGCCGCTGCAATACCTGGAGTTCATGCGCCAGGCGCCTGACCTGGAGCGGATGCTGTGCAACAGCGGCATCCTGCTGTTCAAGTTCTGGTTCTCGGTGAACCGCGAGGAGCAACTGCGCCGCTTCATCTCGCGGCGCGACGACCCACTCAAGCACTGGAAGCTGTCGCCCATCGACATCAAGTCGCTGGACAAGTGGGAGGATTACACTGCCGCCAAGGAAGCCATGTTCTTCCACACCGATACTGCCGATGCGCCGTGGACGGTGATCAAGTCCGACGACAAGAAGCGCGCGCGGATCAACTGCATCCGGCATTTCCTGCATTCGTTGGACTATCCGGGCAAGGACCACAGCGTGGCGCATGCGCCGGATCCGCTGCTGGTCGGGCGGGCTTCGCGGGGGTTCGAGGAGGATGAGCCGGCGGCGCCGAGCCCTCTGTAACGGCCATCGCGGGGCCAGCCCGCTCCCACGCGGCGCCTCGCCCTTGGGTTTTCAGGGCAACTGCGCTTCAATACGCGCCTTTACCAGATACCTCCAAGGACCGCCTCATGGCCACCAACACCAAGCAACAGAAACGCGCCAAGCGCGCCGCCACCAAGGCCAAGCAGAACCGCATGGTGCGCAGCGGCCAGGCGGTCAAGGCCAGCACCGGCGAAAGCGCCAGCGTCGAGCAGGTGTTCAACAAGGCCATGGAGTCGGGCAGCTACAACAGCTTGTTCGACAAGATGAAAGAAGCCCAGGAAAACGGCCTGGTGCCGATGATCTCGGTGTTCCTGGTTGACCCACTGCTGGCACTGGTGCTCAAGGGTCACAAGGAAGAGCACGCCACCGACTACATCGTCATGGTGTTCACCGCCTACCGCAAATGGCTCGACGGCACCGACGAGGACGCGACCATGGCCTGGCTTGAGAGCGATGAATTCCAGGCGGCTTATGTCACAGCCTCCGAGGTGGTGGCCAAGGGGCAGCAACAGCAGAAGCAGTTCGGCTGAACAGCTGTATCGCCTGCTCCGGCCTCATCGCCGGCAAGCCGGCTCCCACAGAGTAGCGTGCAGTCCTTGTGGGAGCCGGCTTGCCGGCGATGGGGCCCTCCCAGGCAAACAAAAAGGCCGCGCCCTTCACAGGGCGCGGCCTTTTCATTTCACCGGCTGCGAATCAGGTATCCAGCGCCACGCGCCCGGCAGCGCCGCGCTTGCGGTGCACCAGCAAGCCTGCCGCCACAACTGCGATGCTCAGCAGCGCGGTAGCGATGATCTCGACGCGGTGATCCTCACGCAGCCCCATCACCACCAAAATGGCGACGATGAAGGCGATGGTCGCCCAGGTCAGGCCCGGGAACATCCACATCTTGAACGAGATCTTCTCGCCGCTGGCTTCACGCTGGGCACGCATGCGCAGTTGCGACACGGCGATCACCAGGTACACCAGCAGGGCGATGGCGCCAGAGCTGGCCAGCAGGAACTCGAACACCGCGGCCGGGGCCAGGAAGTTGGCGAACACGCACAGGAAGGCCGCAGCGGTGGACAGCAGCACGGCCCAGTGCGGGGTGCCCGCCTTGGTGGTGCGCTGGGCGACTGCCGGGGCATCGCCACGCTTGCTCAGGGAGAAGAGCATGCGCGAGGAGGTGTACAGCGCCGAGTTCAGGCAGCTGGTCACGGCAATCAGCACGACGATGTCGACGATCAGCTTGGCATTCGGCACGCCGATCAGGCTGAGGACGGTCTGGTAGGAGCCTTTCTCGGCCAGGGTCGGATCGTTCCACGGCACCATGGCCACGACCAGGAAGATCGATACCAGGTAGAACAGGCAGATACGCCAGATCACCGAGTTGGTGGCCCGGCTGATCTGCTTGCCCGGGTCTTTCGACTCGGCGGCGGCGATGGTGACGATCTCGGTCCCCATGAAGGAGAACATGGTGGTCAGCATGGCGGCCAGCACGGCGCCCAGGCCATTGGGCATGAAGCCTTGGGTATCGAACAGGTGGCTGACGCCGCTGATCTGGCTGCTCGGGACCATGCCGAACATGGCCGCGCAACCGACGACGATGAAGCCGATGATCGCCAGCACCTTGAGCAGGGCGAACCAGAACTCGAACTCACCGTAGTTCTTCACGCTGAACAGGTTGGTAACGGTCAGCACCAGGGTGATGATTAGCGAGAACGCCCACAGGTCCACGGCCGGGAACCAGGCATGCAGGATGGCTGCGGCGGCGTTGGCCTCCAGCGGAATCACCAGCACCCAGAACCACCAGTACAGCCAGCCGATGGTGAAACCGGCCCAGCGCCCGATGGCGCGGTCGGCGTAGGTCGAGAAAGAACCGGTGTCGGGCGAGGCAACCGCCATTTCACCGAGCATGCGCATCACCAGTACAACCAGGGTGCCGGCAGCGGCGTAGGCCAGCAGCACGGCAGGGCCGGCGGCGGCGATGGCATGGCCGGAGCCGACGAACAAGCCGGCGCCGATCACGCCTGCGATGGACAGCATGGTCACATGCCGTTGTTTGAGCCCCTGAGCGAGGTCATTGGAATTGTTACCGCTCATAAAACTACCTTTGTAAGGAGTGGACCACCCGAATGAAGGGAATACGAAGCGCACCAAGGGGTGATTTAGGCGTCGCCGCATTCGGTCTTTTCCCACTGGCAATAAGCGCGCCATTTTTAAATGCCATTTATCTGGAATGGCTGACGGCAGCAAATTCTCTGGCTTTGCGGCCTTTCTGCCAGGCTTTGACCGAAAGCCCGCCAAATCTCCATGCCAAGTCCGGATTACTGAAATACCCACTTACAAACGCACCAAAGGTGCTCCCCGGTAACACCCGCGCACCAGGGCAAGGCAAAATAGTGCAACCAAAGGTACAACCATTGTTTCAGCCATGATGCGATCTGCGTGGGAGCGGGCTAGCCCCGCGATAGCGATTGTCGCCCCAACACCTTCAGTCCTGCCGAAGCCATCGCGGGGCAAGCCCGCTCCCACGCCACCCTGTGCCGGTCACATGGGCGGTTGCACCTGCTTTCGCGGCAAAAGGGCCAAAACCGCTTCCATGCTTTGACCAAAGCTGGCACCATCGCGCCTTTTTTCATCAAGGCTCCGGTGCTGGGCAAAACGCCATTGCGGACATCCTCGCGACAGTCCACTGCAACGATGCGACAAACTGCCCCATCAATGACCGAAGCCCCTTGCGACCCGGTTGGCCGCTGTTGCGCCGCTATGCTAGCGTGGCGCTCGCCAGGAAGGCCGCCAACAGCTGGGAACGCACCCGAACACATGAGGACCGCACATGGCCCAGGCCACGCCCGCGCTGGAAATCCGTAACCTGCACAAACGCTACGGCGAGCAGGAAATTCTCAAGGGCATTTCGCTGACCGCGCGCGACGGTGACGTGATCTCCATCCTCGGCTCGTCCGGCTCCGGCAAGTCCACCCTGCTGCGCTGCATCAACCTGCTCGAGAACCCGCACCAGGGCGAAATCCTGGTCGCCGGCGAAGCCCTCAAGCTCAAGGCGCAGAAAAACGGCGACCTGATCGCCGCCGACAACCGCCAGATCAACCGCCTGCGCAGCGAGATCGGCTTTGTCTTCCAGAACTTCAACCTGTGGCCACACATGTCGATCCTCGACAACATCATCGAGGCGCCGCGCCGCGTACTTGGCCAGAGCAAGGCCGAGGCCATCGAGCACGCCGAGGCGCTGCTGAACAAGGTCGGCATCTTCGACAAGCGCCACAGCTACCCCGCCCAGCTTTCCGGTGGCCAGCAACAGCGTGCCGCCATCGCCCGTACCCTGGCCATGAAGCCCAAGGTCATCCTGTTCGACGAGCCGACTTCGGCGCTCGATCCGGAAATGGTCCAGGAAGTGCTTAACGTCATCCGCGCCCTGGCCGAAGAAGGCCGTACCATGCTGCTGGTGACGCACGAGATGAACTTTGCCCGCCAGGTGTCCAGTGAAGTGGTCTTCCTGCACCAGGGCCTGGTCGAAGAGCAGGGATCGCCGCAGCAGGTCTTCGAAAACCCGACCTCGGCGCGTTGCAAGCAATTCATGTCCAGCCACCGCTAACGGAGCAATACATGCAGACTTACAAGAAGTTCCTCCTGGCCGCTGCTGCCACCCTGGTGATGTCGGCCAACGCCATGGCCGCAGAAAAACTGCGCATGGGTATCGAGGCAGCCTACCCACCGTTCAACAACAAGGACGCCAGCGGCCAGGTCGTCGGCTTCGACAAGGACATCGGCGACGCCCTGTGCGCCAAGATGAAGGTCGAGTGCACGGTCGTGACTTCCGACTGGGACGGCATCATCCCAGCCCTGAACGCCAAGAAGTTCGACTTCCTGGTGTCGTCGCTGTCGATCACCGACGAGCGCAAGCAGGCAGTGGATTTCACCGACCCCTACTACTCCAACAAGCTGCAGTTCATCGCGCCGAAGAAAGTCGACTTCAAGACCGACAAGGAATACCTCAAGGGCAAGACCATCGGCACCCAGCGCGCCACCCTGGCCGGCACTTGGCTTGAAGACAACTACAAGGACGTGCTGAAGTCCATTCAGCTATACGACACCCAGGAAAACGCCTACCTCGACCTGACCTCCGGTCGCGTTGACGGCATCCTGGCCGACAAGTACGTGCAGTACGAGTGGCTGAAGTCCGACGCGGGCAAAGACTACGAGTTCAAAGGCGAACCTGTAGTAGACAGCGACAAGATCGGCATCGCCGTGCGCAAGGGTGACCCGCTGCGCGAGAAGCTGAACAAGGCCCTGGCCGAGATCAAAGCTGACGGCACGTACAAGAAGATCAACGACAAGTACTTCCCGTTCAGCATCGAGTGATGCCCTCCCGACCCGTACCGCCCTGCGCGGTGCGGGTCCCTTGAACAAAGCTGCCCATGAATATCGACCTGCACGGATTCGGTCCGGCCATGATGGCCGGCACCCTGATGACCGTAAAACTGGCGCTTTGCGCCTTGCTGCTGGGGCTGGCCCTGGGCCTGCTTGGCGCCCTGGCCAAGACTTCCTCTATCAAGTCATTGCAATGGCTTGGCGGCTTCTACTCGACCCTGGTGCGCGGCGTGCCCGAGCTGCTGTGGGTCTTGCTCATCTATTTCGGCACCGTCGGCCTGATGAACAGCCTCGGCGACGCGCTCAACATGCCCGGGCTCGAACTCAGCGCATTCGCCGCCGGTGTGATTGCCCTGGGCCTGTGCTTCGGCGCCTACGCCACGGAAGTGTTCCGCGGCGCGATCCTGGCCATCCCCAAGGGCCACCGTGAAGCGGGCCTGGCCCTGGGCCTGTCGAAAGGCCGCATCCTGTCGCGGATCATCCTGCCGCAGATGTGGCGCATCGCACTGCCGGGCCTGGGCAACCTGTTCATGATCCTGATGAAGGACACCGCGCTGGTGTCGGTGATCGGCCTGGAAGAAATCATGCGCCACGCGCAGATCGGCGTGACCGTGACCAAGGCACCGTTCACCTTCTACGCGGTGGCCGCCTGCATCTACCTGAGCCTGACCATCGTCGCCATGATCGGCATGTACTTCCTGGAAAAACGCGCCGCCCGCGGCTTCATGAGGGCCGAATAAATGAACTGGGAAGTCATCATCAAGTGGCTGCCACGACTGGCCGAAGGCGCGGTCCTGACCCTGGAGCTGGTGGCCATCGCGGTCATCGCCGGGCTGATCCTGGCCATCCCGCTGGGCATCGCCCGTTCCTCGCGGCACTGGTACGTGCGCGCCCTACCCTACGGCTACATCTTCTTCTTCCGCGGCACGCCACTGCTGGTGCAGCTGTTCCTGGTCTACTACGGCCTGGCTCAGTTCGACGCGGTGCGTGACAGCGCGCTGTGGCCGTACCTGCGCGACCCGTTCTGGTGCACGGTACTGACCATGACCCTGCACACCGCCGCCTACATCGCTGAGATCCTGCGCGGCGCACTGCAGGCGATCCCCAAGGGCGAGATCGAAGCCGCCCGGGCACTGGGCATGTCGCGGGGCAAGGCGCTGTTCTACATCATGCTGCCGCGCGCCACACGCATCGGCCTGCCGGCCTACAGCAACGAAGTGATCCTGATGCTCAAGGCCAGCGCCCTGGCCAGCACCGTGACGCTACTGGAGCTGACCGGCATGGCACGGACCATCATCGCCCGTACCTACCTGCCGGTGGAGATCTTCTTTGCCGCCGGGGTGTTCTACCTGGTGATCTCGTTCTTCCTGGTGCAGGGCTTCAAGCTGCTGGAACGCTGGTTGCGCGTGGATGCCTGCCAGGGGCGCTAACCTGCAACACGCTCGGGGCCGCTTTGCGGCCCCTTTCAATTGCGCCTCGGTGCTTGAATGAACACAACACTCCCCCTTCAAGGCAGCCAGCTCCTCGAGCGCTTCCAGGCCCTTGACCATTTTCTGCTTCAGCACCAGCCGCTGTGGCGGCCACGGCCGTTCACCGAGCTGCAGCTGGGCTGGGAAAGCCAGTACCCAGAGCTGTCCGCATGGCTGCGCAATCGCACCCTGGAACAAGCCGAAGCCGTCCAGCAACACCCGGAACAGCTTCCGGCCCCAGCCCCCTTTCCGCAACTGGCCAGCCTGGCCCGGCAGTTGTCTGCCGTGGGTGAATTGCCCGACGCGGGCCTGCACCCGGCCGGCCATCGCCTTGACGCCAATGTCCCTGGGCGCAAATGGCAGCAGATCGAGGCCTTCAGCCGCCGCCTGAGCTTCAGCCAGCCCACCCGGCACTGGCTGGACTGGTGTTCGGGCAAGGGCCACCTGGGCCGCCGCCTGCTGCAAGCCGGCCAGCAATTGACCTGCCTGGAGTACGACGCCGAGCTGGTCAACGCCGGCCAGGCGCTGAGCGATCACCATCAACTGCCCGCCCACCATGTGCAGCAGGATGTGATGGCCGCAGACAGCATGCAGCAGCTGGATGGCGACAAAAGCGTGATTGCCCTGCATGCCTGTGGCGATCTGCATGTGCGCCTGCTGCACCTGGCCAGCCAGCAAGGCTGCCAGCAACTGGCCGTGGCGCCGTGCTGCTACAACCGCATCCAGGGCGAGCAGTACAAGGCGATATCCACAGCCGCACAGGCTTCTGCCCTGCAGCTGTCGATCGGCGATCTGGGCCTACCGCTGAGCGAGGCCGTCACCTCCAGCGCCCGGGTACGCCGCCAGCGCGACAGCTCGATGGCCAGGCGCCTGGGTTTCGACCTGCTGCAGCGCCAACAGCGGGGTATCGATGCGTATCTGCCAACACCGTCACTGCCGGTCGATTGGCTGAAGAAGCCCTTCGAGCAGTACTGCCGCGACCTTGCCGCGCTGCGCCAGGTCGAACTGAGCGGCACGACGGACTGGGCCGCCCTTGAGTCGCAGGGCTGGCAACGGCTGGCTCAGGTGCGCAACCTGGAGCTGGTGCGCAACCTGTTCCGCCGCCCATTGGAACTGTGGCTGGTGCTCGACCGAGCCCTGTACCTCCAAGAGCAAGGTTATGCCGTGCGCGTAGGACTGTTCTGCGAATACCCGCTGACGCCACGCAACCTGTTGCTGCTGGCCGAACGCGACGGATCGCCGCAGCGCAGCTGACAACCTGTGGATAAGTCTGTGCACAAGCTTGTGATGAAAATGTCCAAGGCTTGGATCCAAGCGCTATTTGCGCCGCTTTGCTTATTCCGCTTACCAGCTGAAAACCAGCAAAAACAGGGCTTTGCGCAAAGACCGGTGGCACTGCCAGTCGGCATGCCTTTCGCGCAAGCAAAAAATGCCGCTTGTGCATAAGCATTTCGGCGGCAAGCTGGAAACCGCCTGAAACAGGGCATTTCAAGCCAGTTTCAACAGGCCCATGCCGACCAGAAGCAGCGCCAGCCCCAGCCAGCCACGGCCGGCCAGACGCTGACCGAACAGCGCCCAACCCATGGCGACAGTGGCCAGGATGCCGAAGCCGCCCCAGATGGCGTAGGCCAGCGACAACTCGATGTCCTGCACCGCCTGAGCCAAAGCGGTGAAGGCCGCCAGCACGCAGAAGATCGAGGCTACGCCCAGCCCCTTGCGACGAAAACCGTCGGAATACTTGAGCAACAGGTTGGCCAGCACTTCCAGCACGATGGCCAGGCCCAGCCAGGCAAAGGGAATCAGCATGGCAATGCCTCCCCTTCAACCACGACGGGCTTGCTGCGGGTACCCGCCTTGATCAGCAGGATGCCGGCAATCATCACAGCCAGCCCCAGGGCCTTGGCCCAGCCCAGGCTTTCGCCCAGCCAGAGCACGCTGACCAGGGTGATCAGGACGATGCCGATCCCCTCCCACAGCGCATAAGCCACGCCGACCGGTACACGCTTGACCGCCAGGGCCAGGAAGAAATACGAAAGGCAAATCATGACGTACATCACGGCATGCCCAGCCACGGGGAAATGAGTGGCGGCGAGTTTCATCGACGCCGTGCCGATCACCTCGGCGGTGATGGCGACGATCAGGTAGATCCAGGAACGCATGGTGCCCTCCCATGGGCGACACAGCAGCCGAACGCACAGGCGTCGGCGCAATACAGAAAGGTTTAAGGCTGTAGTGGGAGGGTGGCGCTAGAGGTCGCCGGTCCAGTGACGCTCACGGGAAACCAGGCGGGAGGTGGAGAGGAGCTTGAAAGCTTTACTGTTCAACATAATGAACAACAAATTAGCTTAGGCAATCGAAAAAGTCAAAACGATAGAAAAAACACAAATAAAGACGCTGTTAAATTGCAGTGATACCGAACAAACTCCTGAAAACATCCAGAACGGCACGTAAATTATATTAACCACCCATGGAGCGACTGGAACACAGCATGCCTCGTGGCCCCGCAAGTCATCCACAGCACGGCTAAGCTTCATCGGCTCGTTCGGTGTATCATCGCCGGCTGTCCACGTGATCATGCACTGTTCAATCGAGCCAACACGCGCAGAACAACCCTCCCGGTGATCTGCCAGCACTGTGCGAAAAATGATCAAGGATGCCAACAACCGTGATTGTTCGCGTAGGGGCATGGCCTCATCGTATTAACGGGACGCGCGTCACAGCTGCCAATACCAAGCTACCGATCCCCGCGAGGGAGCAGCTGGCGTTGCAGCCGCCTCTTGAACACAGACTGACCTTGGAACGGATTCGAAAATCGTGAAACACGCCAAGCCCTTCGCCCTGCTGACCGTCGCCCTGGCCCTGACTGGCTGCGCCAGCAGCACGCCACCGGCCAAGCCGACACCGCTGGACTGGAACATGCCCGGCATGCAGCTCGGCGGCGACCGCGGCCTGCCGCTGCACGTCGCCACCCCCTGCCGCAAGCGCGGCTGCGACAACGACAAGCTGTTCTTCAACCCCGGCAAGACCGAACCAAGCGTCACCACCATCCACCGCGGCTGGTAGGAAAATTCTCCTTTGCGCTCGGTGACTTAGGGCGTTACGCATTGATTGCAAGAAGTAGTTTACAGCCGCGAATCCATCGCTATAATGACGCCCCTGTGCCGGTATAGCTCAGATGGTAGAGCAACTGACTTGTAATCAGTAGGTCCCGGGTTCGATTCCTGGTGCCGGCACCACACTCAAAAAGCCTCGACGTCAGTCGAGGCTTTTGCGTTTCCGGGGATCATCCAGTCGCACACCCCACCCCGTCACTCCAGCAACAGCGCCTTATGCAGCTTCCTGATCTCCGGCCCGCTAAGCTCCAGCGCCACATGCTTGCCCTCCTTCCCCAGCCCGTTGATCAGCACGATCCCTCCTTTAGCAAACGTCCTTTCCTGAGCAAGCGGATAAAGCGCAATGATGTGATCGATGCTGATCACATACTGACGGTGATTGCTGACCTCGAAACTGACGAAACGGCTCACTCCCTGTGCTCCCTGAGTCGCTGCGCGTGGCAGCCCGCGTAACTCCATAGTAGCTATCGGCCACAATTGCGACAGATTGCCCTGCCGCTCGATTTCTTGTTTGGGCTCAATAAACCCTGCTTTCAAAATGGGTATTCCTGTGCCGACGGCTTTCGTCGACTTAAGGAGAAGTCCCATGAGTGAGCAACAAGGCGTAGCCCTGACGCGGCGCGGGGTGCTGGCGGGGGGTGTATTGCTGGGGGTTGGCAGCAGCGTGCTGGCCAGCGGCCTGGCCCGGGCGGCGGCGGCGGCGACCAATAATCCGCCCACGGACCTGACCCAGCTGGAACGCACCCGGGTCGAGCTGGTGGCACCACCCCAGGTACATGCCCACAGCCAGCGCGCGCCTGGCAAACCGCGGATCGTCGAGTTCCGCATGGAGATCGAGGAGAAAGAACTGGCGGTCGACAGCGAGGGGGCCTACATCCATGCCATGACCTTCAACGGCTCGGTGCCCGGCCCGCTGATGGTGGTGCACGAGGGCGACTACGTGGAGCTCACCCTGGTCAACCCGGCCAGCAACAGCATGGTGCACAACATCGACTTCCATGCCGCCACCGGCGCGCTCGGCGGTGGTGAGCTGACCCATGTGAAGCCTGGCGAGCAGGTGAAGCTGCGCTTCAAGGCGGACCGCGCCGGGGTGTTCGTGTACCACTGCGCGCCGGGCGGGGTGATGATCCCCTGGCATGTGGTGTGCGGCATGAACGGCGCAATCATGGTGCTGCCGCGGGACGGCCTGCGGGACGGCGACGGGCGTGCGCTGCAATACGACAAGGTCTGGTACATCGGCGAGCAGGACTACTACATCCCGCGCGACAAGGACGGCAAGTACAAGCGCTACGCCAGCCCATCGGCGAGCTTCGCCGACATGTACCAGGTAATGAAGGGGCTCATCCCCACGCACGTGGTCTTCAATGGCAGCGTCGGCGCACTGACCGGCCAGCACGCGCTCACCGCCACGCTCGGCGAAACGGTGCTGATCGTCCACTCGCAAGCCAACCGCGACACCCGCCCGCACCTGATCGGCGGCCATGGCGACTACGTGTGGGCCGCCGGCAAGTTCGCCAACCCGCCGCAGCGCAACCTGGAAACCTGGTTTATCCCCGGCGGTGCCGCAGGCGCGGCGCTGTACACCTTCCGCCAGCCCGGCCTGTACACCTACCTCAATCACAACCTGATCGAGGCCGTGATGCTGGGTGCCGCTGCGCACGTGCAGGTCGAAGGGCAATGGAATGACGACCTGATGAAACAGCTGGAAGCGCCTGGACCGATTCGCTAGCGGCGATCGGCAGCATTTGCGAAGACTTCGCATTCGCAGATGATTTTTTGTTACGATTGCGTCGTTTCACGCACTGCCGGCATGCCGGTCTGCGCGGGGATAACGTTGATCGTAACGGGCGCTGCCGCTCGCATTTTTACAGGTACCCTTCCATGAGCACCACCCTGCTGGTTGTCGACGATGACGACGAGATTCGCGAACTTCTTTGCGATTATCTGAGTGATGCCGGCTACCAGGTATTGCCGGCCGCAGATGGCGAGCAGATGCGCACGCAACTGGCCCTGCACAAGGTCGACCTGGTGGTGCTGGACCTGATGCTGCCCGGCGAGGATGGCCTGAGCCTGTGCCGGCAGTTGCAGGGGCTGCCGGGGCCGGCGGTGATCCTGCTGTCGGCCAAGGGCAGCACCCTGGACCGTATTACAGGCCTGGAAGCAGGCGCCGACGACTACCTGGCCAAGCCCTTCGAGCCCCTCGAGCTGGTTGCCCGGATCAAGGCTGTGCTGCGCCGGCCCCTACAGCTGGAAGCCAACGGCGACGAAAGCGCTACCCAGCCGCAGCGATTCGCAGGCTTTGAACTGGACCCCATCAGACGACTGCTCACCCACCCCGACGGCAAGGCCCTGACCCTGCCACGCTCCGACTACCGGGTGCTGCACGAACTGCTGCAGGCCGATAACCGCGTGGTATCCCGCGATCATCTGACACGTAGCGCGTTCGGCCGCGACCACCTGCCCGACGACCGCTCGGTGGACATGTGCATCAGCCGCCTGCGCCAACAGTTGCGCCGTGCGCCGGGCCAAGCCGCGCAGATCCTCACCATCCGCAACCAAGGCTACTTGCTGAACCTGCGCCGCGAAGCCTCGGGCACCTGACGGCTGCCCAACGCGGGCCCAGCGTAGCTATTTGCAGTCGCCCTGCAGGATTCTCAGCGCCGCTTCAGCCAGGAAGCCCGAGCGGCTTTTCTGCTCCGGATGGTTCTTCACGTAGGCATCAATGCGGGTGAGCAGGTAGGCCGGCAGTGTGATGTTGAGCTTCTCGGCCTTACCCAGGTAGCGGGTGATATCGATGTCGATGAGTGCCCAGGTGCATCCGGCGTAGTCAGGGTTGGCCGCATGCACGCTCACCTTGCTGGCCTTGGGGATTTCCTCGCCGTCCTGGGCGAGCAGTTCGAGGTGGCCCTCGATGGCCTCGCGGGCCATGGCAATGGCGTCATCGAGGTCTTCACCGGCCGAAAAGCAGCCCGGGATGTCCGGGACTTCCACGCCCCAGGCGTGCTGATCGTCGCCGGGCAGGATGGCGATGGGGAATAACATGGCAGTGGCTCTCCTGGTCAGCTGGCGTAGCCGATCCGCGCCTGGCGCAGGATGCTGGCCGCAGTGGCGGGCAGCAGGTCCTTCTTCGGGTGCGGGATGGTCACCAGCCCAGCCTTGTGGGGGTGCTTGAAGTGATGGTGGCTGCCCTTGGATCGCACCAGGTACCAACCATCGGCCTCGATCACCGAAATCATTACGCGGCTGTTCATGAACCCTTCCTTGGGCTGTTCGCAGCGGTGGTTAGTATAACCACCGAATGCGATCTATCAACACCATACCCACCAATCCGACCAGCGGGCCTCCTGGAGGGGAAGTATGGTCAGGGGACAGAAGAAGGCAGGCACGCAAGTGATGCCGGATCTTGCGGCGCAAACGCCACACCCCACGCCCATGCAAGAGTCTTTTACCGAAACCCCTGGTTTTCCGCGCACAGGCTTTGCCTATCCTAGGCCGCGTCATCCCGCCTGCGATGGACCCATGAACGATTCACTCCCCAGCCGTTATGCCTGCCTGGCCCTGTGCCTGGTCTTCACCCTTGCCAGCATCCCCTTCCTGATCCAGCACAGCTGGCTGTGGCCATTCACCCTGGTGACCGCGCTGCTCAGCCTGGTCGGCCTCAATGATCTGCGCCAGAGCCACCACGCGGTGCGGCGCAACTACCCGATACTGGGCAACCTCCGCTACCTGATCGAAACCATCCGGCCAGAGATTCGCCAGTACCTGATCGAGGGCGACGATGACAAGCTGCCGTTCTCCCGCGCGCAACGTTCGCTGGTCTATGCCCGGGCCAAGAACGAGAGCGCCGAGAAGGCCTTCGGCACCCTCAATGATGTGTACAAGCCGGGCTTCGAGTTCATCAGCCATTCGATGCTGCCCGTGCCACAGGCCGATCCTGCGTCATTTCGCATTCGCATCGGCGGGCCGCAGTGCACCCAGCCGTATTCGGCGTCGATCTTCAATATCTCGGCCATGAGCTTCGGCGCGCTCAGCGCCAATGCCATCGCCGCGCTGAACAAAGGGGCGCGCCTGGGGCGCTTTGCCCATGACACCGGCGAAGGCAGCATCAGCCCTTATCACCGCGAGCACGGCGGCGATCTGATCTGGGAAATCGGCAGCGGCTATTTCGGCTGCCGCACCGAGGACGGCCGCTTCGACCCCGAGCGCTTCGCCGAACAGGCTCGCGATGGCCAGGTGAAGATGATCGAGATCAAGCTCAGCCAGGGCGCCAAGCCGGGCCATGGCGGCATCCTGCCGGGGCACAAGGTCAGCGCCGAGATCGCCGCCACCCGGGGGGTGCGCGAGGGCCAGGAGTGCATCTCGCCAGCCGCCCACAGCGCCTTCCGCACCCCGCTGGAGCTGCTGCAGTTCGTCGCCAGGCTGCGCGAGCTGTCAGGCGGCAAACCGGTAGGCTTCAAGTTCTGCCTGGGCCACCCGTGGGAATTCATGGGCATTGCCAAGGCCATGCTCGCCACCGGCATCACTCCGGACTTCATCGTCGTCGATGGCAAGGAAGGCGGCACCGGCGCTGCGCCCCGGGAGTTCTCCGACAACATGGGCATGCCGTTGCGTGACGGCCTGATGTTCGTGCACAACACCCTGGTGGGCCTGAACCTGCGCGAACGCGTGCGCATCGGCGCGGCGGGCAAGATCGTCAGCGCGTTCGACATCGCCAGCGTGCTGGCCATCGGCGCCGACTGGGTCAACTCGGCACGCGGCTTCATGTTCGCCATCGGCTGTATCCAGTCGCAAAGCTGCCACACCAACAAGTGCCCCACCGGCGTGGCCACCCAGGACCCGCTGCGCCAGCGGGCGCTGGTGGTACCGGAGAAAGCCGAGCGGGTTGCGAGTTTTCACCGCAACACCCTGCATGCCCTGGCCGAAATGCTCGCCGCTGCAGGGCTGGACCACCCGTCCGAGCTCAAGCCCAAGCACCTGGCACGGCGTATCAGCCCCAGTGAGATCAGCCTGTTTTCGCAGCTGCACGCGTTCCTCAAACCGGGTGAATTGCTCAGCGGCTCGATCGAAAATGCCTTCTATGCACGGATGTGGCGGATGGCGCGGGGTGACAGCTTTGCGCCGCAGATGGGGGAAGTCGAAGGGGTGCCTGGGGCGAACGTGGCACGCCACAAAGAAACAGCCCCGGCATAGGCCGGGGCTGCTGATGACGCCAGATCAGGATCAGAAGATGCTGATCGGGTACTCGACGAATACACGAACTTCGTTGCCGTCGTCGTTGTAGCCGTTCTGCTGGACCGCGTTGTTGGTGCGCAGGAACGAGCTACGCAGCTTGATCGACAGGTCTTTGGCCGGGCCTTCCTGAACGACGTAGCGCAGCTGGTTGAAGATCTCGCGCTCCTTGCCTTCGCCGAAGCCTTCCGGGTTCTTCAGGTTGCGGGTGTTGATGTTGTCACCCACTACGTAGGCGACCTTGTAGGTCAGGCCCGGCACGCCGAAGGCGCCGAAGTCCAGGCCGTAGCCCAGCTGCCAGGAGCGCTCGTCTTCGGCGTTGAAGTCGGACCAGTAGGAGTTGGCCAGGTAGATGGTCGAACCACCGTCACTGGTACCACCTGCGCTCTGGTAGCCGCTGTAGTTGTAGCCGGTGCTGCCGGTGCTGCGCTGGTGCGCCAGGGTGATCGAGTGCGGGCCGAAGGCGTAGGTGGCCGCCAGGCTCCAGATGGTGTTGGAGTCACCATTGAGCTCGGCCGAACGCACGAATTGCTTGTCGATGCTGGTCTTGTAGCCGTTGAAGTCCAGGGTCAGGGACTGGTCATTGGCGATCGGGAAGACGTAGTTCAAGCCCAGGTAGTGCTTCTTCATCACATCTTCGTTGTCTGCGGTGTACAGCGAAGCGGTGAAGTTGTCGGTGAACTTGTAGCTACCACCCAGCACGTCGATCGACTTCAGGCCGCCGCTGTCACGCCCTTCGGCGCTCTTGCGGGCTTCCTGGGTGAAGTGGCCGGCGTTCAGCTCCAGGCCCTTGATCTCCTTGGAGGTGATCATGGTGCCGGTGAAGCTTTCAGGCAGCAGACGGCCGTCGTCGTAGTTCAGCACCGGCAGGGCCGGCATCTGGTCACCGTACTTGAGCACAGTGTTGGAGATGCGGAATTTCACGGCTGCGCCGGCACGGGCCAGGTCGTGTGGGCTGCTGGCGTTGCCGTCGGCGTTCTTGGTGTTGTGCGGCTTGAAGAAGTCGACGCCACCACCACCGTTGTGGCCTTTGCCGCCGTCCAGACGCACGGCGTACAGGCCGAAGGCATCAACGCCGACACCGACGGTGCCTTGGGTGAAGCCCGAAGAGAAGTTACCGATGAAGGCCTGGCCCCATTCGATCTGGTCATCGGTGCCGTGCTTCTTGTCACGGTTGATGTAAGCGTTGCGCAGAAGGACGTTGGCGTGGCTGTCCTCGATGAAACCTTTGCTGTCGGCCTGCTCGTTGGCCTGGGCCTGGGTCGCGGCGATCATCGCCAGGGCGACCAGGCTGATCCTGGTTTTCAACATTTTATTTTCCTTATTGCTTAATCAAAAACGCTCTGCATGAGAACGCCAGGAACCAACGCCCCTTCGTAGGTTCGACGCTATGCGGATCCAGGCCGCAAGGCCCCGCTGATGGTCTGCAACGGGCCTTACAGCCGCATGGCCAAGTCATGGCCAGCAGGCGTAGAGGCCGAATCCTAGCCGTGCCTGCTTATACATGTCAAAAAATCGTGAATTGCAGGTTGATATAACCAAAAAAAAGGTCTGGAACAGTGCATTTCCACGCACTAATGCCCAGCTTCTGCGCAAATTTGTCTCTTTCAGGTTTTTCCGAAAAATCTCGCACAACGGTCATCTAAGTGGGCAACGCGCACACGCGGTCGAATCGCCCAGAAAGGACTAGTTACAAAGTGATACAAACGTAAAGACAACTCTTTACGAATAGGCGAGCAACAGCAAATAGCAAGCATTACCATTCGCGCCCAATTTCTCACTTGCGTAGATGGATGCCTGCAATGCCCGCCCCTTGCCGCCTTTCACCCCTGACCCTGGGCTTGTCGCTGTTGTTCAGCGCAGGCCTGGCCAGCGCCGCCACCACCACCCTGCCGGAAACCGCAGTCACCGCCGACAGCGAGCGCGAGGAGGACAACCCACGGGTACGCGAAGTGAGCACTGCGACCCGCACCTCGACACCGGTGCGCTACGTGCCCCAGGCCATCGACACGGTGAAGACCAGCAATGTGCTGGACTATGGCAGCAGCACCCTGGGCGAAGCGCTGGAAGGTATCCCCAACGTCAGCAGCGGCGCCGACACGCGTTTCGACAGCGTACGCATCCGCGGCTTCGAGGCCAGCAACGACTTCTACCTGGACGGTATCCGCGACGACAGTCAGTACACCCGCGACCTGCACAACATCGAGCGGGTCGAAGTGCTCAAGGGCCCGGCCGCAGTGCTGTATGGCCGAGGCAGCCAGGGTGGCATCGTCAACCGGGTGAGCAAGGCGCCGGAACATGGCCGCCGCTCGACCATCGAAGCCCAGGGTGGCAGCCAGGACCTGCGCAGCCTGTACGCCGACCTCAGCGCCGACCCCAGCGACACCATCAGCCTGCGCCTGAACATGGGCAATGAAGACAGCAACAGCTTCCGCCACGGCGTCGATGGCAACCGCCAGCTGTTCGCCCCGTCCATGAGCTGGCAGCTGAACCCCGACCTGAACTGGCTGGTGCAGTACGAGTACAGCCGCTACAACCGCACGCCGGACCGCGGCATCCCCGGCAACCCGTTGACCGGGCGCCCGGCGGACGTCAGCCGCAGCGCCACCTATGGCGATACCCAGCGCGACTACATCGACGACCGCGCCCAGTCGCTGCGCTCGCGGCTGAACTACCAGCTCAGCGACAACTGGCAACTGCGTCATACCCTGGGCCTGTTCAAGCTCGACAGTGAGTTCGACAACACCTACCAGACCGCCTACAACCCGCGCACCAACCTGGTCACCCGCCAGCGCTGGCAGCAGGACCTGAACACCCGCAACCTGTTCAACAACCTCGAGGCCGAGGGCGATGTCAGCACCTGGGGCCTGGAGCATAAACTGCTGCTGGGCCTGGAATTCGGCAGCCAGCGCCGCGACCCGACGCTGTACAACGCCGCCACTTCGGGCCCTGGCGCGCGCCCGGTGCCGGCCCTGAACCTCGACAGCCCCAACCGCAACCTGCAGCACAATGGCCGTATGGCGGTGTCGAGCAACAACCACACGGTGGTCGAGAGCCGTGGCATCTACCTGCAGGACCAGATCCGCCTGAACGACCAGTGGCAGATCCTTGCCGGGGTGCGCTTCGACCAGTTCGAGGTGGAAACCACCAACAAACTGCGCAACCTCTCCGAGAAGCAGAACGACAACAGCTTCAGCCCGCGCCTGGGCGTGGTCTACACGCCATGGCGCGACCACTCCTTCTACGCCTCCTGGAGCAAGACCTACTCCCCCGTCGGTGGCGGCCTGATCGGCATCACCCCTGGCGCGGCCGGCAACACCAACGAGACCGAGCCGGAGCTGACCCGGCAGAAAGAAATCGGGGTCAAGAGCGACTGGTTCGACGAGCGCCTGACCACCACCCTGGCGCTCTACGAACTGGAGCTATACAACCGCCGCACCCGCGACCCGCTCGACCCGAACATCACCCTGATGTCTGGCCTGCAGCGCTCGCGCGGCATCGAGCTGACCGCCACCGGCAATGTGGTCGGCAACTGGTATGTACGCGGCGGCATCGGCCTGCAGGACGCGAAGATCGTCGAGGACAACAATGGCCAGGAAGGTAACCGCATCAACGACGTGGCCCGGCGCAACGCCAGCCTGTTCGTGACCTGGAAGCCGGAGCTGGGCTGGTATGCCGAAACCGGCATGACGCTGGTGGGTGACCGCTATGCCGACAACCAGAACACAGTGATCTTGCCGGGTTATGGCCGTTGGGATGCCCTGGCCGGCTATCGCACCCATGACTGGGACGTGCGTGCGGCACTGAAGAACATCACCGACAAGACCTACTACGATTCGGCCACCAGCGCGGCGCAGATCCAGTATGGCGATCCGCGTAGCCTGGTGGTGACCGGCAGCTACAGCTTCTGACGCCATCGCTGGCAAGCCAGCTCCCACCTTGACCGCATAAACCCAAACTATGCGCTTGCTATGTGGGAGCCGGCTTGCCGGCGATGAGGCCAGTACAAGTGCCACATGGGCATTGCGGCCAAACCGGCCAGGCCTGTGCCACAAACGAAAACGCCACCGCATGAGCGGTGGCGTTTTTCGTTGCGACGGGTCGATACCCGGTCAGTGCCATACAGCCAGCAGCGCTTCGAGCTCCGCATCGCTGATCAAGCCCTGCGGATAACGCCCGTTCAGCAGACGTCGTGGGTCGGTCTTCCTGACCCGGATGCATCCATGGTCCCGCAACCACTGCGCCAGTATTTCAAGCGTTTGGTGATTCACTGCCGATGGGGGCATAGCCGACTCACTTGCTGCATTCATTTCAACACGCACTCCCTGGGCCCGTGAGCGGCCAACTTACTTAAGGTTTGTTACAGAACGGCGTGGGCCTATCTCTCTGAAACACAATGAAAAACTAATACAAGAGCTGTGCCATTCGCCGCCACCGAACGTCGCCACAAAAAAAAAGCCCGTCATCAGACGGGCTTTTTTCATTCAGCTTGAATCAGCGCTTGAACGGCGCCGGCTGTTGCTGGGTCAGGCAGTGGATGTTGCCGCCGCCGAGCAGCAGCTCGCGGCCGGGGATCATCACCACTTCGTGATCCGGGAAGACCTTGGCCAGGATCGCTCTGGCCTGCGCATCGGCGGGGTCGTCGAAGCTCGGCGCGATGATGCCGCCGTTGACGATCAGGAAGTTCACGTAGGAACCGGCCAGGCGCACCGACGGGTCACGCTCCTGGCTGCCGGCCACCTGGTCGACACCGGCGCATTCGGCTTCGGTGGCGAACAGCGGGCCAGGGATCGGCATCTTGTGCACCACAAACTCGCGGCCTTTGGCGTCGCGGCTGTTTTTCAGCACATCGTAGGCCGCATGGCAGCGTGCGTAGTTGGGGTCGTTGGAATCATCGGTCCAGGCCAGTAACACTTCGCCTGGGCTGACGTAACAGCAGAAGTTGTCGACGTGGCCGTCGGTTTCGTCGTTGTACAGGCCGTCCGGCAGCCAGACGATGGTTTCCACCGCCAGGTGCTCGCGCAGGATGTCTTCGATCTGCTCGCGGGTCAGGTGAGGGTTGCGGTTGCGGTTGAGCAGGCACTCTTCGGTGGTGATCAGGGTGCCTTCGCCATCGACATGGATCGAGCCACCCTCAAGCACGAAGCCTTCGGTGTGGTAACGCTGCACGCGCTCCATTTCCATCACCTTGGCCGCCAGTTCCTCGTCGCGGTTCCACGGTGCGTACAGGCCACCATCGAAGCCACCCCAGGCGTTGAAGCCCCAGTCCACGCCACGCACTTCACCCTGGTCGTTGATCACGAAGGTCGGGCCGGTGTCACGCACCCAGGCGTCGTCGTTGCTGATCTCGACCACGCGGATGTTGGGCACGTCGAGCTGGCGCCGGGCGTTCTCGTACTGGCCAGCGGAAACCGCCACGGTGACCGGTTCGAAACGGGCGATGGCCTTGGCCAGGGTCACGTGCGCGGCCTGTGCCGGCTTGCCGCCCAGGCGCCAGTTGTCCGGGCGCTCCGGCCAGACCATCCACACCTGGGTTTGCGGGGCCCATTCGGCGGGCATGTGGAAGCCGTCGGCGCGGGGAGTCGTGTTGAGGGTTTTCATCGATAACCTCTGGGGCAACTGGCGGAAGGGTGGGGCGCGCTGTGCGCGCCTCTCGTGGCACAAGGTCGCCCCTGCAGGGAATCGCGTCCCCTGTGTAGGAGCGGCCTTGTGTCGCGAAAGGACCGCAAAGTGGTCCCACCGGCTGATGGCGAACATTTATAGCCGATAAATATCTGCTTTCAAAGGTGCAATGAAGACCAATTTCGCATAAAGCATGCCTTCAACTCGATAACAATCGATTTCAAAGCCCTTCGGCGAGGATCCTCTCCACGCTGTCGACGAAGTAGTCCACGCTTGCCCGCGTGGTGCACATCGGCGGCTTGATCTTGAGGATGTTCAGGTAGTCGCCGGTTGGCTGCATGAAGATCCCCAGCTCGCGCAGGCGGTTGCACAGGAGCATGGTCTCCTGCGTGGCCGGCTCCAGCGTCTGCCGGTCGCGCACCAGTTCCAGCCCCAGGTAGAAGCCCGAACCATGGGCGGCACCCGCCAGCGGATACTTATCGACAAGCGCCTGCAACCGCGCCTTGAAATGCCGCCCCACGTCACGGGCGTTGTCCCACAGCCCTTCGTCACGCATCACGTCCAGCACCGCCATGCCGATACGGCAGCTGACCGGGCTGCCGCCTGCGGACGAGAAGAAGTAACCCTCGGCCTCCAGCGCCTCGGCGATCTCGCGGCGGGTGATCACTGCCCCCAGCGGCTGGCCGTTGCCCATGCCCTTGGCCATGGTGATGATGTCCGGCACCACGCCTTGCTCTTCGAAGCCCCAGAAGTACTCGCCCAGGCGCCCGTAGCCCACCTGCACCTCGTCGGCGATGCATACCCCGCCCCGCTGGCGCACCTTGGCGTAGGCCTCGCGCAGGTAGCCGGCCGGCAGCGAGATGCCGCCGGCGTTGCCGTACACCGGCTCGCAGATCATGCCCGCCAGCTGGCGGCCACGGGCATCGAGGTCGGCGAGCTTGGCGTCGACATCGCGCAGGTAGTCAGCGGCACTGTCGGCGCCCCGGAAGCGACCACGGAAGGTGTTCGGCGCCTCAACCGGGTGCACCCAGTCCGGGCGGGTTTCCAGGGCCTGGGGGTTGTCGGCGATGGAGGTGGAGATCGCATCCGTTGCCACCGACCAGCCGTGGTAGGCCTCCAGCACGCTGAGCAGGTCGCGCCCGCCGCTGTAGGCCCAGGCCAGGCGGATCGCCAGGTCGTTGGCCTCGGTCCCGCTGTTGACCAGGAACACCCGGTCGAAGCCTTCCGGCGCCACTTCCAGCAAGCGCTCGGAGAATTCGGCAATGGCCGCGTAGTGGAAGCGCGAGTTGGTATTGAGCAACGACCATTGGCGCGCCGACTCGGCGACCATGCGCGGGTGGCCATGGCCGAGCACCGCGACGTTGTTGAGCATGTCCAGGTACGAACGGCCCTGCATGTCGATCAGGTAGTTGCGCCAGCCGCGTTCGATATGCGGCGGCTGCTCGTAATAGTGCTTCTGCGAGCGGGCGAAGCTGGCATCGCGGCGGGCCAGCAGCGCCTGCGCATCGGCCAGGGGCTCGGCAGCGCAATCAAAGCCCAGCAGCGCCGAAGGCGAAGGGCACAGGGCCAGCCAGGCAGCGGCGGCACTGGGCGTGGCGAAAAACGGCGGCACGGCCTGGCCATCGAGGCACAACTGCACACTGAGGAAGCCACAGGTGGCGCCCAGCGCCTGGCCCCTGGCAAGCAGCTGGCCGTCGGCCGGGGCCTCTTCCAGGCCGTTGAGCCACAGGTTCCAGTGCGCGGTGCGCAGGCAGCCGCGGTTGTCGCCGGCACGCTGCCATACGCCCTCGGCAGGTGCCTGCACCAGGCTGCCGGGCACCAGGTTCAGTTCCACACCCAAGGCACAGGTGGCGGGCTCCTCGGGGCGGTCGATGTGGGTCTGCGACAGTCGGTACTGGCCGTGCAGGCTGCTGGCCGGCGCAGGCTGGCTGGCCAGCAGGCGCTGGTCGAAGCCCGGCTGTTCCCAGTTGCCGGCCTCGCAGTGCGGGCTCAGCACACCGAGGTCGACCCGGTTGACTGCCTGCCCTGCAAGCGCTGGCAGCAACGGCAGGCAACCGCTGAAGTCGGCGCTAGCGGGCCGCTTTCCGGCAGCCTGCAGGATGGCCACTTCCATCAGCGCGGCGGGCACCGCGCAGGCGGTGTCGAAGATCTCCCACTCGTGAGCGATGTTGTCGCGGGTGTACTGGTTGAGCGGGTCGATCGCCAACTGCTGCTCACTGCTGAGCACCAATACGGCGGCACGCAGCTGCACCAGCGGCCAAAGCGCCTGCAATTCGGCCGTTTCAAGCGGGTTGGCGGCCTGGTAGGCGGCCACCGCCGGCAAGATGCGCAGCGGGTCGCCTTCGGCGTGATGCAGCAGCGCCGAACAGGTCACCGACAGGTCGGCGATGCGCCAGCTGCGCAGCAGGTCACCGAAATCGATCACCCCCTGCACTTGCCACTCCCGTTGCCCGTCACGCGCCCAGACCACGTTGTCGTCGGTGATGTCCAGGTGCACGGCCTGGGTCGGCAGTTGCCCGACCAGCGGCGCCAGCTTGTCTGCGGCCTGGCGGGCCAGTTGGTCAACCTGCTGGCGGCGTTCCGGGTCAGTGAGTACCGGCAGCAGGTGCTCGACCAGTGCCTGGGCATGCCGCGGGTCCCACTGCAAGGTGCGGTCCAGGCCGGGGTGCTCAAAACCTGCCAGCGCCTGGTCGACCTGCGCGCACAGCCTGCCCAGCTCAGCCACCACCGACACCGGCAGGTGCTTGAGGCGGGTCAGCGGCTGGCCTTCGATATAACTGAGCAGCCGCACCCGCAGGGGTTGGCCATCGACCTCCAGCGCCAGCAGCGCCTCCCCGGCAAGCGACGGCTGCACCTGCGGCACCGGCACGCCACGCTCGCGCAAATACGCCAGGGCGGCGTGCTGGGCCTGCAATTCGACTTCGGCATAGCTGCCGTGGCAGGCCTTGAGCACATAGCGCCCCTGGGCGCTGTCGAGGCAAAAATTCACATCCTGCTGGCTACCCAGTGCCTGCAACTCGCCCCGCAGGTCATAATGCGAACGCAGCAGGGCATGGGCCTGGGCTTCACCGAGTGAAGGGCTGGGCTGGCTCGAACGCTGGATCAGGGTGCTCAGGGGCATGCGGGGGACCTCGTTTTTTTGCCGCTTATATCGCCACTACTGTTGCCGATATTCAAGAGGCAGCTCGCACCAGGCGACGGACACCGTGCGCCAGCACGATTTACGACGAGCGGCCACAAACAAACCAGCTAGGCTTTTCGCCAAAGCCCTCAGCAAAGGCAATTGCACATGCGCATTCTCGTCACCGGCGGTGCCGGCTTCATTGGCTCGGCCCTGATCCGCCACCTGATCGGCAACACCGAGCACGAGGTACTCAACCTCGACAAGCTGACCTACGCGGGCAATCTGGAATCGCTGCAGCCCATCGCCAGCAACAGCCGCTACGAGTTCGTCCAGGCCGACATCACCGACCAGGCAACGGTCGCCGAGGTCCTGGAACGCTTCAGGCCCCAGGCGATCATGCACCTGGCGGCCGAGTCGCACGTGGACCGCTCCATCGATGGCCCGGCGGCCTTCATCCAGACCAATATCGTCGGCACCTATGCCCTGCTCGAAGCCACCCGCGCCTGGTGGTCTCGCCTGCCAGCGGCGCAGCGCCAAGCCTTCCGCTTCCACCATATCTCCACCGATGAGGTGTATGGCGACCTGCATGGCGTGGACGACTTGTTCACCGAAACCACCCCCTACGCGCCCAGCTCGCCCTATTCGGCCAGCAAGGCGGCGTCCGACCACCTGGTCCGCGCCTGGCAGCGCACTTATGGGCTGCCGGTACTGCTGACCAATTGCTCGAACAACTACGGGCCCTACCACTTCCCGGAAAAACTGATCCCGCTGATGATCCTCAACGCCCTGGCCGGCAAACCGCTGCCGGTGTACGGCAACGGCCAGCAGGTGCGCGACTGGCTGTACGTCGAGGACCACGCCCGGGCGCTGCTCAAGGTGGTGACCGCAGGCCAGGTCGGCGAGACCTACAACATCGGCGGGCATAACGAGCAGAAGAACATCGATGTGGTGCACGAGTTGTGCAAGCTGCTTGAAGAGCTGGCCCCCGAGCAACGCCCGGTCGGCATAGCGCATTACCAGGACCTGATCACCTACGTGCAGGACCGCCCCGGCCACGACCTGCGCTATGCCATCGACGCCAGCAAGATCGAACGCGAGCTGGGCTGGGTCCCCGAAGAAACCTTCGCAAGCGGTCTGCGCAAGACCGTGCAGTGGTACCTGAACAACCTTGAATGGTGCCGCCGCGTGCAGGACGGCAGCTATCAAGGTGAGCGCCTGGGCAACTCCAACATCAAGGACTTGATCGCATGACCAAAGGTATCGTTCTGGCCGGTGGCTCCGGCACCCGTCTGCACCCCATCACCCTCGGTGTCTCCAAACAGCTGCTGCCGATCTACGACAAACCGATGATCTACTACCCGGTCTCGGTGCTGATGCTCGCCGGGATCCGCGACATCCTGCTGATTTCTACTCCCCAGGACCTGCCGCAGTACAAGAACCTGTTCGGCGACGGCCAGCAGTTCGGCCTCAACATCAGCTACGCCGAACAGCCCTCGCCGGACGGGCTGGCCCAGGCCTTCCTGATCGGCGAAAAGTTCATTGGCGACGACTCGGTATGCCTGATCCTGGGCGACAACATCTTCCACGGGCAGAGTTTCACCGAACAGCTGCACCGCGCCGTGAAACATGAGTCGGGGGCCACCGTGTTCGGCTACTGGGTCAAGGACCCGGAGCGCTTCGGTGTGGTCGAGTTCGATGAGCAGGGCAATGCCCTGTCGATCGAGGAAAAACCACTGCAGCCCAAGTCCAGCTATGCCGTGACCGGCCTGTATTTCTACGACAACGATGTGGTGCGCATCGCCAAGGATGTACGCCCTTCGGCACGCGGTGAGCTGGAAATCACCGACATCACCAATGCCTACCTCAAACGCGGCGACCTGCGCGTGGAGCGTTTCGGCCGCGGCTTTGCCTGGCTCGATACCGGCACCCATGAGAGCCTGCTGGACGCCTCGCAGTACGTGCATACCATCGAGAACCGCCAAGGGCTGAAAGTGGCCTGCCTGGAAGAGATCGCCTTCAACCAAGGCTGGATCAGCCGTGAAGACTTGCTGGCCAAAGCCGAAAAACTGAAAAAGACCGGATACGGTCAATACCTGGGCAAACTGGCCAAAGAGTCCGCATGAACATCATTGCCACCACGATACCCGACGTAAAGATCATCGAACCCAAGGTGTTCCGTGACGATCGGGGGTTTTTCCTCGAAAGTTTCAACGTCCGGGCGTTCGCCGAACTGACCGGGTTCAAGGGCGACTTCGTTCAGGACAACCACTCGCGTTCAGAGCACAACGTGCTGCGTGGTCTGCACTACCAGGTACAGAACACCCAGGGCAAGCTGGTGCGGGTGGTCCACGGCGAAGTGCTGGACGTGGCGGTGGACGTGCGTTGCAGCTCCAAGACCTGTGGCCAGTGGGTCGCGGTGCGCCTGTCCGCCGAAAACCGTCGCCAGTTGTGGATCCCGCCCGGCTTTGCCCATGGCTTCGTGGCGCTGAGCGAGTCGGCCGAGTTCCTGTACAAGACCACCGACTTCTACAACCCCAGAGCCGAGCACTGCATCCGTTGGGATGATCCCGACCTGAACATCGACTGGCAGTTGCAGGGTGTAGAGCCAAAGCTTTCCGACAAGGACAAGCTGGGCAAACGCTTCAGCGAACTGCGCAAGGCAGGGAGCCTGCTGCCATGAAAGTGCTCGTGTGCGGTCGCAATGGCCAGGTGGCCCAGGCACTGCAAGGCGCGCTGGCCGGCCTGGGCGAGGTGCACCTGCTGGGCCACGGGCAGCTCGACCTTGCCCACCCGCAGCAGTTGCGCGCGCCGCTGCGCGAGCTGAAGCCCGACCTGGTCATCAACGCCGCGGCCTACACCGCGGTGGACCAGGCCGAAAGCGAGCCGCAACTGGCCTTCGCCATCAACGCCGAAGCCCCCCGGGTGCTCGCCGAAGAGGCCGCGCGCCGGGGCGTGCCGCTGATCCACTACTCCACCGACTATGTCTTCGATGGCAGCAAGGCGGTGCCCTATGACGAAGACGATGCACCGAACCCGCTGGGTGTCTATGGCCGCAGCAAGCTGGCCGGCGAACAGGCCATTGCGCAAGTCGGTGGCGAGCACCTGATCCTGCGCACCAGCTGGGTCTACTCGCGGCACGGGCGCAACTTCCTGCTGACCATGCAGCGCCTGCTGCAGGAACGCCCGCAATTGAAGGTGGTGAATGACCAGATCGGCGCCCCCACCTGGGCCGGCACCCTTGCCGCCAGCACCCGCGCCCTGATCCAGCGCTGGCAACAGGGCCAGGGCGGCGCCTGGGGCACCTATCACCTGACCGCGCAGGGCGAAACGTCATGGTTTGGCTTTGCCCAGGCCATTGCTGAACAACTCAAGGCACAGCGCCTGCCTTGCGCCGAGCTGCTGCCGATCACGTCGAGCGAATACCCCACACCCGCGCAAAGGCCGCTCAACTCGCGCCTGGACTGCTCGCGCCTGGCGCACGAATGGCAGGTTACGCAGCCGCACTGGCATCAAGCACTGATCGACTGCCTCAACTAGCGCATAATTGCGCCAGACTCTTCTGGCGCCCCTAACCGATGATTCCCAAACCCACGCCACCTCGCCGCCCCCGCTGGCGCAGCCTTGCCCTATTGGCGCTGTGCCTGACCCCACTGCTGTGGCCCCTGCATCACCTGGCCGAGCGCTATTACCAGGAAGAACTGGCCTCGCAGAACCGCCAGACCCTCGACCTCTACGTCGCCAACCTGCTCGGCACCCTGCACCGCTACGAGACCCTGCCGCAGATCCTCGGCGAACTGCCTGCCCTGCGCGGCGTGCTGGCCGACCCGTTCAAGCTCGAGGCGGTGACCAACGCCAACCGCCTGCTCAAGCACATCACCCAGCAGACCGGTGCCGAAGTGATGTACCTGATGGATGTCAGCGGCAACACCCTGGCCGCCTCCAACTGGGACAAGCAGGACAGCTTCGTCGGCCGCAACTTCTCGTTCCGGCCGTACTTCATCGAAGCCATGGACGGCCACCTGGGGCGCTTCTTCGGCCAGGGCACGACCTCGGCCAAGCGCGGCTACTTCTTCGCCGCCGCCGTGCACGACCGTGAGCGGGTGATCGGCGTGCTGGTGGTCAAGGTCGACCTCGACCACACCGAAACCCTCTGGGGCCGCACCCCCGAGCAGCTGCTGCTGACCGACCAGAACGGCGTGGTGGTGCTCACTTCGCGCCCGGACTGGCGCTTTCGCGCCACCCGTGAACTGACCGAGGCCGAGCGCCAGGCGATCATCGCCATCCAGCCGTACCCGACCCAGGCGCCGCAACCGTTGAGCCTGAACCACGACGCCTGGCTCACGCAGACCCGCGACATCAAGGAAACCGGCTGGCAGGTCAGCATCCTCGCGCCGCGCACCCTGGTCGACCGCTCGGTGCAGACGGTCATGGCCATCGGCGCCGGTGCGCTGCTGGTGACCATGCTGCTGGCTGGCCTGGTGATGCAGCGCCGCCGCCATTACATCGACCGCATCGACTTCGAAGCCCGCGCCCGCCATGAGCTGGAAAACCGCGTGGTGGAGCGCACCGCCGACCTCGAAGGCCTCAACACCCGGCTGAAAAGCGCCGTGCTGGAGCGCGAGAACGCCCAGCAGGAGCTGGTGCGCGCCCAGGACGAGCTGGTGCAGGCCGGCAAGCTGTCGGTGCTCGGCACCATGTCGGCGAGCATCAGCCACGAACTCAACCAGCCGCTGGCGGCGATCCGCAGCTACGCCGAAAACGCCGAGATCCTGCTCGACCACCAGCGTTCCGAGGACGTGCGCGGCAACCTCAAGCTGATCGGCGAACTGACCGGGCGCATGGCCTCGATCATCGCCCACCTGCGCGCCTTTGCCCGCCGCGACCGTCACGCCCCGGAAAGCGTGGCCCTGCAGCCGGCGCTGGACGACGCCCTGGCGCTGCTGGCCAAGCGCCGCCGGGCCATGGCCGTGGAGCTGGTGCGTGACCTGCCGGAAGCCACCCTGTGGGTGCAGGCCGGCGAAACCCGCCTGCGCCAGGTACTGGGCAACCTGCTGGCCAATGCCCTGGACGCGCTCACCGAAAAGGCCAACCCCCGCAAGCTGTGGCTAAGTGCCGAGCGCCAGGACGATTGCGTCTACCTGTACATTCGCGACAACGGCCCAGGCTTCAGCCGCCAGGCTCTGGAGCACGCCAAAGAGCCGTTCTTCACCACCAAGACCCGCACCCAGGGCCTGGGGCTGGGGCTGGCCATCTGCGAGAGCCTGATGCGCGCCCTGGGCGGTGAGCTGCTGCTGGCCAACCACCCGGAAGGCGGCGCCCTGCTGACCCTGCAACTGCGCGTGGCCAAGCCTGGCGCCAACCTGCAATCTTCGGAGGACACCTCGGCATGACCACCGAGACACTGATCGACAGCCACGCCCAGGTGATTCTGGTCGATGACGACCCGCACCTGCGCCAGGCGCTGAGCCAGACCCTCGACCTGGCCGGGCTCAAGGTGGTGGCGCTGGCCGATGCCCAGGGCCTGGCCGCGCGCATCGAGGCCGACTGGCCGGGCGTGGTGGTCAGCGACATCCGCATGCCCGGCATCGATGGCCTGCAACTGCTGGAGCAACTGCACGCCCGTGACAGCGAACTGCCGGTGCTGCTGATCACCGGCCACGGCGATGTGCCGCTGGCGGTGCAGGCGATGCGTGCCGGGGCCTATGACTTCCTTGAAAAACCCTTTGCCACCGACGCCCTGCTCGACAGCGTGCGCCGTGCCCTGGCCCTGCGCCGGCTGGTGCTGGACAACCGTAGCCTGCGCCTGGCCCTGAGCGACCGCCAGCAACTGGCCACGCGCCTGGTTGGCCTGTCGCCGGCCATGCTGCGCCTGCGCGAGCAGATCGGTGCCCTCGCCGGCACCCGCGCCGACGTGCTCATCCTCGGTGAGACCGGCGCCGGCAAGGAGGTGGTGGCGCGTGCCCTGCACGACCTGTCGAGCCGTCGCGACGGCCCGTTCGTGGCGATCAACGCCGGCGCCCTGGCCGAATCGGTGGTCGAGAGCGAGCTGTTCGGCCACGAGCCAGGGGCGTTCACCGGCGCGCAGAAGCGCCGCATCGGCAAGTTCGAATTCGCCAATGGCGGCACGCTGTTCCTCGACGAGATCGAGAGCATGAGCCTGGATGTACAGGTCAAGTTGCTGCGCCTGTTGCAGGAGCGGGTGGTCGAGCGCCTGGGCGGCAACCAGTTGATCCCGCTGGACATCCGCATCATCGCCGCGACCAAGGAAGACCTGCGCCAAGCCGCCGATCAGGGCCGCTTCCGTGCCGACCTGTATTACCGGCTGAACGTCGCGCCGCTGCGCATCCCGGCACTGCGCGAGCGTGGCGACGACATCCTGGTGCTGTTCCAGCATTTCGCCGATGCCGCCAGCGAGCGCCACGGCCTGGCGCCCCACAGCCTGCAACCCGCCCAGCGCGCCATGCTGCTGCGCCACGAATGGCCGGGTAACGTGCGCGAATTGCAAAACGCCGCCGAACGCTTCGCCCTGGGCCTTGAACTGGCCCTCGACGGGCAGCCGCCAGCCACCCCCAACGACGTTCACCTGCCCGTGCCGAGCGGCAATCTGAGCGAGCAGGTCGAACAGTTCGAACGCTCGCTGATCGCCGCCGAACTGGCCCAGCCACACAACTCCATGCGCAGCCTTGCCGAAGCCCTCGGCATCCCGCGCAAGACCCTGCACGACAAGCTGCGCAAGCATGGCATGAGCTTCGACGGCGCCAGCGGCGGGCACGACGACCATGAGGACAACCGTCAATGAGCACCGACAGCCAGTACCTGCAAGCCGTACTGCACAGCGACATTCCCCTGACCCGCGAGATGGGCATGGCGGTCATCGACTGGCAGGACCACTGCCTGCGCCTGCAGCTGCCGCTGGCCCCCAACGTCAACCACAAGAGCACCATGTTCGGCGGCAGCCTGTACTGCGGCGCGGTGTTGGTGGGTTGGGGCTGGCTGCACCTGCGCTTGCGTGAGCTGGGCATCGATGACGGGCACATCGTCATCCAGGAAGGGCAGATCAGTTATCCACTGCCGGTGACCGGTACCGCCGTGGCACGTTGCCCGGCGCCGGACGAGAAAGCCTGGGAGCGGTTCCTGACGATGTACCAGCGCCGCGGGCGGGCGCGGTTGACGTTGGAGACGGTGGTGAGCAATGAGGGCAGTGACGAGCCTGCGGTGAGGTTCAGCGGCCAGTACGTGCTGCACCGTTGATCTTCCCAGCAGGAGGCTGCGTAGAGGAACCATTGTTCAATCGCATCACACCCCTGTGGGAGCGGCTTTAGCCGCGAAGCAGGCGATGCGGTGGATGGCACCGGCATTGCCGGTGTTCGCGGCTAAAGCCGCTCCCACAGGGCCCTGCCAAATCAGAAAATCATGTGCCGTTCTGTAGGAGCGGCCTTGTGCCGCGATGGGCTGCAAAGCAGCCCCGGCTTACTCAAGTTCGGATCGCGCCCGCCAGCTCGATCAACGCCTGCCGCCAATCGGCAGCCTTGGGCAACGCCAGGAAAAACGGGTTGAGCAACGATTCCCGTGGCGGGTATTGAAACGCCTGACCATCCAGCCCGATCACCTCGCCACCGGCCCCTTCCAGCACGCCCTGCGCGGCAGCGGTGTCCCACTGCGAAGTCGGTGCCAGCCGCGGATAGCAGTCGGCAGCGCCTTCGGCGAGCAGGCAGAACTTCAACGAGCTGCCGATATTGGCCAGCTCCAGCTCACCCACGGCGCTTGTCAGGCCAGCCAGCAGCGCTTCCTGCTCCGGGCTCGAATGCCGGCGGCTGGCGACCACGGTGAAGCGGCCATCCTGTGGCGGCGCATTGCGCACCTGGATCGCCTGCGCCTCGGCATCGCGCTCGGCACGCCAGGCCCCCAGCTCGCGACCGCCGAAGTAACAACGGCCATTGGTCGGCATCGCCACCACACCAAACACCACCTCGCCCTGCTCGATCAGCGCAATGTTGACGGTGAACTCTTCACTGCCAGCGATGAATTCCTTGGTACCGTCCAGCGGGTCGACCAACCACCAGCGCTGCCAGGCAGCGCGGGTTTGCAGCGGGATATCACAGTCTTCCTCGGACAGCACCGGGATCTGTGGCGCCAGCGCTTGCAGGCCATCGGCAATGATCCGGTGCGCAGCCAGGTCGGCAGCGGTCACCGGCGAGTCGTCGGCCTTGGTGGTGACTGCCACGCCTGCGCGCCAGAACGGCAGGATGGCCTCGCCGGCCAACTGGGCGAGCTTCACCACGTGCTGCATCAGTTGAACATCGTTCATGCGCTCAGCACCCCACGCTGGATCAGCAGGTCACGCGCCAGGTACAACGCCGCCAGTGCCCGGCCTTCGCTGAACTGCGGGTGCATGGCCAGCGCCGACAGCTCGCGCAGGTTGACCTTGTCGACCCGCATCGGCTCCGGCTCATCACCCTCCAGCCGCTCTTCGTACAGGTCGGTGGCCAGCACTACCTGGATCTTCTGGCTCATGTAACCGGGCGACAACGACAGCTCGGTCAGGTGCTCCAGCTGGCGTGCGCCGAAACCAGCTTCTTCCTTGAGCTCGCGGTCAGCGGCGGCCAGCACGTCCTCACCCGGCTCGATCAGGCCTTTGGGCAGGGACAGTTCGTATTCATCGGTGCCGCCGCAATATTCCTCGACCAGCACTGCGTGCTCGGCATCGAGCATGGCCACGATCATCACCGCGCCATAACCATTGCCCCGGCCGACCAGTCGCTCATAGGTGCGTTCGGTGCCGTTGGAAAAGCGCAACTGCACGGCTTCGACGCGGAACAGGCGGCTGCTGGCGACGATCTCGCGGCTGAGGACGGTGGGTTTCTGGCGCATGGGGCGGCTCCTTGGCGTGAACGGGTTACTATACCGTGGCTTGCCACCTGATCGAGAGTTTCCCATGCCCGTTCTTCCCTGGTCCGCCATCGATACTGTCCTGCTGGACATGGACGGCACCCTGCTCGACCTGCACTACGACAACCGCTTCTGGCTGCAGCACCTGCCCCAGCGCTACGCCGAGCTGCACGGGGTGAGCCGGGCGATGGCCGAAATGGAGCTGCAGCCGCTGTTCGAACAGCATGCCGGGACGCTGAACTGGTACTGCCTGGACTTCTGGAGCCGCGAGCTGCGCCTGCCGATCCGCGAGCTGAAGCAGGAGATCGCCGACCTGATCGCCTTGAAGCCGGATGCCGACACCTTCCTCGCCGCCATCCGCAAGGCCGGCAAGCGAGTGGTGATGATCACCAATGCGCACCGCGACTCACTGTCGCTGAAACTGGAGCGGGTGGAGCTGGCGCCGTATTTCGAGCGGTTGATCAGCTCGCATGACTACGGCTACCCGAAGGAAAGCCCGCAGTTCTGGGACGCGTTGCAGGCGGACATCGGTTTTGAACCGGCGCGCAGCCTGTTCATCGATGACACCTTGGCGATTCTGCGCAGTGCTCGGCAATTTGGGGTGGGGCACCTGCTGGCGGTGCGTCAGCCGGATAGTCGGGCCGAGCCGCGAGATACCCAGGAGTTCGCGGCGGTCGAGGATTACCGGGAGTTACTGGTTGGCCTGTAAGGGCCTCTTCGCGGGTAAACCCGCTCCCACAGGTACTGCACTGCATCCAAGGGCGGTGCAAATCCTGTGGGAGCGGCGGTTCGCCGCTGCGATTTACCCGCGAAAGGGCCGGATCAGGCGATGATGATTAATTGGGAATACGCAATACCTGCCCCGGATAGATCTTGTCCGGGTGCTTGAGCATCGGTTTGTTGGCCTCGAAGATCTTGTTGTACTGGTTGGCATTGCCATACACCTTCAAGGCGATGGCACTGAGCGTGTCACCCTTCACCACGGTGACGAACACCGCCGCCTGGGCAATCGGCCCGGTGACGGTGATCTGGTCCTCCACCGCAGCCACACCGGCAATGTTGCCGGCCGCCAGGATGATCTTCTCCTTCTCTTCCTGGCTGCTCACCTCGCCCTTGAGGATGACCTTGTCTCCCTCTACAGTGGCCGAGATGTTCGGGTTGCCCAGGCCAACGCTTTCGACGTGTTTCTTCAACTGCTCCTCGGCATTGGCATTGCCCGGGGTCAGCAGGTCGATCAACTTCTCACCGGCTTCCTTCACGAAACTGAACAGGCTCATGTGGCGCTCCTTTTAGGGTGAATCCGTGGAAGCAGGAGTCTAGGCCAGGATCCCGCCCCCTGCCCCTGTGCAACCAATCGACGCGGTCTATCACGGCATAGACGCTAGCGATTAGACGCCACCTGCCCGGCGGCCTAGGCTTGTGGCATCAAACTGCCGCCGGTATTCGCCCCGATGAACAGCAAGCCTCCGGTCTGCGCGGCGCCTTCGTCATTCGATCTGCCCGCCGCCAGCAACACCTACGACTACCTCGAGCTCACCGATGCTGCGCGTGACAACACGCCGCTGGCCGAGGAAGTCGCGCTGGCCATCGTCTACAACGGCCTCAACCAGGCGGTGATGCTGGTCAGCCCCACCGACCTTGAAGACTTTGCGGTCGGTTTCAGCGTCGGCAGCGGCATCGTCAGCGGCACTGACGAAATCTATGACGTGAAGCTCTCCGGCAGCGGCTCGGCCTTGTATGCCGACCTGGAAATTTCCAGCCGTGCCTTCTGGGACCTGAAGAACCAGCGCCGCCAGATGGCCGGCACCAGCGGCTGCGGCCTGTGCGGTGTGGAAGCCCTGGAGCAGGCGCTGCCCGAACTGAAGGTGCTACCCGGGGCCCCCTTGCCTCCGGCCCATTGGCTCAAGGACCTGCGCCAACGCATCGATGCCTTCCAGCCCCTCGGCCAGCACTGCGGCGCTGTGCACGCCGCGCTGTTCATGGACCGCGACGGCCAGCTGCTGCTGGGTCGCGAGGACATCGGCCGGCACAACGCCTTGGACAAGCTGATCGGCGCCCTGCTGCGCCAGCGCATCGACACCACGGGTGGCCTGGCCATCGTCACCAGCCGCTGCAGCCTGGAACTGATCCAGAAAGTGCTGCGCGCCGGCATCCAGACCCTGGTCAGCCTCTCGGCGCCCACGGGCCTTGCCTTGCAATGGGCACGCAAGCACAACCTCAACCTTATCCATCTGCCCAAACACAGCGCACCGCGGGTATTCAGCCCAGCGGCGGAGTAGTAACAGCCGTGACCTCGTACGAAAAACTCCCGGACAACGCCCCCGCCTCTTCCCCTCGCTACAAGCCTTACCCCGGCCCCGCCGGTGGCTGGGGCGCGCTGCGCAGCGTGGCCAAGGCCTGGGTTGGCAGCGACAACGCCCTGAAGAACCTGCGCGCCCTGCTCAAGACCAACCAGAACGGCGGCTTCGACTGCCCCGGTTGCGCCTGGGGCGACTCGCCCGAGAGCGGCATGGTCAAGTTCTGCGAGAACGGCGCCAAGGCGGTCAACTGGGAAGCCACCAAGCGCCGCGTCGATGCGGCTTTCTTCGCCCGCTACAGCATCAGCGCGCTGCGCCAGCAAAGCGACTACTGGCTTGAATACCAGGGCCGGCTGACCGAACCGATGGTCTACGACCCGGTCACCGACCGCTACCAGCCGATCGAATGGGACGCGGCATTCGCGTTGATCGCCCGCCACCTGAACAACCTGGCCAGCCCCGACCAGGCCGAGTTCTATACCTCCGGCCGGGCCAGCAATGAGGCGGCGTACCTCTACCAGCTGTTCGTGCGCGCCTACGGCACCAACAATTTCCCCGACTGCTCGAACATGTGCCACGAAGCCAGCGGCGTTGCCCTGAGCCAGAGCGTTGGCGTGGGCAAGGGCACGGTCACCTACGACGACTTCGAGCACGCCGACGCGATCTTCGTCTGGGGCCAGAACCCCGGCACCAACCACCCGCGCATGCTCGACCCGTTGCGTGACGCGGTGAAGCGCGGCGCCCAGGTGGTGTGCGTCAACCCGCTCAAAGAGCGTGGCCTGGAACGCTTCCAGCACCCGCAGAACCCGCTGGAGATGCTGACCAACAGCGATCGCCCGACCAACACCGCGTTCTTCCGCCCGGCCCTGGGCGGCGACATGGCACTGCTGCGCGGCATGGCCAAGTTCCTGCTGCAGTGGGAGCGCGAAGCGCAGGCCAAGGGCGAACCGGCGATCTTCGACCACGCCTTCATCGCCGAGCACGGCCATGGCGTGGACGAGTACCTGGCGGTGGTGGATGCCACGCCCTGGGAGCAGATCGAGGCGCAGTCCGGCCTTGCCCTGAGCGACATCGAACTGTCGGCGCGCATGTACTGCAAAGGCAAGCGGGTGATCATGTGCTGGGCCATGGGCATCACCCAGCACCGCCACTCGGTGCCGACCATCCAGGAAATCGTCAACCTGATGCTGCTGCGCGGCAACCTCGGCGCACCCGGCGCAGGCCTGTGCCCGGTACGCGGCCACAGCAACGTGCAGGGTGACCGCACCATGGGCATCAACGAGCGCCCACCGGTGTTCCTGCTCGACGCCATCGAAAAGCGCTTCGGCTTTGCCGTGCCGCGCCACAACGGCCACAACACCGTCGAGGCGATCCACGCGATGCTCGAAGGCCGCGCCAAGGTGTTCATCGGGCTGGGCGGCAACTTCGCCCAGGCCACCCCGGACACCGAACGCACCGCCCAGGCCCTGCGCAACTGCGAACTGACCGTGCAGATCAGCACCAAGCTCAACCGCAGCCACCTGGTCCACGGCAAGCAGGCGCTGATCCTGCCGTGCCTGGGCCGTACCGATATCGACCTGCAAAGCGATGGCCCGCAGACAGTCACGGTGGAGGACTCGTTCAGCATGGTCCATGCCTCCAACGGCCAGCTCAAGCCGCTGTCCAGGCAGATGCGCTCCGAGCCCGCCGTGGTCGCCGGCATCGCCGCCGCCACCCTGGGCAAGCAGCCGGTGGACTGGCACTGGCTGGTGGCCGATTACGACCGCATCCGCGCGCTGATCGCCGACACCATCCCGGGTTTTGCCGACTTCAATGAGCGCCTGCGCCTGCCGGGCGGTTTCTACCTGGGTAACAGCGCCGCCAGCCGCCAGTGGAAAACCGCCACCGGCCGCGCCAACTTCAAGGCCAACCTGCTGCCCGACAGCCTGCTCGACGAGCGGGTGCGGGCCAGCGGCCAACTGCCGGACCTGATCATGCAGTCGATGCGCTCGCACGATCAGTACAACACCACCATCTATGGCATGGACGACCGCTACCGCGGCGTGCGCGGCCAGCGCGACGTGCTGTTCGCCAACGAAGCCGACATCGTCCGCCTGGGCTTCCAGCCGGGGCAGAAGGTCGACATCGTGTCGCTGTGGGGGGATGAGCATGTACGCCGGGTGCATGGTTTCACCTTGCTGGCGTTCGACATTCCTGCCGGGCAGGCGGCAGCCTATTACCCCGAGGTGAACCCGCTGGTGCCGCTGGAGAGCATTGGCGAGGGCAGCCATACACCGACGTCCAAGTTCATTGCCATCAAGCTTGAGCGGGCGCGGGACGACGGGCGGATCATCTGAATTCGCAGATACTGCGTGGGAGCGGGCTTGCCCCGCGATAGGGCCAGCCGCCGAAACGGGGTTGCCAGGCAGGGCCTATCGCGGGGCAAGCCCGCTCCCACGCAGCACTCTGCGCAGCCTCTCTTCACCCAGGCGTCGCCCACAAAAAAAGCCCTGTCCGCAATGGATCAGGGCTTTGTCATAAAAGCCTCAGACCACCGAAATTCAGGAAAGTTTCATACATAATTCAATAACTTAGAGAATTGTGTACAACTCGTGCTACTCGTCGGATTTCCATTGCCAGCCGCTTCGCCGGGCCTCAAATTCCGCTTCGTCATCCCTCTGAGGCTCTCTTGATGAAGAAGTACTCCTCGATTCTGTTGTTGTCTTTCAGCTTGCTCAGCGGCGTGGCCATGGCAGGCGGCACCACCGAAGCCGGCATTGGCGGCGCATTGGGTGGGGTACTGGGCTCCGTGGTGGGCAACTCCATCGGTGGTAGCACCGGCGGCGCCATCGGTGCCGGCCTGGGCGGCGCTGCCGGCGGTGCCCTGGGTGCCGACAAGCGCCAGCGTGGCGAAGCGGCCATCGGTGGCGCGCTGGGCGCTGCGGGCGGCAACGTGGTCGGTCGCTCCGTGGGCGGCACCACTGGCAGCTATATCGGTGCGGCTGCCGGCGGCGGCGCCGGTGGCGCGCTGGGTAACTACATGGGCAACAAGGCCGACGAAGACGAACGCCGCGATTCGCGTCGCTATCGCCGCGACTACGATGATCGCCGTTACTACGACCGCGGCCACCACTACGGCCACCGCAAGCACAAGCGCCACTGGCGCGACTGATCGCCAGGCTTAAGCCTTGCGCCTAGGCCCCGCCCTCATCGGCGGGGCCTTTTCGTTTGCGCCAATGCCCGAGGATTAGGGGCCGCCCCGATATGGAGGCCAGTTGCCACTAGCTATCATTCCCTGCTTCCACCTTGAACAGGACGCAGGGAATGCGCGCGATCAGCCCCCTCTTCATCTGCTCGCCTCCAGCCCTGGGAGGTTGAAACATGCCCACCCGCACTCGCCCGCCACTGCTCAGTGAAACCAGCTTTGCACGCATTCGCCAACGGGTTGTGCAGGCGACCGGCGTACATCTGGCCAACGACCGCCGGGCAGTGGTCGCAGCGCGGCTGCACAAGCGCCTGAAAACCCATGGCCTGGCAGACTTTGAGCACTACCTGGCCCTGCTCGACAGCGAACAGGGCACAACGGAACACGAGCACCTGCTGCGCCTGCTGGTAGCCCGCGACAGCTACTTCTTCCGCGAACACCGCCATTTCGAATGGCTGGCCGGCTGGCTGGCTGAGCACCAGCACCCCGTGCGCTTGTGGAGCGCCGCCTGCGCCACCGGTGAAGAAGCCTGGAGCCTGGCCATGGTCGCCGCCGAAAACGCCAGTCACCCAGGCTGGCAGGTGCTGGCCAGCGATTTCGATCCGCAGGTGCTGGAGCACGCAGCCGCCGGCATTTACGACATTGCCCAGGCCCGTTACTTCCCGGAAGGCTGGCTGGCCCGCCACTGCTTGTGCGGGGTGGGTGAAATGGCCGGGCGACTGCGCGTAGCCTGCGCCCTGCGCGGGCAGGTAGGCTTCGAGGCGATCAACCTGATTCAGCCTCTGCCGGAACGGCTCGGCCAGTTCGACGCCATCCTGCTGCGCAACCTGCTGTCCAGCCTCGCCCCAACGTACAAGTGCGAGGTGCTGCTGCGTGTGCTGGCACAGCTGCGCCCCGGCGGCTTGCTGATCATCGGGCACAGCGAGAGCATCCACGAGCTGGACCTGCCCCTGCGCCCCTTGCTGCCCTCGGTGTTCGAACGCTTATGATCAGAGGCACTGACTGCGCCCCCGCGCCGCAGTGCCCTTGCGGATCGTGCCGGCCTGCCGCCCCCCCTTCCCTTGCGAAACAGGCCCTGACCCATGCCTTGCCGTATCCTGCTTGCCGACGATTCGCCGCTCTTTCGCGCCGGCCTGCGCGCCCTGCTTGAACAGAAAAAGGACTTCGCCGTGGTCGGCGACACCGGCGATGCCATGGCTGCCGTGAACCTCGCCGAGAAACTCAAGCCGCATATCGTGGTGCTCGACATGAGCGGTGAGCTGGACAACCAGCAAGCCCTGCAGGAACTGTTCATTCGCGCCCCGGCCAGCCGTGTGCTGATGTTTTCCGCACGCTCCGAGCTGGAACACGTGCTCAACTGCCTGCAACTCGGCGCCCATGGCTTCCTGCTCAAGAATGCCTCGGTGGGTGAGCTGGAGCAGGCCCTGCAGACCCTGCGCCACGGCGGCCAGTACCTGTCATCGGCGGTGCTGCCGATGGTCATCGACCTGGCCCTCAAGCACAGCCGCAAACGCCCGACAGGTCAGGTGCAGACGCCGCTGACCACCCGCCAGCTGGAGATCCTGCGGCTGATCGCCCGTGGTGAAACCACCCGTTCCATCGCCGATGGCCTGGGCCTGAGCATCAAGACGGTGGAGGCGCACCGCTCGCAGATCATGCACCGCCTGCAGATCCACGACGTGCCGGGGCTGGTGCTGTTTGCCGTACGAGAAGGGATCATCCGCCTCAACGATTGAGCGACAGCCCGGCGAGGATCAATTGCAGCGTCTCTGGCAATGCGGCCGGGCGCCCCGAAGCACGCTCGACGAATACCTGCACCAAGGTGCCTGCCGCGCAGGCTTCGGCCTCGCCAGGACGGAACAGCGCCAGGCGATATTCCACCGTGCTGCCCGCAAGGCGCGTGATGCCCAGGCCCACTTCGAGCACGTCGGGGAAGCCAGGCAGCGCGAAGAAGTCTGCCGCCGAACTGACCACGAAACCGGCCAGTTCGCCGTCACGCAGGTCCAGTTCGGCCTGTTCGACGAGGAAGGCCTGGATGGCCGTCTCGAAGAAGCCGTGCACGGTGGAACCGGCGAGGTGGCCGTTGAGGTCGTTGTCCTGGGGGCGGGTGAGGATCGGATGGAAATGGGAGAAGGCGGTGCGTTGAGGGGATTCGGTCATGGTTTGTCCTGTGTTGTCTTTTGCACATCAGGGAAGCTTCCCACACGGACTTGGGAACGCCTATAGTCGCAATCAACAATAGATCGCATAGCATGGTCCATCTTCATGAAACCGAGACACTCGCCGGTGCCTACCCAACAGCTGGATCACACCATCCTCAGCCGCATGGCCGTCAATGGGCGCATCAACGCCACCCATATCGTCGGGCAGCCTGGCGGCTGGGCCATTCAGGTCGACATCAATGACCAGGAGCACGTGCTTACTGCGCAGCGTAGCGGCAATGTAAGGCTGTTCAAGAAGTTCGAAACACTTGTCAGCTACCTGCACGAGTTGAGCATCGACCATTTTCAGGTCGACACCTCAACCTACGATCCACAACAAACCAGTACCTATCAACGACCGGATCGCGCGCAAGCACTCAAGCGCGCCCATGAGGCCGCCGCTTACGATGCCTGGTTCGTCGAGCAGGTCGAAGCGAGCCTGCGCGATCCCTCGCCCGCTATGGATGATGCCGAGGTAGAAAGATTCTTTGCCGCCCGCCGCGCTGAGTTGCGAGCCAAAAAAGGCTGATGCGCCTTACCTGGTCGTCCATGGCTTACAAGGATCGCTTGCGGATCCTTGAGCTTATTGCCGAGGACAATCCGATTGCAGCCGAAGTGCTGGATGAAACATTCAGGGATAAGGCTAGGCGCGCCGCACAGTACCCAGCCCTATACAAGCCCGGGCGCCGACCCGGAACACGCGAAATCGTCGTGCACCCGAACTATGTAATGGTCTACCGAACCCTGGTGGATCAGATCGAGATCATCCGCATTCTGCACGCTCGACAACAATGGCCCTGAGGGCAGAAACAAAAAAGCCGCCCCGAAGGGCGGCTTTTTCATTCGAGCCGGTAGCTGCTTACAGCTGCGGGCCAGCGCCTTTGATGGCGTCGGAAACTTCGAACTTCTTGAAGTTTTCGATGAACAGCTTGGCCAGGCCCTGGGCAGCTTCGTCGTAGGCAGCCTTGTCAGCCCAGGTGTTGCGCGGGTTGAGCAGCTCGGTCTCGACGCCCGGAACGGCCTTCGGCACGTCCAGGTTGATGATGTCCAGGTGCTCGGTTTCGGCACCGACCAGAGCGCCGCTCTGGATGGCGGCGATCACGCCACGGGTGGTCGGGATGCTGAAGCGCTTGCCAACGCCGTAGCCACCGCCGGTCCAGCCGGTGTTGACCAGGTAGACCTTGGAGCCGAACGCCTTGATGCGCTTGATCAGCAGCTCGGCGTAAACGCCAGCCGGGCGCGGGAAGAACGGCGCGCCGAAGCAGGTGGAGAAGGTCGACTTGATGCCGCCGCCCGAACCCATTTCGGTGGAACCGACCAGCGCGGTGTAGCCGGACAGGAAGTGGTAGGCCGCCTGCTCGTTGTTCAGGATCGACACTGGCGGCAGTACGCCGGTCAGGTCGCAGGTCAGGAAGATGACCGCGTTCGGCTCGCCGCCCAGGTTCTCTGCCGAAACCTTCTCGACGTGCGCCAGCGGGTAGGCGGCACGGCTGTTCTGGGTCAGGCTTACATCGGCGTAGTCGGCGTGCTTGTTGGCGTCGATCACGACGTTTTCCAGCACCGCGCCGTGCTTGATGGCTTTCCAGATGACCGGCTCGTTCTTCTCGGAGAGGTCGATGCACTTGGCATAGCAACCGCCTTCGATGTTGAAGACCACACCCTCACCCCAGCCGTGCTCGTCGTCACCGATCAGGTAACGGCTTTCGTCGGCCGACAGGGTGGTCTTACCCGTGCCGGACAGGCCGAAGAACAGGGTGACGTCACCCTCTTCGCCGATGTTGGCGGCGCAGTGCATCGGCAGCACGTCGGCGGCCGGCAGCAGGAAGTTCTGCACCGAGAACATGGCTTTCTTCATTTCACCGGCGTAACGCATGCCGGCGATCAGCACCTTCTTCTGAGCGAAGTTGATGATCACGCAGCCATCGGAGTTGGTGCCGTCACGCTCAGGCACGCACTCGAAGTTGGCGACGTTGAGGATCTGCCACTCACCACGGCCAGCCGGGTTGTACTGCTCCGGGTTGATGAACAGGCAACGGCCGAACAGGTTTTGCCAGGCGGTCTGGGTGGTCATCTTGACCGGCAGGTAGTGCTCGGCCGCGGCACCTACGTGAACGTAGGAAACGAAGTGATCCTGGGCGTTGTTGAACGCCTCCACGCGGTCCCACAGGGCATCGAACTTGTCGGCCGGGAACTTGCGGTTGATCGGGCCCCAGCCAATCTGGTCCTGGGTGGAAGGTTCTTCGACGATGAAACGGTCAGCCGGCGAACGGCCGGTGCGATGACCGGTTTCCACCACCAGCGCGCCAGTATCGGCCAGCACGCCTTCACCGCGGGACAGCGCTTCTTTTACCAGCTCATCGACGCTCAGGTCGGTGTACACGGTGTTGTTGGCTTGCGTCATGAGATACCCCATCCGGCCCGAGGCCGAGTGCTCCAAACGTTTTGTAGTTGTCTCGAAAAAACTACTACAGCGAAAAAAGTGGCCGGATTATGCCAGAAACGCCCAAAAAAAGTAGGCCCCTCCTGTCAGAACTGCGCTTTTGCGCAATTCGACAGGAGAAAGTCCTGTAGTTAACCGTTTCAGTGGTGAGTTTCTGATGGTGCGTCGGTGCCACCACCGGCAAACAATTGCTCAACATCGCTTGCATCGAAGAGATAGCGTTCATTGCAGAACTGGCAATCGATCTCGACCTGGCCGCCGCATTCGGCCACCAGCGCCTTGGCATCGGCTTCGCCGAGGCTGATCAGGGCGTTGCCGGAACGCTCGCGCGAGCAGCTGCAGCGGAAGCGTAGCGGCTGGATATCGAACAGGCGAACCGCGTCCTCGTGGTACAGGCGGTGCAGCACGGTTTCGTTGTCCAGGCCGATCAGCTCTTCGGCCTTCACGGTGTTGGCCAGCGCCTTCACGTGGGCCCAGCTTTCGTCGCGCTCCTCGATGTCCTTGTGGATCTCGGCCGGCAGTTGCTGCACCAGCAGGCCACGGGCGCGCACGCCATCGGCGGCCAGGGTGATGCTGGTATTCACCTGCTGCGACATGACGAAGTAGTTGGTGAAGCACTCCGACAGGTCCTTGCCATCCAGCTCGACGGTGCCCTGGTAGCGCTGGCCGTTGACCGGAATGATGGTCAGCACCAGGTGGCCGCCGGGCATCAGGTCGGCAAGGCTCGCATCCTCTTTGATCTGCTCGGCTTCATAGCGCGCCAGCCCGCGGATCTCGTGCTCGCTGGTGTATTCGATGGCCAGCAGCGGCACCGGGCCCTGGGATTGAGCCTGGAGCACCAGTAGCCCATCGAACTTCAACGTGCCGACCAGCAGCGCAGCGGCGCCCATCAGCTCGCCCAGCAAGTACCGGACCGGGCGCGGGTAATCGTGCTTGGCCAGCACCTCGGCGTAGCTGCGTTCCAGCGCGACCATCTCGCCGCGCACGTCGCGGTCGTCGAACAGGAAGCGTTGGGTGAAATCTGTATCTGGCAAGTCGCTCATGGTTGTCTGGCTATCTGAAAATGATGACAAAATAATTGCAGGAGACTGAAAGGTCCGTCATAGAGCGCTCACAAGGCGCTAATTCCCGCTGGAGATCGAGGTATTTTATGGATAATCGACCACTGTTCCAAGCAAGGTGGTCCTGGGGACCCTTGGCAGCCTGCACGTTGGTGCCCATCGCACTACTGTGTTTCTGGTTATGGCCCGTTGGCCAGAACCTGTGCCTGACTTTCGACGAGTGGCTGTTCCACAGCCTCAACGCCCCACTGGCCGACCATGTGCTCTGGCGCTCCATCTGGGCCGTCGGCAGCCTTCGCCCGTTCGACCTCCTGGTCGGGGTGATCATGCTGTCACTGCTGATCCGCGGCGACTGGGTATTCAAGGCAATTCAGGTGCGCCAGGCGTTTTTCGGCTTCCTGGTGACCCTTTTACTCTTAGTGGTGATTCGTGCGCTGTTTTCCAAGTGGGTCGGTGCAATGGGTTGGCAACACAAGAGCCCGTCGATGGTCATCGACAACGCTGTTCACCTGAGCGACCTCTACCCGAACCTGGAAGCCAAGTGGGAGCTCAAGGACCGTTCCGGCCAGAGCTTCCCGGGTGACCATGCCTCGGTGCTGCTGGTCTGGGCGCTGTTCATGAGCCTGTTCAGCCGCCGGCTGGTACAGCACCTGGTGATCTGGGCGCTGGCCTGCCTGTTCATGCTGCCGCGCCTGGTAGCGGGCGCCCACTGGGGCCAGGATGACTACATCGGTGGCCTGCTGATGGCGGTGCTGGCCCTGGGCTGGAGCTGCCACACGCCGCTGGCGGCCAACGCCAGCCGGGCGCTGGTGCGCTGGACGGCGCCGCTGTTCGACCTGTTCGGCAAACTGCCGCTGGTCGGGCGCATGAGCGTGATGCGCGCCATGTGATCAACTGATCGCGGTCCCTGTAGGAGCGGCCTTGTGCCGCGATGGGCTGCGAAGCAGCCCCCGAATTTGTGCAAAGGCAGAGATTCTGGGGCTGCTTTGCAGCCCATCGCGGCACAAGGCCGCTCCTACAAACTACGTAATCCCATCACTCGAAACTGCCATGCAGCTGGTGAATCTGCCGTCGCTGCTTCTTGTTCGGCCGCCCGTCGGTAGTCACGCCCATCGCCCCTGCCTTGCGCAGCTCGGCCGCCTGCTCGCGGCGCTTCACGCTCTCGGCGGTTTCTTCATACAACGCTTGCGCCTCCGGCGCGCCACGGCGTACCGCCGACAACGCCCTGACCACCACGGTGCGCTCGTCAAAGCCCGTGCGCAGCAGGAATTCGTCGCCCACCCGTGGCTCCTTGCCTGGCTTGCAACGCTCGCCCCGGCAGTGCACCTTGCCGCTCTCGATGGCCGCCTTGGCCAGTGCGCGGGTCTTGTAGAAGCGCGCCGCCCACAGCCATTTGTCCAGGCGGACCTTGTCATCGTCTTCGGGCTTTTGTGCCATGGTTTTTCCTCGAATTCTGTCTTTCACGGAACTGTACTACCGTGACTGACGGATGCAAAAAGTCCGTGCCGTCATTACAGTTCACCACCTTATCCGCAGGGCACGCTCCGTGAAGACATTTGACCACCTGACTGTGATCGGCCTGCGCGAGTGGGTCGCCCTGCCCGACCTCGGCCTGGCCGGCCTGCGCGCCAAGATCGACACCGGCGCCAGCACCTCGAGCCTGCACGCCACCGACGTCGAACCCTTCGAGCGCGATGGCCAGCCCTGGGTGCGATTCACCGCGCACCTGGGCTCGGTGGTGCAACTGCGCCATCGGCGCTGCGAGGCGCCGCTGGTGACCATGAAAAGCATCAAGAGCTCCAACGGCCAGGCCCAGGCCCGCTACGTGATCCGCACCACCCTGGCACTTGGCGACCGGGTCTGGGAAGTGGAGTTCACCCTGGCCTGCCGCAAGAACATGCGTTATCGGCTGCTGCTGGGCTCCAAAGCGCTCATCCATGGCCAGTTGGTCGTCAACCCCGGCCTCAAGTACGTCCAGGACAAACCGGCCTTCCCGGCCACCCTTTCCCCTGTCACAGGTGCTGCATGAAGATCGCTGTGCTGTCGCGCAATCCGCGTCTGTATTCCACCCGCCGCCTGGTCGAGGCCGGTACCCAGCGGGGCCATGAAGTGGTGGTGGTCGACACGCTCCGGGCCTACATGAACATTGCCAGCCACAAGCCGCAGATCCATTACCGCGGCAAGCCGCTGGAAGGCTTCGATGCGGTGATCCCGCGCATCGGTGCCTCGGTCACCTTTTACGGCTGCGCGGTGCTGCGCCAGTTCGAGATGATGGGCGTCTACCCGCTCAACGAGTCGGTGGCCATCGCCCGCTCGCGGGACAAGCTGCGCTCGCTGCAGCTGCTGTCGCGCCGCGGCATCGGCCTGCCGATCACCGGCTTCGCCCATTCGCCGGACGACATTCCTGACCTGATCCAGATGGTCAACGGCGCACCGCTGGTGATCAAGGTGCTCGAAGGCACCCAGGGCATCGGCGTGGTGCTGTGCGAAACCACCAAGGCCGCCGAGTCGGTGATCGAGGCGTTCATGGGCCTGAAGCAGAACATCATGGTCCAGGAGTACATCAAGGAGGCCGGCGGCGCCGACATCCGCTGCTTCGTGGTCGGCGACAAGGTGATCGCCTCGATGAAGCGCCAGGCCAAGCCCGGCGAATTCCGCTCCAACCTGCACCGCGGTGGCGTGGCCAGCCTGATCAAGATCACCCCCGAGGAACGCATGACGGCGATCCGCGCGGCCAAGGTGATGGGGCTGAGCGTGGCGGGTGTGGATATCCTGCGCTCCAATCACGGGCCGCTGGTGATGGAGGTGAATTCCTCACCGGGCCTGGAGGGTATCGAGGTGACCACCGGCAAGGATGTGGCCGGGATGATCATCGAGCACCTGGAGAAGAATGGCGGGCCGAATCAGACCCGGACCAAGGGCAAGGGTTGATGGTGCCTGTACCGGCCTCTTCGCGGCTAAAGCCGCTCCCACAGGGTTTTGCATGTTCTCTGTGGGAGCGGCTTTAGCCGCGAAGAGGCCGGTACAAGCAACAACGATCAGACGGCGTTACGCGGCAACAGCAACCCCAGCGGCAGTCTCACCCGCGCCTCGATCCCGCCACCGGACCGGTTGCGCAACTCGACATTGCCACCATGCTGCGCGGCAATCCGCTTGACAATCGCCAGCCCCAGCCCGGTGCCCTTGCCACCCCGTGCCCGGTCGCCACGGATGAACGGGTTGAAGATGGTCTCCAGCTCCGATTCATCGATGCCCGTACCACGGTCCAGCACACTGAGCACCACATAAGGCGCGCTCTGGTCACCCGACACATAGGCCGCCACCTCCACGCCCTTGCCGGCGTGGTGCAGGGCGTTGCCGATCAGGTTGCCGAGCATGCGCTTGAGCGACACACGGCGCAGCGCGAACGGCGGGATCGGCTCCAGGCACAGGCGCACGCGCTCCTTGGGCTGGTTGTACGGCGCCACCACTTCACGGATCAGCTCGTTGAAGTCGACCTCCTCCACCGGCTCGTCGCGCCCGTCACGGATGAACGCCAGGAACTGGTCGAGGATCGCATCCATGTCTTCGATGTCGCGGACCATGTCGTCGCTGAGGTCGCTGTCGTTGCCCATCAGCGACAACGACAGGCGCAGCCGGGTCAAGGGCGTGCGCAAGTCATGGGAGACACCGGCCAGCATCAACTCGCGCTCACGCCCAGCCTGTTCGACGTCCTCGGCCATCTGGTTGAACGCCTTGTACACCTCGGTCATCTCGCTGGGGGTGTCGCTGACCGGCAGGCGCACGCTGCGCCCCTGGCCCAGCTGGCGGGCGGCGAACACCAGGCGCTTGAGCGGCTGGTTGAGCTGGCGCACGAAGATCCACGCCGAGGCGGTGGACAACAGGCCGATGGCCAGGAACCAGCCCAGCACGTTCCAGATCTTCTGCCCGCGCAATGGATGCGGGTACAGCGGCACCTTGAGCCAGCCCGGGCCCAGGCTCGGCGCATTCACCCACAGCGCCGGTGGCGCGTGGATGCGCAGGCGCACCTCGGTGTCATCACCCAGTTCGGCCTGCATCTGGCGCTGGTAGATCTCGCTGTACGGCCAGTGCTGCTCGCCTTCCGGCACGCCGGAACCGGTGACCCGGATCAGCCCGGCAGCCTCGGCGATCTTGTCACGGTTCTCTTCATCCGCCGCCCAGTAGGCGCGCAACGTCAGGGCCACGCCATGGCTGTACTGGCGATCGACCAGCACGTCCTCGTTCATCAGCAGGTACACCAAGGTCAGCGCCTTGGAGAACAGCACGACGATCAGCACCAGCCACAGGGTGCGGGCGAAGAAACTTTGCGGGAACCAGAGAGGGGTTTTCATCGATCACTACTAATCAGCAAAGGCAACGTGGAAAAGCCGCGCGCCACAGACGAAAACAGGGCGGCTCCTGCGAGCCGCCCTGCACCGTCGCAACGAGCCGGCTGGCTCATTTACCGGCGTTTCCGTCCGGCACGAAGACGTAGCCCACGCCCCACACGGTCTGGATGTAACGCGGCTTGGACGGGTCGGGTTCGATCATCCGGCGCAGGCGCGAGATCTGCACGTCGATGGAGCGCTCCAGCGCATCCCACTCGCGACCACGGGCCAGGTTCATCAGTTTGTCGCGGGTCAGCGGCTCGCGGGCATGCATCACCAGGGCCTTGAGCACGGCGAATTCGCCGGTGGTAAGCATGTGCGTTTCGTCGCCACGCTTGAGTTCGCGGGTGGCCAGCGACAGTTCGTAGTCACCGAAGGTGACGGTCTCTTCCTCGCTGCCCGGCGCGCCCGGCACCGTCGGCGACTGGCGACGCAGCACGGCCTTGACCCGGGCCACCAGCTCGTCGGGGTTGAAGGGCTTGGCCAGGTAGTCGTCGGCGCCCAGCTCCAGCCCTTTGATACGGCTGAGCTCGTCGCCCTTGGCGGTGAGCATGATGATCGGGATCTGGTTGTTCGACGCGCGCAGGCGCTTGCACGCGGACAGGCCGTCCTCGCCCGGCAGCATCAGGTCGAGCACCACCAGGTTGAACACCTCACGGGCCAGCAGGCGGTCCATCTGTTCGACGTTGGGCACGGTGCGCACACGGAAGCCCTTGCTGGTGAAAAAACGGTCCAGCAGGCTGCTCAGGCCTGGGTCGTCGTCGACGATGAGAATCTTGTCGCCATCTGCGGCGTTTGCGGTGCTGGTCATGAATTGCTCCTCTGAGATCGCCGCGCATTATGGCGTAGCCATTGCAGCGCGTGCCGTGTGCATTGTTAGCAGATTTTTCCCATGGTGCCACTTCCAGGCCGCGGCCCATGGCCCGGCGCCATCACCGCAAGCCCGGCACGATGGGTATAATGCGCGCCTTTCACCCAGCGCCGCCGGGCCTGAACAGCCACCCGCGGCCTTGCATTCACTATTTGTCAGGTGGTTCTCATGGACAGCATCAACAGCCGTATCGCCGAGGAACTGGGCGTGCGCCCACAACAGGTCGAAGCGGCCGTGGGCCTGTTGGACGAAGGCTCGACCGTGCCCTTCATCGCCCGTTACCGCAAGGAAGTGACCGGCAGCCTGGACGACACCCAGCTGCGCCACCTGGAAGAGCGCCTGCGCTACCTGCGCGAACTCGACGACCGGCGCGCCAGCATCCTCGCCAGCATCGAGGAGCAGGGCAAGCTGACCCCGGAACTGGCCCGCGAAATCAAGCTCGCCGACACCAAGACCCGCCTCGAAGACCTTTACCTTCCCTACAAGCAGAAGCGTCGCACCAAGGGCCAGATCGCCCTGGAAGCCGGCCTCGGCGAGCTGGCCGACGGCCTGTTCAACGACCCGCAACTGAATCCGGAAAGCGAAGCGGCGCGCTTCATCGACGCCGAAAAAGGCGTGGCCGACGTCAAGGCAGCGCTCGAAGGCGCCAAGTACATCCTCATGGAGCGCTTCGCCGAAGACGCCGCCCTGCTGGAAAAACTGCGCAACTTCCTCAAGCAGGAAGCCGTGCTCAGCGCCCGCCTGGTGGCCGGCAAGGAAGAGGAAGGCGCCAAGTTCCGCGATTACTTCGCCCATGACGAACTGCTGCGCACCGCCCCGTCGCACCGCGCCCTGGCGATCTTCCGCGGGCGCAACGAGGGCGTGCTGAGCGCCTCGCTGAAAGTCGGCGAAGAGCTGCCCGGCACCCTGCACCCGTGCGAAGTGATGATCGGCAACCACGTCGGCATCGAAAACCGCAACCGCCCGGCCGACAAGTGGCTGGGCGAAGTGGTGCGCTGGACCTGGAAGGTCAAGCTCTACACCCACCTGGAAACCGACCTGTTCGGCGAGCTGCGCGACAACGCCGAAGGCGAGGCGATCAACGTGTTCGCCCACAACCTGCACGACCTGCTGCTGGCCGCCCCGGCCGGCCCGCGCGCTACCTTGGGCTTCGACCCGGGCCTGCGCACCGGCTGCAAGATCGCCGTGGTCGATGCCACCGGCAAGCTGCTGGACTACACCACGGTGTACCCGCACGCGCCGAAGAACGACTGGGACCGCACGATCTCGATCATGGCCGCCCTGTGCGCCAAGCACTCGGTGGAGCTGATCGCCATCGGCAACGGCACCGCCAGCCGCGAAAGCGACAAGCTGGTGGCCGAGCTGGTTAAGAAATACCCAGCCCTGAAGATCACCAAGATCATGGTCTCCGAAGCCGGCGCCTCGGTGTACTCGGCCTCGGAACTGGCCGCCCGGGAGTTCCCGGATCTGGACGTATCGATCCGTGGCGCCGTGTCGATCGCCCGCCGCCTGCAGGACCCGCTGGCGGAACTGGTGAAGATCGACCCGAAATCCATCGGCGTCGGCCAATACCAGCACGACGTGTCGCAGGTGAAACTGGCCCGTGGCCTGGATGCCGTGGTCGAGGACTGCGTGAACGCCGTGGGCGTGGACGTCAACACCGCTTCGGTGGCGCTGCTGACGCGCATCTCCGGCCTCAACGCCACGCTTGCGCAGAACATCGTCTCCCACCGCGACGCCAACGGCCCGTTCGCCACCCGCGCCGCGCTGAAAAAGGTCAGCCGCCTCGGCGAAAAGACCTTCGAACAGGCCGCCGGCTTCCTGCGTGTGATGAACGGCGACAACCCGCTGGACGCCTCCGCCGTGCACCCCGAGGCCTACCCGCTGGTGCAGCGCATCGCCGCCGGCACCGAGCGCGACATCCGCTCGCTGATCGGCGACAGCGGCTTCCTCAAGCGCCTGGACCCGAAGCAGTTCACCGACGAAACCTTCGGCCTGCCGACCGTCACCGACATCCTGCAGGAGCTGGACAAGCCCGGCCGCGACCCACGCCCCGAGTTCAAGACCGCCACCTTCCAGGACGGCGTCGAGGACCTCAAGGACCTGGAGCCGGGCATGATCCTCGAAGGCGTGGTGACCAACGTCACCAACTTCGGTGCCTTCGTCGACATCGGCGTGCACCAGGACGGCCTGGTGCACATCTCGGCGCTGTCCGAGAAGTTCATCAAGGACCCGCGCGAAGCCGTCAAGGCCGGCGATGTGGTCAAGGTCAAGGTCATGGAAGTGGACATCCCGCGCAAGCGGGTCGGCCTGTCCATGCGCATGAGCGACACCCCGGGCGAGAAGGTCGAAGGCAACCGTGGCGGCAGCCGTGGCGGCAATGGCGGCAACCGCCAGCAGCAGGCACCGCGCCCGCGTGAAACCACTGCCGCCGCACCGGCCAACAACGCCATGGCCTCGCTGTTCGCCAACGCCAAGCAGTTGAAGAAGAAGTGATGGACGTCCCGAAAGAGTACGTCGAAAGCGCCTTCAGCCAACTGCTGGGCTGCCGCCTGCAACGCCTGGACAGCGGCGTTGCCGAGGTAGCCCTGGCGCTCGAGCCGCAGTTGCGCAACCGTGGCCAGAAGCTGCACGGCGGGGCGATCTTCAGCCTGGTCGATATCGCCATGGGCCTGGCCTGTTCGGCCAGCCATGGTTTCGACCAGCAGAGCGTGACCATCGAGTGCAAGATCAACTACATGCGCGCCGTCAGCGAGGGTGAGGTGCTGTGCACCGCCCGCGTGCTGCACGCCGGGCGGCGCACGCTGGTGGTCGACGCCGACGTGCTCCAGGGCGACAAGTTGGTGGCCAAGGCGCAGGGAACCTTCGCGGTTCTCTAGCTGACTCCGACCCATCTGCGGTATTTTTGCCGGCAATAGCTGTTGGGGCTGCTCTGCAGCCCATCGCCGGCAAGCCGGCTCCCACAGGGTCTTGTGGGAGCCGGCTTGCCGGCGATGGAGCGCGCAGCGGTCCCGCGTTATTGGCGTCGGAACCGCGCAACCAGGCGACAACGCCAGTTCCTTTCCCAACTACCCTTGTAGACCGTCATACCTACCCCCATATTGGGGCGACTGACGCGTGAAGGAATCCATCTTGAGCGACCTCCTCAACCGCCGCCTGAGCCTGCTCGGCGACAACCTCGACCTGCTCAAGCAGTGCCTGCACGGCATTGAGCGCGAATGCCTGCGCGTGACCGAAGACGGTCGCCTGGCCCAGACCCCGCACCCCGAAGCCTTGGGTTCGGCGCTGACCAACGAGCAGATCACCACCGACTATTCCGAGTCGCTGCTGGAGTTCATCACCCCAGCCCTGGCCGACCCGGCCAAGGTGCTCGAAAGCCTCGAACAGACCCACCGCTTCGTCTACAGCAAGCTGGGCCACGAGTTGCTGTGGAGCCCGTCGATGCCCTGCGCGCTGCCGGCCGAGGAGGACATCCCGATCGCCGAGTACGGCACCTCGAACATCGGCAAGCTCAAGCACGTGTACCGCAAGGGCCTGGCCCTGCGTTACGGCCGCACCATGCAGTGCATCGCCGGCATCCACTACAACTTCTCGCTGCCTGAAGCACTGTGGCCATTGCTGCGCGCCGAAGAAGGCAGCGCAGAGGACGACCGCGACTACCAGTCCTCGGCCTACATCGCGCTGATCCGCAATTTCCGCCGCTACAGTTGGCTGCTGATGTACCTGTTCGGTGCCTCGCCGACCCTGGACAAAGGCTTCCTGCGCGGCCGCCCGCACCAGCTCGAAGAGCTCGACGCCAACACCCTCTACCTGCCCTACGCCACCAGCCTGCGCATGAGCGACCTGGGTTACCAGAGCAACGCCCAGGCGGGCCTCACGCCCTGCTACAACAACCTCGCCAGCTACACCGACAGCCTGCGCAAGGCGGTGGGCACGCCCTACCCGCCCTACGTCGAGGTCGGCACGCACAAGGATGGCGAGTGGGTGCAGCTCAACACCAACATCCTGCAGATCGAGAACGAGTACTACTCGAACATCCGCCCCAAGCGCGTGACCTACACCGGCGAGCGGCCGATCCAGGCCCTGATCTCCCGTGGCGTGCAGTACGTCGAAGTGCGTTGCCTGGACATCAACCCGTTCCTGCCGGTGGGCATCGACCTCACCGAAGCGCGCTTCCTCGACGCCTTCCTGCTGCTCTGTGCGCTGGACGACAGCCCGCAGCTGGACAACGGCGAATGCGGCCAGTGCACCAGCAACTTCCTGACCGTGGTCAAGGAAGGCCGTCGCCCGGGCCTTGCGCTGCAGCGTAACGGCCAGCCGATCGCGCTCAAGGACTGGGCCAGCGAGCTCATCGGCCGTATCGGCCAGATGGCCGAGCTGCTCGACCGTGCCCAAGGCGGCAACGAGCACGCCAAGGCCCTGCAAGCCCAACAGGCCAAGGTCGATGACCCTGAACTGACCCCGTCGGCCCAGGTACTGGCGCGCATGACCGAACACGATGAAAGCTTCATCGAGTTCTCCCTGCGCCAGAGCCGCGTGCACGCCGAGACCTTCCGCGAACAGCCGCTGCCCGCCGAGCAGCAACAGGCCTTCGAAACCCTCGCCCGCGATTCCCTGGCCGAGCAGTCGCGCCTGGAGCAGCAGGAAGTCGGCGACTTCGACCTGTTCGTCGGCGCCTACCAGGCCAGCATCCTGGCCATCAGCAACTGATGAACCGCACCGCCACCCCGCGCAAACCGCGCGCCAGCAGCCAGGCCAGGATCGAAGCGATCCTGGCAGCTGCGCGCGAGCTGCTGGCCGGGCAAGGGGTGGCGGGGTTGTCGATCTACAACGTCGCCGAGCGGGCGCAGATCCCGCCGTCGTCGGTGTACCACTTCTTCGCCAGCGTACCGGCCCTGCTCGAAGCGCTGACCGCCGATGTGCACCGGGCCTTTCGCGAAGCCTTGAGCGCACCGATCGACAGCGCGGCGTTCAGCACCTGGCATGGCCTGTCACGGTTGATCGAGCAGCGCATGCTCGACATCTACAACGAGGACGCCGCAGCGCGGCAACTGATCCTGGCCCAGCATGGCCTGAGCGAAGTGGTCCAGGCTGACCGCCAGCACGACCTGGAACTGGGCGAGTTGATGCACCAGCTGTTCGACCGCCATTTCCAGTTGCCGGCGATGCCGCAGGATGTGCATGTGTTCGCCTTGGCGATGGAGCTGAGCGATCGGGTGTATGCCCGCTCAATGCAGCTGCACGAGCAGATCACCCCGCGCATGGCGGAAGAAGGGATGCGGGTGTTCGAGGCGTATCTGGGGCTGTACCTGCCGCCGTTTCTGGCCAAGCGCTCCAGCTGAAGTTATCGGGGCCACCCTTCGCGGGTAAACCCGCTCCCACAGGTACTGCGCAGGGTCAAAATCTTGCGCGGACCCTGTGGGAGCGGGTTTACCCGCGAAGGGCTGCGAAGCAGCCCCGATAGCGAGCAGCATCACAGCTTGGCGATAGACACTTCAGTCGATTTCACAAAGGCAATCACTTCACTGCCTACCTGCAGCTCCAGCTCCTTCACGGAACGGGTGGTGATCACCGAAGTCACCACGCCCGAGGCGGTCTGCACGTCGATTTCCGACAGTACCGGGCCTTCGAGGATTTCCTTCACGGTGCCTTTGAACTGGTTGCGAACGTTGATGGCTTTGATGGTCATGGCTGATTTCCTTTGATTGGCTTCGGGGTTCAATGCGCCCAACGCAGCTGCGTGGGCAAAGGGGCTACAGGTTCCGGCTCGGGCGGGGTGCCCGGGGCGGACAGAACACGGTCCAGCACTTCACTTTCCAAGCTTGCCAGGCGGTGCGAACCACGCGCCCGAGGGCGCGGCAGGTCGACCAGCAGGTCGAGGCCGACGGCGCCGTCCTCGATCAGGATCACCCGGTCAGCCACGGCGACGGCTTCGCTGACGTCGTGGGTGACCAGCAGCACGGTGAAACCGTGCTGACGCCACAGGCGTTCGATCAGTTGCTGCATCTCGATACGGGTCAATGCGTCCAGCGCGCCCAGCGGCTCGTCCAGCAGCAGCAGGCGCGGCTGATGGATCAACGCCCGGGCCAGGGCAACCCGTTGCTTCTGGCCGCCGGACAAGGCCGCCGGCCACTCATTGGCGCGGTCAGCCAGGCCGACCGCCTCCAGGGCATCCAACGCCCGTTGCCGCCAGTCGCCGGACAGGCCCAGGCCGACGTTGTCGATCACCTTCTTCCACGGCAGCAGGCGGGCGTCCTGGAACATCAGCCGGGTGTCCTCCCGGGCCTCGGCCAGTGGCGCGGCACCGGCCAGCAATTCGCCGGCGCTGGGGTTGTCGAGCCCGGCCAGCAGGCGCAGCAAGGTGCTCTTGCCGCAGCCGCTACGGCCGACGATGGCGACGAACTGGCCGGCCGGAATGTGCAGGTCGATGCCCTTCAACACTTCGCGCTGGCCAAAGGTCTTGCGCAGGCCGTTGGCGGCCAGCGGGATGCCACGCAGCAGGCGTGGCGGCTGCTCTTTGAGCACGGTCATCACGCACCCTCCTTCTTGGCGACCTGATAGGCCGGGTGCCAGCGCAACCACACACGCTCCAGGCCACGGGCGGCCAGGTCGGCGAGCTTGCCGAGCACGGCGTACAGCACGATCGCCAGCACCACCACGTCGGTCTGCAGGAACTCACGGGCGTTCATCGCCAGGTAACCGATGCCGGCGTTGGCCGAAATGGTCTCGGCGACGATCAGGGTCAGCCACATGAAGCCAAGGGCGAAGCGCACACCGACCAGGATCGACGGCAGCGCCCCCGGCAGGATCACCTGACGGAACAGGCCGAAGCCCGACAGCCCGTAACTGCGCGCCATTTCCACCAACGCCGGGTCGACGTTACGGATGCCGTGGTAGGTGTTCAGGTAGATCGGGAACAAGGTCCCCAGCGCCACCAGGAAAATCTTTGCCGACTCATCGATACCGAACCACAGGATCACCAGCGGGATCAACGCCAGGTGCGGCACGTTGCGGATCATCTGCACCGAGCTGTCGAGCAGGCGCTCGCCCCACTTCGACAGGCCGGTGATGAAGCCCAGCAGCAGGCCGAGGCTGCCGCCGATGGCGAAGCCCAGCCCGGCACGCCAGCCACTGATGGCCAGGTGCGTCCAGATTTCCCCGCTGCGCACCAGCTCGACCCCGGCGCTGACCACTGCGCTGGGTGCCGGCAGGATGCGGGTCGACAGCCAGCCAGCGCTGACCGCCAGCTGCCAGACTGCCAACAGCAGCACCGGCAGCGCCCACGGCGCCAGGCGCTTGGCCCAGGAGGTTGAGGTATCAGCACCCATGGTCCGGCCCTCAGCTCTGCGACACGGCTTTGGGCAGGATGTCGTTGGCGACCATTTCGCCGAACGGGCTCACGTAACCACCGGTTTTCGGTTGCTCCGGGCGCTGCACATCCAGATGCGGGAACAGCAGTTCAGCGACGCGGTACGACTCTTCCAGGTGTGGATAACCCGAGAAGATGAAGGTATCGATGCCCAGGTCTGCGTATTCCTTGACCCGCGCCGCCACGGTCGGGCCATCGCCCACCAGCGCAGTGCCGGCACCGCCGCGCACCAGGCCGACGCCGGCCCACAGGTTGGGGCTGACCTCCAGGTTGTCGCGGTTGCCGTTGTGCAGCGCAGCCATGCGTTGCTGGCCGACCGAATCGAAGCGCGCCAGCGAAGCCTGGGCGCGGGCGATGGTGTCGTCGTCCAGGTGCGAGATCAGCTTGTCGGCGGCAGCCCAGGCTTCTTCGTTGGTTTCCCGCACGATCACGTGCAGGCGGATACCGAAGCGCACTTCACGGCCCTGGGCGGCGGCTTTCTCGCGCACCTGGGCGATTTTCTCGGCAACGGCGCTCGGTGGCTCGCCCCAGGTCAGGTACAGCTCGACCTGTTCGGCAGCCAGGTCCTGGGCGGCCTCGGACGAACCGCCGAAATACAGCGGCGGACGTGGTTGCTGAATCGGCGGGTAGAGCAGCTTGGCGCCCTTCACCTGGATGTGTTTACCGTCGTAGTCGACGTTTTCACCTTCCAGCACCTTGCGCCAGATGCGGGTGAACTCCACCGAGGCCTCGTAGCGCTCCTGGTGGCTCAGGTGCAGGCCGTCACCGGCCAGTTCGTCGGGGTCGCCGCCGGTCACCAGGTTGAACAGCGCACGGCCGTTGGACAGGCGATCGAGGGTGGCGGCCTGGCGCGCGGCCACGGTCGGCGAAATGATCCCCGGGCGCAGCGCGACCAGGAACTTCAGGCGCTCGGTCACCGGGATCAGCGACGCGGCGACCAGCCAGGAGTCCTCGCAGGACCGCCCGGTGGGGATCAGCACGCCGCCGAAGCCGAGGCGGTCGGCGGCCTGGGCGATCTGCGCCAGGTAGCCATGGTCGACGGCGCGGGCGCCTTCGCTGGTGCCCAGGTACTTGCCGTCACCGTGGGTGGGCAGGAACCAGAAGATGTTCAGGCTCATTGGAGTTGTCTCCTCAAGGGTGGCTCGAGCCGGGGCCTGGCCCCGGCACTGGCGAATCGATCAAGGCGCGCTGGCGACCTTGGCGGGGGGTGTCCAGATCACGTCCTTGATGCTCAAGGGCTTGGGGATCAGCTTCAGGGCCTGGAAGGTGTCGGCGATCTTCTGCTGCGCGGCGATCACTTCCGGGGTCAGCGGCGCGGCACCGTAGCCCTGGCGTTTCACCGAGGTCAGGGTGATGTCGGCGGGCAGGCCGAGCAGCGGCGCGACCTGGTCGGTCACCTCCTGGGGGTTGGCCTGGGACCACTGGCCCACGGTGCGCACTTCCTCGACCAGGGTGTTGATCACCGCCGGGTGTTGGGTGGCGTAGCTGCGGGTGGCCAGGTAGAACTGGTGGTTGTCGACCAGGCCCTTGCCGTCACGCAGGGTACGGGCCTGCAGCTGTTGCTCGGCGGCGGCCTGGTACGGGTCCCAGATCACCCAGGCATCGACGCTGCCACGCTCGAAGGCGGCGCGGGCGTCGGCCGGCGGCAGGTAGACCGGCTGGATGTCGGTGTATTTGAGGCCGGCGTCTTCGAGGGCACGCACCAGCAGGTAATGAACGTTCGAGCCTTTGTTCAGCGCGACTTTCTTGCCCTTGAGCTCTTTCACCGACTGGATCGACGAGCCTTTGGGCACGAGGATCGCCTCGCTGTGCGGGGCTGGCGGCTCATAGGCGACGTAGAGCAGGTCGGCGCCTGCGGCCTGGGCGAATACCGGCGGGGTTTCACCGGTGACACCGAAGTCGATCGAGCCGACGTTGAGCCCTTCAAGCAGCTGCGGGCCGCCGGGGAACTCGGTCCATTGCACGTCGATGCCCTGTTCCTTCAGGCGCTTCTCCAGCGAGCCCTTGGCCTTGAGCAGCACCAGGGTGCCGTATTTCTGGTAACCGATACGCAGGCTCTCGGCCTGGGCTTGGGTGATGGCGCCGAAGGACACAGCCGCCGCAAACAGGGCGACCAGACCACGACGCAAGAAGACTGTGCGCATGGCGCTCTCCTGTGCGAGTTGGGTTCGGGTTGCACCTGCTTGCCTCGTTGACGGGCGAGTAAGGTGGGACAGCAGTGAAGCGATGGATCAGTGGCTCAGATGCTCCAGCGGGCACTGAGCAGGCGTTCGTTGAGCACACCCGGTGCGACCGGCCGAGGCCGCCGCGCCAGGGCGCCATGGAAGGTTTCCAGCGAATCCTGCAGGCGCTGCTCCAGGGCCGGGGCCAGCTGCGCAGGGCGGTTGCCTTCGCCGTAGGCGATCTGACTGTCGTCGGCGAAGATCCCTTGCAGGGTCTCCTGCGCCTTCAAGGCAGACAGCACCGGCTTGAGCGCGTAGTCCACGGCAAGCATGTGGGCGATGCTGCCGCCGGTTGCCACCGGCAGTACCACCTTGTGTTCCAGGGCACGCTCGGGCAGCAGGTCGAGCAGGGTCTTCAGCGCGCCGGCAAACGAGGCTTTGTACACCGGGGTGGCCACCACCAGGCCGTCGGCCTGGGCCACCAGTTCGATGAAGTGACGCACCTGCGGGCTGTCGAAGCGCGCGTGCAGCAGGTCTTCGGCGTTGAACTCACGCACCTGGAAGGTCACCACTTCGACACCGCGCTCCTGCAGCCAGTCGCGGGTGCGTTCTAGCAGCACGCCGGAGCGTGAACGAAGACTGGGGCTACCACCGACAGAAACAACCAGCATTGAAAGCGCTTCCTTCGATTCGATTTGCAGGGCCGCGAGGGGTTGGCCCCGCTGGATGGAACTGACCTTAACAGCTGGTCACATATATCCATAAATCATATTTTTTCATTTGTTTATTCGTTTTATGACTATGCAATCCCTCAGGCCTCATCGCTGGCAAGCCAGCTCCCACCTCGACCGCATATACCCAGCCATACGCGAACCCTGTGGGAGCTGGCTTGCCAGCGATGAGGCCAGCACCAGCAACGCAACACAGTCCAGTGAAGGCCCCATAAAAAAAGGGCCATCCCCTGCCAAGGAAAATGGCCCATAAGCACTTGCCTGAAGAGGGTATTGCCGGTCAGCGCGCGGTGATCACCGCCAGCTTGGTAATGCCGGCCCGTTCGATGGCCGCCATGGCCCGGGCGACTTCGCCGTAGTTCACGCCATCGTCGGCCTGCAGCTGCACGCGCAGCTCGGCGTCCTTGCCTTTGGCGGCCTTGAGGTTGGTTTCCAGCAGGTCGGGCTGGATCTCGTCCTTGTTGATGAACAGCTTGCCGCTGCCATCGATGCTCACCACCAGCGGGTCCTTCTGCTCCACCGGGGCCACGGCCTCGGTCTTGGGCAGGTTGATGGGGATGGCATTGGTCAGCAGCGGCGCGGTGACGATGAACACCACCAGCAGCACCAGCATGACGTCCACCAGTGGCGTGACGTTGATTTCACTCAATACTTCATCGCTGTCCTGGGTCGAGAAGGCCATGTCAGGAGGCCTCCTTCACAGCTTGGTTGAAGCCGGCCTGCTGGCGCTGCACCGCCGGGTGCAGCAGCACGCGGAAGGCACTCTTCTGCGCCAGGCTGTAGAAGTCGTGGGCGAAGTCGTCGAGGTCGGCAGCGGTCAGCTTGAGGCGGCGCAGGAAGTAGTTGTAGACCAGCACTGCCGGCACCGCGACGGCGATACCCACGCCGGTGGCGACCAGCGCCGCGCCGATCGGGCCGGCCACGGTTTCCAGGCTGGCGGAACCTGCCGCGCTGATGCCCTTGAGCGCTTCCATGATGCCCCACACGGTGCCGAACAGGCCGATGAAGGGCGAAGTGCTGCCGATACTGGCGACCACCGCCAGGCCGGTTTCCAGCGAGCGGCGCTCGCGCACGATCTGCTGGCGCAGGGCACGCTCGAGGCGGTCCTGATGGTTGATGGCCTGGCTCAGGTCATTGGCCTGGCCGGGTTCGCCGACGGCGATGGCGGCGTAACCGGCCTGGGCGACGCGGGCGGCGGGGCCGGGTTGCTGGTGGCTGATTTCGGCGGCGGAGTCGAGGCTGGATGCGGCCCAGAACTGCTGGTGAAAGCGCTTGTCCTGGCGCTTGAGGCGCACGAACTGCACAACCTTGACCAGGGCCAGCGCCCAAGTGGCCACGGAGAAACCGACCAACAGCCAGATGACGGCGCTTTCAACGGATTCGAGGGGGGATGCCAACAGGCTCATGGTGATGTCCTTCCTTTGTGCGGTGGCGAATTAACGAAGCTTGAAATCGATGGGTACGCTGACCCAGCCGGCCAGGGCCACGTCGCCCTGCTTGGCGGGGACGAAACTCCAGCGCTTGACTGCGGCCAGCGCGGCAGCATCCAGGGCGTCACGGCCACTGCTCTTCTGCAGCTGGATCTGCCCGGGCTTGCCGCTGGGCAGCACCTCGACGCGCAGCAGCACGGTGCCTTCCCAGCCACGGCGCAGGGCCATCTGCGGGTACTCGGGGGCCGGGTTCTTCAGGTACGCGGCGTTGGCCGATGCCGGGGTCACCGGGGCCGGCGCGGGCGGTGCGGCTGGCGCAGGCGGTGCAGGGGCAGCCACCGGCGTTGGCGGCGGTGCTTCGACCGGTTTCGGCTGCGGCTTGGGTTGCGGCTTGGCCACCGGCTTGGGCACCGGTTTCGGCTTGGGCTTTGGCTTGGCGGCCAGCTCGTCGACCACCGGCGGTGGCGGTTCCACCACAGGCGGTGCCGGGGCAGGTGGCGGCGGCTCTACGATCGGCGGGGCGGGCGCGGCGAACTCGATGGTCATGGGCGGGATCTGCGGCGGCACGACCGGCAGCGCCGGGGTCGGCGCCTGGCTGATCCAGTAGGCGGCGGCGCCATGCAGCGCCAGCACCAGCAGGCCCAGCGCGAGCTTGTCGCGGCGCTTGAGGCCGCTCACCGGCGTGCGCTGCAGGCGCAACTGGCCAAGCGGCAGGCGCAGTGTGCGTCCGAGCTCGACCAGGTCGCCCGATGCCGGGTGCCATGGCTGCTCAAAGGCCCTGACGGCCGACTGGACATTACCCATTGCTGAAACTCCTGGGGTCTCGATTCAGGTGTGTGGCTGAATCATCGACGGCAGGGGCTTAGGCCATAAAGTAATGTTTAAAGTTAACGTTATAGCTTTTATGAATATTGATTTTGATGTGCTGTTTGCAGGCCGCGTCGTTCGTGGCTTGTAGCAGGCCGCCAAGTCAACGATGCCTGGCCTGCATTGAAAATATTTGTGAAAGGCATCGAATCGCTGCGAGGGCTGCGCCCTCGTTCGCGGGTAAACCCGCTCCCACAGACTTTGGCGCCGGTCCTTGTGGGAGCGGGTTTACCCGCGAATACGATGGTGCAGGCAAAAAAAACCCGGGACCAGGCCCGGGTTCTTCATTCACATCCAGTCGCTCAGATATCGGCCACCTTCTGCCACACCTTCGGCCGGAAGAACAGCGTCTCGCCGCGCGCCAGCCCGGTCAGGCTGTCGTGGTCCTTGACCACCTCGGCCTCGATCAGCTCGCTCTGCCCTTCCACCTTCAAGGTCACCCGGGTCGTCGCGCCCAGCGGGCGAATGTCACGCACCTCGGCGGCATGGTGGCCTTCGGTTTCATGGCGCGACAGCGACACTTCGTGCGGACGGAACAGCACATGGTGCCCTTCGCTGAGCGCCAGGCGGTTGGAGTCGCCGAGGAAGTGGTAGACGAAATCGTTGGCCGGCTTCTCGTACACCTCGCCCGGCGAGCCGATCTGCTCGATCACGCCCTTGTTCATCACCACGATGCGGTCGGCCACTTCCATGGCCTCTTCCTGGTCGTGGGTGACGAACACCGAGGTCAGGTTGATGTCCTCGTGCAGGCGCGCCAGCCAGCGGCGCAGCTCCTTGCGCACCTTGGCATCCAGCGCCCCGAACGGCTCGTCGAGCAGCAGCACCTTGGGTTCCACCGCCAGGGCACGGGCCAGGGCGATACGCTGGCGCTGGCCACCGGACAGCTGCTCGGGGTAACGGTCGGACAGCCAGTCGAGCTGGACCATGTTCAGCAGCTCATGGACCTTCTCGGCGATCTTGCTCTCGCTCGGGCGCTCGCCCTTGGGTTTCATGCGCAGGCCAAACGCGACGTTGTCGAACACACTCATGTGGCGGAACAGCGCGTAGTGCTGGAACACGAAGCCGACGTTACGGTCACGCACGTCGTGGCCCGAGACATCCTCGCCGTGGAACACGATGCTGCCGTCGTCCGGCGTTTCCAGGCCGGCGATGATGCGCAGCAGGGTGGTCTTGCCACAGCCGGACGGGCCGAGCAGGGCCACCAGCTCGCCGCTGTGGATATCCAGGTTGATGGCGTTCAGGGCCTGGAAGCTGTTGAAGCGCTTGCTGACATTACGAACTTCGATCGACATGAATCATTCCTCCGCGGCGCTGTGGCGCAGGCGGTTAATACGGTTCTCGCTCCACTGCTTGAGCAGCAGGATGAAGAGCGCCAGGATCAGCAACAGGCTGGCCACGCTGAAGGCCGCGACATGGTTGTACTCGTTGTAGAGGATCTCCACGTGCAGCGGCAAGGTGTTGGTGACGCCACGGATATGCCCGGACACCACCGACACCGCGCCGAACTCGCCCATCGCCCGCGCGGTGCACAGCACCACGCCGTAGATCAGGCCCCATTTGATGTTCGGCAGGGTGACGTGCCAGAACATCTGCCAGCCGTTGGCGCCGAGCAGGCGCGCGGCCTCCTCTTCCTGGGTGCCCTGCTCCTGCATCAGCGGGATCAGTTCACGGGCCACGAACGGCACGGTGACGAAGATGGTCGCCAGGACAATGCCCGGCAGGGCGAACACGATCTGGATATCGTGGTCCTGCAGCCACGGGCCGAACAGGCCCTGGGCGCCGAACATCAGCACGTAGACCAGGCCGGCGATTACCGGCGACACCGAGAACGGCAGGTCGATCAGGGTCACCAGCAGGCTCTTGCCACGGAAGGTGTATTTGCTCACGCACCAGGCGGCACTGACCCCAAACAGCAGGTTCAGCGGCACCGAGATGGCCACCGCCAGCAGGGTGAGCTTGAGCGCCGACAGCGCATCGGCCTCGAAGATTGCCTCGAAGAACGTGCCGAAGCCGTTCTTGAGCGCCTGGGACACCACGATCACCAGCGGCAAGGCCAGGAACAGGGCGAAGACGATCCAGGCCAGGGTGATCAGCACGCGGCGCGAAGTGGCGCTGCCACGCCGGGCGGCGTTGGCGGCGGCGCTCGCGCCAAGGGTCGATGAAGACATTAGCGGGCCTCCTTCAAGGGGTTTCGATGCGCCGCTGCAGCAAGTTGATCAGCAGCAGCAGGATGAAGGAAACCACCAGCATCAGCACGCCGATGGCGGTGGCGCCGGTGTAGTCGTACTGGTCGAGCTTGACCATGATCAGCAGCGGCAGGATCTCGGTCTTCATCGGCATGTTGCCGGCGATGAAGATCACCGAACCGTACTCGCCCACGCCGCGGGCGAAGGCCAGGGCGAAGCCGGTCAGCCAGGCTGGCAGCAGCGCCGGCGCCAGGATGTGACGGAACACCTGCAAGGGCTTCGCGCCCAGGCAGGCGGCGGCCTCTTCCACTTCACGCGGGATGTCGGCCAGCACCGGCTGCACCGTGCGCACCACGAACGGCAGGGTGACGAAGGTCAGTGCCAGGGTGATGCCCAGTGGGGTGTAGGCGATCTTGAAGCCCAGGTCGGTGGCGAACTGGCCGACCCAGCCTGCCGGCGCGTACAGCGCGGTCAAGGCGATACCGGCCACGGCCGTGGGCAGGGCGAACGGCAGGTCGATCATCGCGTCGATGATCTTGCGCCCGGGGAAGGTGTAGCGCACCAGCACCCAGGCCAGCAGGGTGCCGATCACGCCGTTGATGATGGCGGCAAACAGAGCGGTGCCGAAACTCAGCTTCAGCGCGGCGATGACCCGCGGCGCGCTGACGATGTTCCAGAACTGCTCCCAGGTCAGCTGCGAGGCATGGATGAACATGGCCGCCAGCGGTATCAGCACGATCAGGCTGAGGTACACCAAGGTGTAGCCCAGCGTCAGCCCGAAGCCGGGTATGACGGGGGATATACGACGTGACATAAAGGTCCCTGGTTGAACGCACGAAGCCCGGGGTCGGTCCCGGGCACATGCAGGCTACTGAAGGGTTTTCTTTGTGGGGCTGCTACGCAACCCTTTCGCTGGCAAGCCAGCTCCCACAGTTGCAGTGCATACCCGCTTCCTGTGGGAGCCGGCTTGCCGGCGAAAGGGCCGCAAAGCGGCCCCGCTCCTATTCATTTCATTGCCGATCACTGTGCCTGATAAATCTGGTCGAACACACCGCCGTCATTGAAGAACTTCGGCTGCGCAGTCTTCCAGCCACCGAAGTCCTTGTCGATGGTCACCAGGTCCAGTTTCGGGAACTGCTTGGCAAACTCGGCGGCGACTTTCGCGTCACGCGGACGGTAGAAGTTCTCGGCGGCGATCTTCTGGCCAGCCGGGCTGTACAGGTGCTTGAGGTATTCCTCGGCGATCTGCTCGTTGCCCTTCTTCTCGGCGTTCTTGTCGACCACGGCCACCGGCGGCTCGGCGAGGATCGACAGCGACGGCACGACGATCTCGAACTTGTCGGCGCCACCGTCTTCTTTCAGCGCCAGGAAGGCCTCGTTCTCCCAGGCCAGCAGCACATCGCCCTGGCCGTTGTTGACGAAGGTGATGGTCGAACCACGGGCGCCGGTATCCAGCACCGGTACGTGCTTGAACAGCTCCTGCACGTAGGCCTTGGCCTTGTCTTCGCTACCGCCGGATTTCAGGCCGTAGGCCCAGGCGGCGAGGAAGTTCCAGCGGGCGCCGCCGGAGGTTTTCGGGTTGGGGGTGATCACCGAGACGTCCTTCTTGATCAGGTCGCCCCAGTCCTTGATGCCTTTCGGGTTGCCCTTGCGTACCAGGAACACGATGGTCGAAGTGTACGGGGTGCTGGCGTCCGGCAGGCGCTTCTGCCAGTCCTCCGGCAGGGTCTTGCCGAGCTTGGCGACTTCATCGATGTCGCCGGCCAGGGCCAGGGTGACCACGTCGGCGCGCAGGCCATCGATCACCGCGCGGGCCTGCTTGCCCGAACCGCCGTGGGATTGCTGGATCTTCACCTTGTCGCCCGGGTGAGCGGCTTGCCAGTGCTTGATGAACTCGGCGTTGTACTGCTGGTACAGCTCGCGGGTCGGGTCATAGGACACGTTCAACAGTTCGAAGTCCTTGGCGATCGCGGAACCGGCAAAAACGGCGCTGGCCAGGGCGGCAAGCGCATAACGGCGGATGGACATGGTGAAGCTCCCGATTGGCATTTTTTCTAATTAGGGGTTGTTGCGTGGTCAGCCGGCCTTGTTGCCGGGCTGCTGCAGGCGGAACTTCTCCTTGCGTTCGATCTGCACCACCTGGGCGTTGTGCACGGTGATCTCCACCGCGCCGAAGCGCAGGTCGCGCAGGGCACTCTGGATTTCACGCAAGATGGTGGCTTCGTCCTGACCGTCGATGCTGCGCAGTGATGCACTCATGCTCGTTCTCCTTGGAGTAAGGGTGCCGGGCAGAGGTTTGAAGGGGATATGCGCCTGGCGTGAGAGCCATAGTAGTGAGGCGGGGTTATTCTTAAAAATACTGTTTAAGAATGTTTATATAACCATTAGCGTGAACGACGAACCCTGTGGGAGCTGGCTTGCCAGCGATAGCGTCGGTGAGGCTGACGACGCCATCGCTGGCAAGCCAGCTCCCACAGGGTCCGCGTGGTTCTCAGGGAGTCTTTTGCGGCTCGCGGATCTTGTACCAGGCCACGTACAGCGCCGGCAGGAACAGCAGCGTCAGCAGCGTTGCACTGATGATGCCGCCGATCATGGCGTAGGCCATCGGCCCCCAGAACACTTCGCGGGCAATCGGGATCATGCCCAGGCTGGCGGCCGCCGCCGTCAGCAGGATCGGCCGCCGGCGATGGTTGGTGGCCTCCAGCACCGCCTCCCAGGGCGACAGGCCCTGTTCCTCGAATTCGTCGATCTGGGTCACCAGGATCACCGAGTTGCGGATGATGATGCCGGCCAGGGCAAGAATCCCGAGGATCGCCACGAAGCCCATGGGCGTGCCCGTGGGCACCAGCGCCACGACCACGCCGATCAGCCCCAGGGGCGCCACGCTGACCACCAGGAACAGCTTCTGCACGCTGTGCAACTGGATCATCAGGAAGGTCGCCATGAGGAACAGCATCAGCGGCACGACCTTGCGGATCGGGCCCTGGGCCTTGGCGCTCTCCTCGACCGTACCCCCGGTGGCCACCTCGTAGCCGACCGGCAGCTTGCTGGCAAACTCATCGATGCCCGGCTTGAGCTGGGCCACCAGGTCGGTGGGCTGGATGTCGCCGACCACCGAGGCCTTGATGGTGATGGTCGGCTTGCGGTCACGCCGCCACACCAGCGGCTGCTCCAGCTCGTAGCGCACGGTGGCGAAGGCCAGCAGCGGAATCGACGCGCCGCTGGGCGTGACGATCTGCAAGTTCTGCAAGGTGTCGGGCGAACCACGCTCGCTGTCTTCGGCGCGCGCGACCACGTTGACCAGGTAGATGTTGTCGTTGACCTGGGTGACCTGCACGCCGCTGACGATGCTGTTCATCACGTTGGCCACGTCCTCGGACGACAGCCCCAACTGACGGGCCTTGTCCTGGGCGATCTCGATGCGCAGCACCTTCCCGGGCTCGTTCCAGTCGTAGATCATCTCGCCGATGTGCTCGTTGCTGTCGAGGAAGGTTGCCAGCTCGATGGCATGCCGGCGCACCTGGTCGATGTCCTTGCCGCTGACCCGATACTGGATCGGCCGCCCCACCGGCGGGCCCATCTCCAGCGACTGCACGTTGGTGCCCACGCCGACGAATTCCTCATGCAGCAGCTTCTGCAGGCGGTCCATCATGCCCTGGCGCTCTTCGAAGCCCTTGCTGACGATCACCAGCTGGGCGTAGTAGGGGTTCTGCAACTGCTGGTCGAGGGGCAGGTAGAAACGAATCGCGCCCTGGCCGATGTAGGTGCTCCAGCGCACCAGGTCCGGGTCGTCCTTGATCCTGGCCTCCAGGCGGTCGACCACCTTGCGCGTTTCCTCGATCGAGGCATTCTGCGGCAGGTTGAGGTCTACGAGGATTTCCGGGCGGTCCGAGGACGGGAAGAACTGGTTCTGCACGAAGCGCATGCAGAAAAGCGCCAAGGCGAACAGGACGATGGTGCCGATGATGGTCAGCCAGCGATTGCGCATGCACCACAGCAGCCCGCCCTCGAACGCCCGGTCGAGGCGCCCGGGCTTGGCCTCGTGGGCCTTTACCTTGCTGTTGAGGATGTGTACGCCGAGCACCGGGGCGAAGAATACCGCCACCACCCAGGACACGATCAGGGCCACGGCGATCACCGCGAACAGGGTATAGGTGTATTCGCCCGCGGAGCTGGCGTTGAGGCCGATCGGCACGAAGCCGGCCACCGTCACCAGGGTGCCGGTAAGCATCGGGAAGGCCGTCGAGGTGTAGGCGAACGTGGCCGCCTGCTCCTTGGTCTCGCCCATCTCCAGCCGCGTGACCATCACCTCGACGGTGATCATCGCATCGTCCACCAGCAGGCCCAGGGCAATGATCAGCGCGCCGAGCGAGATCCGCTGCATGGTGATGTCGCTGTACTCCATGAACACGAAGACCATGGCCAGCACCAGCGGAATCGAGCAGGCCACCACCAGCCCCGCGCGTATGCCGAGGCTGACGAAGCTCACGGCGAGCACGATCACCACGGCCTCGAACAGCGCGCTGGTGAAGCCGCCGACCGCCTGCTTGACCACCACGGCCTGGTCGGACACGTTGTGCACGCCCACGCCGACCGGCAGGTCGCGCACCACCTCGTCCATCTTCTCTTTCAGCGCCGCGCCGAACACCTCGATGTTGCTGCCGGCCTTCATGCCGATCGCCAGGCCAATGGCGGTCTGGCCGTTGTAGCGGAACATCGGCGCAGGCGGGTCGACGTAGCCGCGCTCGATGTCGGCGATGTCCGCCAGACGGAAGAACCGGTCGTTGATGCGCAAGTTCACCGTTTCCAGGTCTTTCTCCGAGGCGAACTGCCCGGTGGTGCGCACCGAGATGCGCTCCGGCCCCGCCTCGATCACCCCGGCCGGGGTCACCGCGTTCTGTTGCTGCAGGGCCTGCATGGCCTGGCGCTGGTCGATGCCCAGGGCCGCCAGCTTGCGGGTCGAGAAGTTCAGGTAGAGCACCTCGTCCTGGGTGCCGATCAGCTCGATCTTGCCGATGTTGGGCACCTCGCGAACTTCGGCGCGGGCCACCTCCACATAGTCGCGCAACTGGCGCAGGGTCAGGCCGTCGGCGGTGAAGGCGTAGATCGAGCCGAACACGTCGCCGAACTCGTCGTTGAAGGCCGGGCCCTGGATGCCCTGGGGGAACTGCCCGCGAATATCCTGGATCTTCTTGCGCACCTGGTACCAGATCTCGGGAATGTCCTTGGCCTTGGTGGTGTCGCGCAGGTAGACATAGACCGTGGACTCGCCAGGGCGGGTGTAGCTCTTCACGTAGTCGAGCGAATCGAGTTCTTCGAGCTTCTTCTCGATGCGGTCGGTGATCTGGTAGAGCGTTTCGTCCTGGGTCGCACCCGGCCAGCGGCTCTGGATCACCATGGTCTTGATGGTGAAGGACGGGTCTTCCTCACGGCCCAGGTTGAAGTACGAAAAGATGCCCATCAGCACGCCGACGAACATCAGGTACCAGACGAAGGACTGGTGCTTGAGGGCCCACTCCGAGAGGTTGAAGCTTCCTTTCATTGCGGGTCCTCGTCGAAGGTCACTTTCTGGCCAGGCTTGAGGCTGTTCACACCGGCCGTCACCACCCGCTCCCCGGGCTGCACGCCGGACGCCAGGACGATGCGGTCGGCGGTGCGTTCGAGCAGCGCGACGTCACGGGTGGCCACGGTTTTCTGTTGCGGGTCGACGACCCACACCTGGGTCTTGCCATCGCGTTCGAGCAGCGCGGTCAGTGGCAGCTCGCTGCGCGGGCTCACCGCCGAACTCAGGGTGACGCTGATCGCGGTGCCCAGGTGGAACGCATCCGGGGTGCTGGCCAGGGTCAGCCGGGCACGCCGGGTGCGGGTGGTGGCGTCGGCCTGGGGCTCGAGCTCGCGCAAGGTGGCGGTGGTGTTGATGCTCGGGTCGAGCTGCGAGGCCACGGTGAAGGTCAGGCTCTTGGTCAACTGCTCGGCCAGGGGGATCGGCAGGTCGATCACCGCTTCCTTGACGTCCGGGCGTGCCAGGGTGACCACGGCCTGGCCTGCGCTGACGGTCTGCCCGGCTTCGGCCTGCCAGGCGGTGACCACGGCGGCATGGTCGGTGCGCAGGGTGCTGTAGTCCAACTGGTCGCGGGCCTGGCTGACCGCCGAGCGTGCCTGCTCCAGCGCCGCGCTGGTGGTCTTCAGGTCGGTCTGGGCGATATCCAATTGGGCCTGGGCGCCGACGCCACGGTCGTACAGCTGCTGCTGGCGGCGCGCGTTGGCCTGGGCGTTGATCCACTGCGCCTGGACCTTGGCCAGGTCGCCTTCGGCGGCGCGCAGCTGGTTCTGTTGATCGGTAGGGTCGAGGGTGGCCAGGGTATCGCCGGGCTGCACCCGGGCACCGACATCCAGCCAGCGCCGGGCGATACGCCCAGACACGCGAAAACCGAGGGTGCTTTCGAAGCGCGCCTGGATGGTGCCGGCGAAACGCCCCAGTTGCGATTGCACTTGCGGCTCGACCAGCGTCGACAGCACGGGGCGGATCATCTCCGGCGCCATCTCTTCGCCGCCGCAGGCACCGAGCAACAGGCTGGCGCAGAGGATCGACAACAGGCGTTTCATGGCGCGGCCCCTCCGTCCTTGGCGGTGACTTTCACCACCTGCATGCCGGGGTGCAGCAACTGCCCGCCGCCCACCACGACGGTCTCGCCGCCCTTGATACCGTCGGCGATCACCACCTTGCCGGTGAGATAGCGCGACACCTGGACCTTGCGCAGCTCGACCTTGTCGCCCTCGCCCACCACCCACACTGCGGGCTCATGCAGCGCCTTGGTCAGCGCGGCCCAGGGCAACTCGATGCTCGGCCGGCCCTGGGCGTTGCCGGTGGCGGTCACCGGCGAACCGAGTTGCATGCCGGCCGGCACGTTGCGCAGGGCTACCTTGACCTGCACCGTGCCGCTTTCGGCGGACACTGTCGGGGTGATCTCGCGAACCCGGCCTTCGGCCTTCACCGCCGGGTTGTCCAGCAGGCTGACCACCACGCCTTCGTCACTGGGCGGCTTGACCAGCAGGGATTCGTACACGTTGAACACCGCGTCGCGGTCGCCGTCCACCGCCAGGCTGAAGATCGGCATGGTGGCCTGCACCACCTGCCCCACTTCGGCCTGGCGCGCGGTGATCACGCCATCGGCCTCGGACACCAGGGCGGTATAGCTCAGCTGCTCGTTGGCATTGGCCAACTGCGCCTGGGCCGCCTTTAGCGCGCTCTGGCTGCTGCGCAGGGCGGCTTCGGCGGAATCGTATTCGCTCTGGCTGGTGTAGCCCTTGGGCAGCAGCTTCTGCTGGCGGATGAACGCGGCGCTGCTCTGGGTCACCCGCGCCTGTTCGGCGAACACCTCGGCCTTGGCCGAGTCGACGGTGTTCTGCAGGTCTTTCGGGTCCAGGCGCGCGAGCACCTGGTTGGCCTTGACGTGGTCGCCCACATCGACGCTGCGGGAAATGATCTTGCCGCCCACGCGAAACGACAGGTCGGTCTGCACCCGCGCCTGCACGTCGCCGGTGAGGGTGACCCGGGCGGCGAAATCGGTAGATTGGACTTGTTGCACCGCAACCCTGGGCAATACCGGGGCGGCTTCTTCCTTGTCACAGCCCGCAAGCATCAACAACAGCCCCAGGCCACCGACCATGATCGGATGCGATACCGTCATGCAGGCTCCTCGCTTGTACGAATGGTTTGTACGACGCGTGGGAGAAGCGTAGATCAGGGATCGACAAACGGCATGGGACGGTGGGCAATTCCCCTGTGGGAGCAACTGTCTTGCATCAAATCTGAAATCTGGCGCGGTAACTGTGGGAGCGGGTTTACCCGCGAACACCGGCGTAGCTGGTGCCAAGCACCGCGTTGCCCGCTTCGCGGCTAAAGCCGCTCCCACAGGGCCGAACTGGATCAATGGTCTACGACCGCTGCCACATTCTGAAAACATCAGCCACGCGTGGTTTCAAGACGCGCCACTAGTGTTCATGGCGAGCCCCTATTCAAGGACGACCTGCATGAGCCTGGCCCAGTCGTATCTGCTTCGCCGAGGACGGTTCTCTGAGCCGGGCAGGATCTATTTACTGACCACCATCACCCACCAACGAAAACCATTGTTCATGGATTTCCATAATGCCCGGCTCGTCATCAACGAACTGCGCAGATCCGACCAGGAACAATCTTGCCAATCGCTGGCGTGGGTGGTCATGCCAGACCATCTGCATTGGCTTATCGAGCTGCATTCGGTGACGCTTGCCACGCTGATGCGCAGATTCAAATCGCGATCGAGCCTGGCCTTGCACAAGTCGGGAGTTGAGCAGGACCCGGTATGGCAGCCCGGCTATCAGGACAGAGCACTACGTCGAGACCAGGATGTGAAATGGGTTGCCAGGTATATCGTTGCCAATCCATTGCGGGCTGGGCTGGTGGGGAGTGTCAGGGAGTATCCGCATTGGGATGCCATCTGGCTTTGAAACCGGGGTGAAGCATTCGCGGGTGAACCCGCTCCCACAGGGCTGGCGCCATGTCCGAGGACACCGCCGTCCCTGTGGGAGCGGGTTTACCCGCGAAGGACTCAGGCCGAAGTGGCGACCTGAGCGGGGCGACGCACCTGCGGCTGCGAAACGTTGGCCGCGGCGCCTTCCTCGATGGCCTGCTGGATCGCCTTGCGGCGACGTTCTTCGGCCTGGCGGCTGAAGTACCAGACCAGGAAGGTCACCAGCGACACCGACAGCAGGATCAGGCTGGCCACGGCGTTGATCTCGGGCTTCACACCCAGGCGCACGGCCGAGAACACTTCCATCGGCAGCGTGGTCGAGCCGGGGCCGGACACGAAGCTGGCCAGCACCAGGTCGTCCAGCGACAGGGCGAACGACATCATGCCGCCCGCCGCCAACGATGGCGCGATCATCGGGATGGTGATCAGGAAGAACACCTTCCACGGCTTGGCACCCAGGTCCATGGCCGCTTCTTCGATCGACAGGTCCAGCTCACGCAGGCGCGCCGACACCACCACCGCCACATAGGCGGCGCAGAACGTGGTGTGGGCGATCCAGATGGTGACGATGCCACGCTCCTGGGGCCAGCCGATCATCTGCGCCATGGCCACGAACAGCAGCAACAGCGACAGACCGGTGATCACCTCGGGCATTACCAGCGGCGCGGTGACCAGGCCACCGAACAGCGTGCGGCCCTTGAAGCGGGTGACCCGGGTCAGTACGAAGGCCGCCAGGGTACCCAGTGCCACGGCGGCGACCGCCGTGTAGCAGGCGATCTCCAGCGAGCGCATCACCGAACCCATCAGCTGGCTGTTGTCGAGCAGGCCGACGTACCACTTCACCGACCAGCCGCCCCACACCGTCACCAGTTTGGAGGCGTTGAACGAGTAGATCACCAGGATCAGCATCGGCAGGTAGATGAACAGCAAGCCGACGATCAGCATCAGGTTGGAGAAACTGAAGCGTTTCATGCCCGACCCTCCATCTCTTTGGCCTGGCTGCGGTTGAACAGCAGGATGGGCACGATCAGGATCGCCAGCATCACCACTGCCAGCGCGGACGCTACCGGCCAGTCACGGTTGTTGAAGAACTCCTGCCACAGCACCTTGCCGATCATCAGGGTTTCCGGGCCGCCGAGCAGTTCAGGAATCACGAACTCGCCCACCACCGGGATGAACACCAGCATGCAGCCGGCGATGATGCCGTTCTTGGACAGCGGCACGGTGATCTTCCAGAAGCTGTTGAAGGTACTCGAGCCCAGGTCCGATGCTGCCTCGAGCAGGCTTTCGTCGTGCTTCACCAGGTTGGCGTACAGCGGCAGGATCATGAACGGCAGGTACGAATAGACCACGCCGATATACACCGCCAGGTTGGTGTTGAGGATCTGCAACGGCTGGTCGATCAGCCCCAGCCACATCAGGAAGCTGTTGAGCAGCCCGTTGTTGCTGAGGATGCCCATCCAGGCGTAGACGCGGATCAGGATCGCGGTCCAGGTCGGCATCATGATCAGCAGCAGCAGGACGGTCTGCGACTCCTTCTTGGCCTTGGAGATGGCATAGGCCATCGGGTAGCCGATCAGCAGGCACAGCAGGGTGCTGAACAGGGCGACCTTCAACGAACCGAGGTAGGCCGAGATGTACAGCTCGTCTTCGGTGAGCAGGCCATAGTTGGCCAGGTTCAGCACCAGCTGCACCTTGCCTTCGAGATAGGTGTAGATCTCGGTATAGGGCGGGATCGCCACGTCGGCTTCGGCGAAGCTGATCTTCAACACGATGAAGAACGGCAGCATGAAGAACAGGAACAGCCAGATGAACGGCACGCCGATCACCAGGTGCCGCCCCTCCGGGGTCAGGCGCTGGAAGGCTCGCTTGAGCTTGCGCAGTTTCATGACCGCAGTACCACGCCGCTGTCGTCTTCCCACCACACGTACACTTCGTCACCCCAGGTAGGGCGGGTGCCCTGACGCTCGGCGTTGGCGACGAACGACTGGACGACCTTGCCACTGGGCAGCTCGACGTAGAACACCGAGTGGCCACCGAGGTAGGCGATGTCGTGAACCTTGCCACGCGACCAGTTGTGCTCGCAGGTTGGCTGCGTGGTGGTGACCAGCAGTTTCTCCGGGCGCAGGGCGTAGGTGATGTGCTTGTCTTCCACCGAGGTGGTGATGCCGTGGCCGACGTAGATCTTGCGCTCCAGCTCCGGGCTGGCAATGACGGCGTGGCCTTCGGCGTCTTCGACCACTTCACCTTCGAACAGGTTGACGTTGCCGATGAACTCGCAGACCAGGCGGCTGGTCGGGGTTTCATAGATGTCGATCGGGCTGCCGATCTGGGCAATCCAGCCCAGGTGCATGATGGCGATGCGCTGGGCCATGGTCATGGCCTCTTCCTGGTCGTGGGTCACCATCACGCAGGTCACGCCCACGCGCTCGATGATCTCCACCAGCTCCAGTTGCATCTGCGAGCGCAGCTTCTTGTCCAGCGCGCCCATCGGTTCGTCGAGCAGCAGCAGCTTGGGGCGCTTGGCCAGCGAACGGGCCAGGGCCACACGCTGGCGCTGGCCACCGGACAGCTGGTGCGGCTTGCGCTTGGCGTACTGAGTCATGTGCACCAGCTTGAGCATCTCGGCCACGCGGGCGTCGATCTCGGCCTTGGGCATCTTGTCCTGCTGCAGGCCGAAGGCGATGTTCTGCGCCACGGTCATGTGCGGGAACAGCGCGTAGGACTGGAACATCATGTTGATCGGCCGCTCGTAGGGCGGCATGTCGGTGATGTCGACACCGTCGAGGAAGATCCGCCCCTCGGTCGGGCGCTCGAAGCCGGCGAGCATGCGCAGCAGGGTCGATTTACCGGAACCGGAGCCACCCAGCAGGGCGAAGATCTCGCCTTTGCGGATTTCCAGGGACACATCGTCCACGGCTATGGTTTCGTCGAACTTCTTCGTGACCCGGTCGATCTTGACCAGCACCTGCTTGGGTTGCTGGCCACCCTCGAGGGCTTTCTTATAGGCACCGGAGGCAACTGCCATGAGTGAAACTCCCAACAAGATTTATATGCCCACACGGCCTGTTGCTACAGGGGCCGTGGCGGGCCTGGATTGTTGTTACTTGCCCGACTTGACCTTGGTCCAGCTGCGGGTCATCAGGCGCTGCACCTTGGGTGGCAACTCTGCGTTGACGAACATCTTGTCCAGCACTTCCTGCGGTGGGTAAACCGCGGCGTCAGTCCTCACGGCCTGGTCCATCAGGTCGCCAGCCTTGGGGTTCGGGTTGGCGTAACCGACGTAATCACTGACCTGGGCAATAACCTCAGGCTTCAGCAAATAGTTGATGAAGGCGTGGGCCTCTTTGAGGTTCTTGGCGTCCTTGGGGATCGCCAGCACATCGAACCAGAGGTTGCCGCCTTCTTTCGGGATTGCGTAGGCCAGGTTCACGCCCTTCTTCGCTTCAGCAGCGCGGGCCTTGGCCTGGAACACATCACCGGAGAAGCCTGCCGCGACGCAGATGTCGCCGTTGGCCAGGTCGGTGATGTATTTCGAAGAGTGGAAGTAGGTCACGTAGGGGCGCACGGCCAACAGCTTGGCCTCGGCCTTCTTGTAGTCTTCAGGGTCGGTGCTGTTGGGGCTCAGGCCCATGTAGTTGAGCACCGCCGGGAGCATCTCGTCGGCCGAGTCGAGGAAGGCCACGCCGCACTTGCTGAGCTTCTTCATGTTCTCGGGTTCGAACAGCACGGCCCAGGAATCGATCTTGTCGGTGCCCAGCACCGCCTTGACCTTCTCGACGTTGTAGCCGATGCCGTTGGTACCCCACAGGTAGGGCACGGCGTACTGGTTGCCCGGGTCGTTTTTCTCGAGGCGCTTCATCAGCACCGGGTCGAGATTGGCATAGTTGGGCAGCAGACCCTTGTCGAGCTTCTGGAACGCGCCCGCCTTGATCTGCTTGCCGAGGAAATGGTTGGACGGCACGACTACGTCATAGCCGGTCTTGCCGGCCAGCAGTTTGCCTTCCAGGGTTTCGTTGGAATCGAACACGTCCTGCACCGGCTTGATACCGGTTTCTTTCTCGAAATCCGCGAGGGTGGTCGGCCCGATGTAGTCGGACCAGTTGTAGATATGCACCGTGGGCGCCGCTTGGACGCTGCAAGCCAGCGTCAGGCCCGCTCCAGCCATCAAGGCCTTGCGCAATACAGAAATAGACAAGTGGGGGCTCCTTACAATCAGTGCCTTTGCGGGCGGAAAACCTGGCCGCTCACGCAAAACCGGCGCGCAACTTACCTTCACGGCTTCGATGCCGCAAACTTATTTGCCTAAAGCTGCCTCTGGGCCGCAAAGGCCCGGCCCAGAGGGTCCCGCATCGGGCTTACTTGCCCGACTTGATCTTGGTCCAGCTACGGGTGATGTCGCGCTGGGCAGACTTCTCCGGCGCCTTGATGGCGTACAACTGTGCCTTCACTTCATCGGACGGGTAGATGGCCGGGTCGCTGGTGATGTCCTTGTCCACGAACTGGGTGGCCGCCTGGTTGCCGTTCGGGAAGCGCACGGCATTGGTAATGCCGGCCATCACTTCCGGTTGCAGCAGGTAGTCCATGAACTTGTAGGCCGCTTCGACGTTCTCGGCGTCCTTCGGAATGGCAACCATGTCGTAGAAGGTGCCGGCACCTTCCTTAGGAATGGTGTAGCTCAGCTTGACCTTGTCGCCGGCCTCGTGGGCACGGGCCTTGGACTGCTCCAGGTCACCCGAGTAACCCACGGCCACGCAGATGTTGCCGTTGGCCAGGTCGGAGATGTACTTGGAGGAGTGGAAGTAGGTGATCGAAGGGCGGATCTTGAGGAACAGGTCTTCGGCAGCCTTCAGGTCTTCTTTCTTGGTGCTGTCGCTTGGCTTGCCCAGGTAGTGCAGCGCGGCCGGGATCATCTCGGTCGGTGCATCGAGGAAGCTCACGCCGCAGCTCTTGAGCTTGGCGATGTTCTCAGGCTTGAACACGGCGTCCCACGAGTCGATCTTGTCCACGCCCAGCGCGGCCTTGACCTTCTCCGGGTTGTAGCCGATGCCGATGGAGCCCCACATGTACGGGAAGGCGAACTTGTTGCCCGGGTCGCTGGCGTCGCCGACGGCCTTGAGCAGGGCCGGGTCGAGGTTTTTCCAGTTGGGCAGCTTGGAACGGTCCAGCTCCTGGTAGACGCCAGCCTTGATCTGCTTGGCCAGGAAGTTGTTGGACGGCACGACGATGTCGTAGCCCGACTTGCCCGCCAGCAGCTTGGCTTCGAGGGTTTCGTTGCTGTCGAAGACGTCGTAGACGACCTTGATGCCGGTCTGCTTCTCGAAGTTGGCCACGGTGTCCGGGGCGATGTAGTCCGACCAGTTGTAGACGTGCAGCACTTTGTCATCAGCCTGAACAGCGGTCGCCACGGCACCCATCAGGGCGGCGGCCAGCAGCGTCTTGCCCAATTTCTTCATGCGTAATGCTCCAGAATTTATTATCAAGCCATCTGTTCAGCAGCCAGGGCCCACGGTGCACGCGCTGGGCGACTGAAACAGCCGTTAGTCTGGCAAGTTACAAGGCGCTGTTTCAACACAACCAGAGCCTTGTAATGACTTAATGTCACCTCGCCAGCCTAGCAGACCGTCATTTGATCGCTTCGTACGTCAAATCCAGGCACTTGCGCGCCTTCTCCACCAGTTCGTCCACCTCGGCATGGGTAATCACCAGCGGCGGGGCGATGATCATGGTGTCGCCCACGGCGCGCATGATCAGGCCGTTTTCGAAGCAGAAGTTGCGGCAGACCATGCCCACGCCCTTGCCCTCGTAACGGCTGCGGGTGGCCTTGTCCTTGACCAGCTCGATCGCGCCGAGCAGGCCCAGGCCGCGCACTTCGCCCACCAGTGGGTGGTCCTGCAGCTCACGCAGTCGTTTTTGCAAGTAGGGTGCCACTTCCGTGCGCGCCTTCTCGACGATGTGCTCGTCGCGCAGGATGCGCAGGTTTTCCAGGCCCACAGCGGCCGCCACCGGGTGGCCGGAATAGGTGAAGCCGTGGTTGAAGTCGCCACCTTCGCTGATCACCTTGGCCACCTTGTCACGCACGATCACACCGCCCATGGGGATGTAACCGGAGGTCAGGCCCTTGGCGATGGTCATCAGGTCGGGCGCAAGGTCGTAGTAGTCGGAGCCGAACCACTCGCCGGTGCGGCCGAAACCACAGATCACTTCGTCGGCGACGAACAGGATGTCGTACTTCGCCAGGATCTCCTTGACCTTCGGCCAGTAGGTCTCAGGCGGGATGATCACGCCGCCGGCGCCCTGGATCGGCTCGGCGATGAAGGCGGCGACGTTGTCTTCGCCCACCTCCAGAATCTTTTTCTCAAGCTGCTCGGCAGCCCACACGCCGAAGTCGTCGGGGCTCATGTCGCCGCCCTCGCCGAACCAGTACGGCTGAGGAATGTGCACGATGCCTGGGATCGGCAGGCCGCCCTGCTCGTGCATGCCGCTCATGCCGCCCAGGCACGCGCCGGCGAAGGTGGAGCCGTGGTAGCCGTTGATGCGGCTGATGATGGTCTGCTTGTGCGGCTTGCCCTTGAGCGCCCAGTAGTGGCGGACCATGCGCAGCACGGTGTCGTTGCCTTCGGAGCCGGAGCCGGTGAAGAACACATGGGTCATGCCCTCGGGCGCCACGTCGGTGATCGCCTTGGCCAGCTCCAGCGCGGGCGGGTGGGCGGTCTGGAAGAACAGGTTGTAGTACGGCAGCTCGCGCATCTGCTTTTCTGCCGCCTGCACCAGTTCTTCACGGCCATAGCCCACCGCCACGCACCACAGGCCGGCCATGCCGTCGAGGATCTTGTGGCCCTCGCTGTCCCACAAATGCACGCCCTGCGCCTTGGTGATGATGCGCGGCCCCTTCTCCTTCAGCTGCTTGTAGTCGCTGAAAGGTGCAAGGTGGTGCTCGCCGCTCAGGGTCTGCCATTCACGGGTTTGCGGGTTGTTGACGCTCATGTGCTTCTCCATGGTCCGGTGGCCGCGCCCAGGCGGCCTCAGGGTTGATCACACAGCAAACAGCAGGAACTCTCGCTCCCAGGAGCTGATGACGCGCTTGAAGTTTTCATGCTCGGCGCGCTTGGTGGCGACGTAGCCGGCAATGAATTTCTTGCCCAGGTACTGCTCCAGTGCCCGGCTGATTTCCATGCGTTCGAGGGCATCCTCGATGGTCAGCGGCAGGCGCAGGTTACGGCGCTCGTAGCCACGCCCCTGTACCGGCGCGCTGGCCTGGATGCCTTCGACCATGCCGATGTAGCCGCACAGCAGGCTGGCGGCGATGGCCAGGTACGGGTTGGCGTCGGCGCCCGGCAGGCGGTTCTCGACGCGGCGGTTCTGCGGGCCGGCATCCGGTACGCGCAAGCCGACGGTGCGGTTCTCTTCACCCCACTCGACGTTCACCGGCGCCGAGGTGTCCGGCAGGAAGCGGCGGAACGAGTTGACGTTGGGGGCGAACAGCGGCAGCGCCTCGGGGATGAACTTCTGCAGGCCGCCGATGTGGTTGAGGAACAGCTCGCTCATGCTGCCATCGGCATTGGAGAAGATGTTCTTGCCGGTGGCGGCATCGACCACGCTCTGGTGCAGGTGCATGGCACTGCCCGGCTCGCCGGTCATCGGCTTGGCCATGAAGGTGGCGGCCACGTTGTGCTTGAGCGCCGCCTCGCGCATGGTGCGCTTGAACACCAGGATCTGGTCGGCCAGGTGCAGGGCGTCGCCGTGACGGAAGTTGATTTCCATCTGCGCGGTGCCGTCTTCGTGGATCAGGGTGTCGAGGTCGAGCTGCTGCAGTTCGCACCAGTCATAGACGTCCTCGAACAGCGGGTCGAATTCGTTGGCGGCCTCGATCGAGAACGACTGGCGGCCGGTTTCCGGGCGGCCGGAGCGGCCTACCGGCGGCTGCAGCGGGAAGTCCGGGTCTTCGCTGCGCTTGGTCAGGTAGAACTCCATCTCTGGCGCGACGATCGGCTGCCAGCCCTTGTCGGCGTAGAGCTTGAGGACTTTCTTGAGCACGTTGCGCGGCGACAGTTCGACCGGGTTGCCCTTCTTGTCGTAGGTGTCGTGGATCACCTGGGCGGTCGGCTCGATGGCCCATGGCACGAGAAACACCGCGTTCTCGTCGGGGCGGCAGATCATGTCGATGTCGGCCGGGTCGAGCAGTTCGTAATAGATGTCGTCGTCGACGTAATCGCCGGTCACGGTCTGCAGCAGCACGCTCTCGGGCAGGCGCATGCCTTTTTCGGCGATGAACTTGTTGGTGGGCGAGATCTTGCCGCGGGTGATGCCGGTCAGGTCGCTGATCAGGCATTCCACTTCGGTGATCTTGTGCTCTTTCAACCAATCGGTGAGCTGGTCGAGGTTGTTACTCATAAATACCTCAGGAGGTAATGTGGCCCGGTTGCAGGGAACCGGCAGCCATTGACGCCAGGCGTCGGTCAAAGTCGGCGCACACAGCGCCGAGGGGCCTGGACAGGCCCGCGCCTTGATTCTGGATGGAGTGCCTGGCTAAAGCAAAAACCTGCGCGCAGGACGCCAGTGGATACACTCCATAAGAGTGGCTCCGTGGTGAAAGCAAAGGGCAGATAGAAAGGAAGACGTGCAATAACGCATTACGAGGCATGGTTTTTTTGTGCGAACCGTCAATTATTGCGGCCACTGCGGCCACCCACTGTTGCAGGCGTGCAATGATCGGACGGTAACCGGGAGATGTACCTGAGCGCACCGTGCATGCGGTGCTGGCAGGTCTCGACAGGCGGACCATGTGACCCTCGTATTATTGTGTTTTGGGTTGTGACCGAGCTTAGCCTTGTTCATTTTTTTACACAACTCTTCCGTAAAAAATAAAACACGGCCCGCTCTGGATAACCCCTCAGCACGAAAATAGCGGATAATGGCACGCCCCGATATGCAGCAAATCTGCCGTAGACGTGCCATTTCAGGGCATCATGGGGCTGGCTTGACTTAACCCGGTCTTTCCGATTGACTGGGGTTGCAAGCCCCCCTTGATTGATATTTTTAACAACAAAGGTGTTGCATCATGTCGGTACCCCCGCGTGCCGTTCAGCTTAACGAAGCGAACGCGTTCCTTAAGGAACATCCTGAGGTTCTCTACGTTGACCTTCTGATTGCAGATATGAATGGTGTGGTTCGTGGCAAGCGCATCGAGCGCACGAGCCTGCACAAGGTTTACGAGAAAGGCATCAACCTGCCGGCCTCCCTCTTCGCCCTCGACATCAACGGTTCGACCGTCGAAAGCACGGGCCTCGGTCTGGACATCGGCGATGCCGACCGCATCTGCTACCCGATCCCCGACACCCTGTGCAACGAGCCATGGCAGAAGCGCCCTACCGCGCAATTGCTGATGACCATGCACGAACTCGAAGGCGAGCCGTTCTTCGCCGACCCGCGTGAAGTGTTGCGCCAGGTGGTGAGCAAGTTCACCGACATGGGCCTGACCATCTGCGCCGCGTTCGAGCTGGAGTTCTACCTGATCGACCAGGAGAACGTGAACGGCCGCCCGCAGCCGCCACGCTCGCCGATTTCGGGCAAGCGCCCGCAGTCGACCCAGGTGTACCTGATCGACGACCTCGACGAATACGCCGACTGCCTGCAGGACATCCTCGAAGGCGCGAAAGAGCAGGGCATCCCGGCCGACGCGATCGTCAAGGAAAGCGCCCCGGCACAGTTCGAAGTCAACCTGCATCACGTTGCCGACCCGCTCAAGGCCTGTGACTACGCGGTGCTGCTCAAGCGGCTGATCAAGAACATCGCCTACGACCATGAAATGGACACCACCTTCATGGCCAAGCCCTACCCGGGCCAGGCAGGCAACGGCCTGCATGTACACATCTCCGTGCTGGACAAAGATGGCAACAACATCTTCACCAGCGAGGATCCCGAGCAGAACGCCGCGCTACGTCACGCTGTCGGCGGTGTGCTCGAGACCCTGCCCGCCTCGATGGCGTTCCTCTGCCCCAACGTCAACTCGTACCGCCGCTTCGGCGCGCAGTTCTACGTGCCCAACGCGCCGAGCTGGGGCCTGGACAACCGCACCGTGGCCCTGCGTGTACCTACAGGTTCGCCGGACTCGGTGCGCATCGAACACCGCGTCGCCGGTGCCGATGCCAACCCGTACCTGATGATGGCGGCCGTGCTGGCCGGCGTGCACCACGGCCTGACCAACAAGGTCGAACCGGGTGAGCCGATCGAAGGCAACTCGTACGAGCAGCTGGAGCAGAGCCTGCCGAACAACCTGCGCGATGCCCTGCGCGAGCTGGACGACAGCGAGATCCTCAACAAGTACATCGATCCGAAGTACATCGACATCTTCGTCGCGTGCAAGGAGAGCGAGCTGGAGGAGTTCGAGCATTCGATCTCCGACCTCGAGTACAACTGGTATCTGCATACCGTGTAAACGAAAACGCCGCCCTCAGGGGCGGCGTTTTGTTTCAGGATCGCATCGCGGGGCAAGCCCGCTCCCACGCTGTTCGACGTGGGAGCGGGCTTGCCCCGCGATGTCGTCAGAGCGGCTTCTCGAAAATCTTCGAATTACGCTGGAAGTTGTACAGCGACGCCCGCGCCGCCGGCAACTGCTCCACGCCACAGGGCGCAAAGCCACGCTCGCGGAACCAGTGGGCGGTCCGGGTCGTCAGCACGAACAAGGTTTTCAACCCCAACTGCCGAGCCCGCGCTTCGATGCGTTCGAGCAACTCGTCGCCACGCCCGCCATGCCGGTACTCCGGGTTCACCGCCAGGCACGCCAGCTCCCCCGCCTCGGAATCGGCAATCGGGTACAGCGCCGCACAGGCGATGATCATGCCCTCGCGCTCGACCACGCTGAACTGCTCGATCTCCCGCTCCAGCACCTCGCGCGAACGGCGCACCAGGATGCCCTGCTCTTCCAGCGGGCTGATGAGGTCCAGCAGGCCACCGACATCGTCGATGGTCGCCTCGCGCACCACTTCGAACTGCTCCTGGGACACCAGCGTGCCGCCGCCACCGCGGGTGAACAGCTCGGTCAGCAGCGCACCATCTTCGGCGTAGCTGACGATATGACTGCGCGCCACCCCGCCCTTGCAGGCCTCGGCGGCCGCGTCCAGCAATTCCGCCTGGTAATCGCTGCCCAGGCGCTGCAGGTGCGGCGCAATGTGTTGCGGGCGCAGTTCGCGTACCAGTTGCCCCTTCTCATCCAGCAGGCCGGGTTCGGCGCCGAACAGCAGCAGCTTGTCGGCACCCAGCTCGATCGCGGCGCGGGTGGCCACGTCTTCGCAGGCCAGGTTGAAGATCTCGCCGGTCGGCGAGTAGCCCAGCGGCGACAGCAGCACGATGGAGCGCTCGTCGAGCAGGCGGTTGATGCCCTTGCGGTCGACCCGGCGCACTTCGCCGGTGTGGTGGTAATCGACCCCCTCCAGCACGCCGATCGGCCGCGCGGTGACCAGGTTGCCGGAAGCCACGCGCAGGCGCGAGCCCTGCATCGGCGACGCCGCCATGTCCATCGACAGGCGCGCCTCGATGGCCAGGCGCAGGGCGCCGACCGCATCGATCACGCAGTCGAGGGTGGCCGCGTCGGTGATCCGCAAGCCATGGTGATAGTGCGGGGTCAGGCCGCGGGCGGCCAGGCGGCTTTCGATCTGCGGGCGCGAGCCGTGCACCAGCACCAGCCGCACGCCTAGGCTGTGCAACAGCACCAGGTCGTGGACGATATTGCCGAAGTTCGGGTGTTCCACACCATCGCCCGGGAGCATGACCACGAAGGTGCAGTCGCGGTGGGCGTTGATGTAGGGAGAAGCATGGCGCAGCCAGTTGACGTAATCGGGCATGACGAGGCCTGTGGATAAGTGAACGGAGAACGAAAAGGCGCACAACGTTCGAAAGTCATCGTCGGAACAGGCTTGCGGTCACGCGCGGTCTCCTCTAGGCAGGAACGAATCAGCTCAATGGACGTTTAGCTCAGGCAATAGTGCCGGATCAGGTCACGCAATAGACGCACGGTAGGCTCGATACGTGACATTTCCAGGTACTCGCCAGGCTGGTGGGCGCAGGCGATGTCGCCTGGGCCGAGCACGATGGTCTGGCAGCCGAGCTGCTGAAGATAAGGCGCTTCGGTGCCAAAGGCCACCGCTTCGGCGCGATGGCCGGTCAGGCGTTCGGCCAGTTGCACCAGTTCGCAGTCGGCGGCCTGCTCGAAGGGCGGCACCTCGGGGAACAGCGGCGCGTAGTCGATGCGCACCTCGTGGCGCTCGGCCAGCGGCGCCAGTTTGCCGCGAATGGCCGCGCGCAGCTGCTCGACATCCATGCCCGGCAGCGGGCGCAGGTCGAACTCCAGCGCGCACTGGCCACAGATCCGGTTGGGGTTGTCGCCGCCGTGGATGCAGCCGAAATTCAGGGTTGGCGTGGGCACCGTGAACTGGGGATTGCGGTACTTTTCCTGCCAGCCGCGGCGCAGGCTCATCAACTCGCCCATCACCGCATGCATGGCCTCCAGGGCGCTGTGGCCGAGGGACGGGTCCGACGAATGGCCGCTGCGCCCAAGGATGTCGATGCGGTCCATGAGGATGCCCTTGTGCATGCGGATCGGCTTGAGCCCGGTGGGCTCGCCGATCACCGCCGCGCGGCCGAGCGGCTGGCCGGCTTCTGCCAGGGCACGGGCGCCGGACATCGAGCTCTCCTCGTCGCAGGTGGCGAGGATCAGCAGCGGTTGCTTGAAGTCGTGTTCCAACAGCGGAATCACCGCGTCGATGACCAGGGCGAAGAAGCCCTTCATGTCGCAGCTGCCCAGCCCGACCCAGCGGCCATCGACCTCGGTCAGCTTGAGTGGGTCGCTTTTCCACAGCTGCGGATCGTAGGGCACGGTATCGCTGTGCCCCGCCAGCACCAGCCCGCCCGGGCCGGTGCCGCGGCTGGCCAGCAGGTTGAACTTGCCAGGGGTGACCTGCTGGATCTCGCATTTGAAGCCCAGGTCGCCCAGCCAACCGGCCAGCAGGTCGATGACCGGGCGGTTGGACTGGTCCAGCGCAGGCTGGGTGCAACTGACCGACGGGGCGGCGATCAGGGCGGCGAACTGGTCTTTCAGCGACGGCAACGGCATGCGCGGACTCCTCAAAAGCATGGGGGCATCATAGCAATGCAGATGCCTGACAAAGCAATTCGATCATCCTTCGTGGGAGCGGGCTTGCCCCGCGATACCGGCGCAGCCGGTGCCATCTATCGCGGGGCAAGCCCGCTCCCACGATGATTCATGACGTAAGTGCTGTAGACTGCCCGCCACGATGCCCCTCCTTCCGAGCCCGCGATGCACACAGAAACCGAACTCAAACTCCGCGCCAGCCCCGAGACCCTTGCCGCCCTGCGCGAGCACCCGCTGCTGAAAAAGCGCAACAAGTCCGGCTGGCAGACCCGCGAACTGCTCAATCAGTATTTCGACACCCCCGAGCGTGAGCTGTCCGCCGCCCGGGTCGCCCTGCGCCTGCGCCGTGACGGCGAGGTGATCATCCAGACCCTCAAGTGCCGCGGCCAGAGCGTGGCCGGCCTGTCCGAGCGCAACGAGCACGAGTGGCAGCTGGACAAGGTCAAGCTCGACCTGAAGAAGCTCGACGCCAGCTGCTGGCCCGAGCAACTGGCCGAGCTCGACAAGAAAACCATCAAGCCGCTGTTCACCACCGACTTCACCCGCGAGTACGCGGAGATTTCCTGGGGCCGTGGCAAGGCCAAGGTGGTGATCGAAGCTGCGCTGGACCAAGGCTTCGTGATCGCCGGCAAACGCAAGGAAGCCATCTGCGAGCTGGAGCTCGAGCTGCGCGAAGGCGCGCCCGAAGCGCTGCTGGAGCTGGCCGCCGAACTGGCCGCCACGCTGCCACTGATGCCCTGTGACATCAGCAAGGCCGAACGCGGCTACCGCCTGCTCGACGAAGGCAGCTACGAGCTGGACCTGCCGAGCGCCGAGCTGGATGCCGAAATGCCGGTGGACGACGCCTTCGCCGCCCTTGCCTGGCAATTGCTCGGCAGCAGCCAGCGCCTGGCCGAGCAGTACCGCCACACCGGCCACTGGCGCCTGCTGCAGGACTGGGTGCGCTGCCTGGCCGAACTGCGCGCACTCACTGGCAGCCTTGGTCAGGCCGCGCCGCGCGCTGCCACCCGCGAGCTGCGCGCCAGCCTAGACGCCCTGCTGGAAGACTGGCGCCCGCTGGTGCTGGCCGGCAACGAGGACGAAGACATCCGCCGCGCCGCGCCCGAGCAGTTCACCGAAGAGCTGGAAGACCCGCGCTGGGGCCAGTTCTCCCTGCAGACCGCGCGCTGGCTGAGCGCCCGTGCCTGGACCGTCGAACGCAAAGGCCGTGGCGAACGCCAGGGCAAGGCGCAACTGGCCAGCTGGCTGCAGCACTTGCTCGGCGAAGAAGCCCGCGCCCTCAAGCTGCCGCTGTACGTGCAGCGCCCGGAAGACCTGGCCGAGCAGCTGCCGCGCATCGAGTCGGTACAGGCCTGGATGCACCATGCCCGCCAGGTGCTCGACCTGCCCCAGCAGGACCGCCTGTACGGTGAGCTGAACAAGCTGCATGAGCTGGCCGAGCAAGCGCTGGTCGATGAGCACAAGGACGAGCTGCTGGAAGCACGCATCGAGCAAGCCCGTGCCATCGAACAGAACCGCGCCTGGAAGTACCTGCTCAAATCGCCCTCAGCGCGTTAAGGGCAGGCTGGTCGTGGACTTGATCTCGGACAAGGCCACGATCGAATTGACCTCCTGGATCCCCGGCACATTCGACAGCTTTTCGAAGAAGAACCGTTCGTAGGCTTCGATGTCCGGGGTGACTATACGCAGCAGGAAATCCACCGAGCCCATCAGCACGTAGCACTCCAGCACCTCGGGGAAGCCGCGGATCGCCTCGGTGAACTCGGCGAAGTTCGAGCGGCCGTGGGCATTGAGCTTCACCTCGGCGAAGATCTGCGTATTCAGCCCCACCTTCTTGCGATCCAGCAAGGTCACCTGGCCGCGGATCACCCCCTCCTCTTTCAGACGCTGAATACGGCGCCAGCAGGGCGATTGCGACAGGCCCACGCGCTCGGCGACCTGCGCACTGGACAGTGAAGCGTCCGCCTGCAGCACCTCGAGAATGCGCCGGTCATAGGCGTCCAGTTCGCTTTGCATGATTGATTCTCCAACGCGCCATAAAACGAATTAACTAATTCGTCAAAACCGTAAATGGCCGAATCATAGCGAAAATATGCCCCGCCGAACGTGCAAGAATTTCTGCACTTTCGCGGAGACCCAGCATGAACGCACTCGAACGCCCCCTCACTTCGCCCCGCACCGACGCCTGGGCCGCCACGGCCGCGCACAGCACCGTGCACTACCACCTGCAGGCCGAAGCCGAGCCGGACACCTTGTGCCGAGTGCTGAACCTGTTCGCGCTGCAATTTCTCACCCCGCACAGCGTGCAGGTGAGCCAGTGCGACGACCTGCTCGACGTGCAGATCGGGATCGGCGGCCTGAGCTGGCACCGCGCCGAAGTGATCGCGCAAAAGTTGCGCAACCTGGTCTGCGTTGCCGACGTCAGCCTGCATAACCTGCCGCGCCTGGCGCACGCGGCAGTCAGCTGAAGGCCGCCGGCGGCAAGATCCGGAAATCCTTTGCCGCACCGCGGGTGGGCCACCCGGTCTAGCCTTTCCAGGCCTTCGATCACCTGGCCAGGACGCCGCCATGCTCGCCAAGGATAGCCATGACCTCGACCTCAACCGCCTGCTCGACGCCCTGCTGGCCGAGCAGCGGATCACCGCCGGCGATGCCCTGCAGGCACTGGAACGGGCAAGGTCCCACCCCGCCGACCATCCTCTGGAACTGATTGCCGGCCTGGCCCTGCCAGACCCACTGCACCCAGGCCAGGCCCTCGGGCTGGATAGCCTCTGCCGCTGGCTGGCGCATCAGGCTGGCCAGCCGTTCCTGCACATCGACCCGCTACAGATCGACCTGGCGCGCCTCGGCAACCTGGTCTCTGCGGCATTCGCCCAGCGCCACGGCATCCTTGCGGTGGCCATGGACGAAAGCAGCATTACCGTGGCCAGCGCCCAGCCCTACCAGCGCGAGTGGGAAGCCGACCTTGCCCTGAGCCTTGGCAAGCAGGTACGCCGGGTGCTGGCCAGCCCCAGGCAACTGCGCCAGCTGGCGACGACCTTCTACGACCTGGCCCACTCGGTGCACGGTGCCGGGCAGCAGCAGTCGCCGCGCCTGGGCGAACTGGAGCAGCTGCTGGAGCTGGGCGCCAGCCATGCTCAAGCCAGTGCCGACGACGCCCACATCGTGCACATCGTCGACTGGATGCTGCAGTACGCCATCGAACAAGGCGCCAGCGACATCCACCTGGAGCCGCGCCAGGCGCAGGGCCACCTGCGCCTGCGCATCGACGGCCTGCTGCACGCGGTCTACGCCTTCCCGGCGGCGGTTGCGCTGGCCATGGTCAGCCGCCTGAAACACCTGGGGCGGATGAACGTGGCGGAGAAACGCCGGCCCCAGGATGGCCGGCTTAAAAGCCGTCTACCGGGTGGGGCGGACATCGAGTTGCGGCTATCCACCCTGCCCACGCCGTTCGGCGAGAAGCTGGTGCTGCGCCTGTTCGACCCCCGGCAACGGCATGACACCCTCGAACGCCTGGGGCTGGGTGGCTCGCTGCTGCAGCAGTGGCAGGCGCTGTTGCAACAGCGCCAGGGCATCCTGTTGGTCACCGGGCCCACCGGCTCGGGCAAGACCAGTACGCTGTATGCCAGCCTCAGGCACCTGGCCACACCCCAGGTGAACCTGTGCAGCATCGAGGACCCCATCGAACGCCTGGAACCCACCATCAACCAGCTGCAGGTCCAGCCGGGCCTGGACTTGAACTTTGCCGACGGCGTGCGCGCCCTGCTGCGCCAGGACCCGGACATCATCATGATCGGTGAGATCCGTGACCCCGAGACCGCGCAGGTGGCCGTGCAAGCGGCGCTGACCGGGCACCTGGTGCTGTCCACCCTGCACACCAACGATGCCTGCGCTGCCATTACCCGCCTGCAGGAACTGGGTGTGGCCGACTACCTGATCAAGGCCACGCTGATCGGCGTGCTGGCCCAGCGCCTGGTGCGCACACTGTGCCCGGCCTGCCGCGACAGCGCCCAGCAGGAGCAGGCCTGCCGTCAATGCCGGGGCAGCGGTTTCCAGGGCCGCACAGGCTTGTTCGAGTTGCTCAGGGTCAGCGCCAGCCTGCGTGAACGGATCACCCCGGGCGCCGACCTGGCCGCCCTGCGCCGGCAGGCACAGGCCGACGGCCTGCGTGACCTGCAACGCTGCGGCCAGGACCGCGTCGAGCAGGGCCTGACCACCCTGGAGGAGGTGCTGCGGGTCTGTGGATAAGTGATAAATCCCCTGTGTGAACGGGAACTTGGCCTGGGCAGGCATGATCCAACGGGCATCTCAAACAGCCCTCAAAGACCGAGGTGATTCATCATGCGTTTCAAAACAGCCATCGCAGCCACCGTCCTGTTCGCGCTGCCCATTGGCTCCGCCATGGCCGACACGTTCTGGCGTAACGTCATCTCCTCGGGTGCCACCACTGCCTCGACCTACCTGACCTTCAAGGACCACAAGCTGATCGTCGCCGCCCAGGATGACGCCGGCAGCTTCGTTGCCAGTGACGGTGCGATTCGCGGGCCGTTCCTGGAAGCTGCCATCAACCAGGTTCGCGCCGACAACCCAGGCGTGCAGGCCAGCGACATGGAACTGGCCAACGCGATCCTGGCCAAGAATGCCGTAGCCGAGTGATCCAGGAGGCTGCTGTGTAGCCCAATCGCCGGCAAGCCGGCTCCCACTCCGACCGCATCAGCCCAGGCCATGGGCAAACCTTGTGGGAGCTGGCTTGCCAGCGATGAGGCCAGTACAAGCAACACAAAATTGCTGCTTCCACAGGGCGGGGCAACTTCAGCGATACGCCTCCACCGGCACGCACGAACAGAACAGGTTCCGGGCACCATACAAAGCTCAAATGCCGCTTCGAAGCGCCCTATTTCCATGCGGCAGCGCCATACAAATCGTCAAATGCCGTAGGACCTTTCTCTAACTCTCCTGAGCTGAAAAAAGACAGTTCCCAGGCTGCTAGCGTCCGGCTTCCACTCACAAGGAAGCAGCAGCATGAGCCAGCGCATGAACATCTTCGGTAAAGGCCAAGGCCTGGACGGCGATCTCACCAGTACTGATGCCACCTGTATCGCTGGCCAGGCACGCGGTACTTTCCATGGCCGCCGCTGGCTACTCGAGGGTGACCGTACCACGCCATGTCCGCGGTGCGGCAAGCAAGGCACGATCGTCGATGGCGAGTCACGCTGGCTTCAGGATGGCATCCCCGTCGCTGTAGATGGCACCCCCGTAAAATGCGGGTGCCCAGCAGGTAGCAACTACGTCTTGGCTCCAATGAACCAGCAAGTCGCGGCACTGGCGAATTCGGCACACCTGCCCACCTCCGATAGCTTGCGTCGCAACGCTCCACCCCAGCCACAGGCCTTTGCTCGCGCCACATCGCCCATGGCTTCGGCAGCCCCCGGCGGCCTTGAACCTGGGTTTCACATAGTGCAACGCAGCACCTCGTTCCCTCAGTTGCTCATGCGCCTGTTCGAGGTGCGCGGCTCGCTGCCAGTCGCCCGCTTGCAACGGCTGAACCCCACCTTCGCTCAAGGCTTCAAGGCCGGAGAGATCTTCGTCATCGGCGACCCGGACAATAGCCATGCCTGCACCCGCGAAGAGGCCGAGTTGATGGCCGCAGCGCAGAGGGCACGGGAGGCACTGACTGAAATGAACGCCGAGGAGGCGGATTTCATGATGCGCCACCAGAGCGATATTGCAGGCCTGCTCGCAGATACAAGCTTATCGATGGGCGTTGTCCAGACGATGATGGCCAGATCACTTGAGGAGTTGCAGGGCACATTGCGCGGTATAGAGCACTTGCATCAGCAACAATTCACGAAGCACGGCCATCTGAAAAGCTCGGAGTTCTTCAGTGCGCGCAAGGAGCTCTTCAAAAAACTGGATGCACAGTTAAAGATCACCTTTCTCAACAAGCATATGGACCTTGGCAGCCATGACGCCTTGCGTAGAGACCTTGGTATATCAAGCAGAAGCCTGGTCCATCACTGGAGCAAGGCCGGCGGGCCGGGACAAATTCCGGGTTACTCGACCCACTTGGACAAATTGGCAAAAATGTCCAATTACCTGAAATATGGAGGGAGCGTAGGGATTATCCTTGGTGGTTCTTCATCGCTTTTGAAAATCCAAGAGGCATGCCGAGCCGGCGAAACGAAAGCCTGTAAAAAAATTCGTTTCACTGAGTCTGGAAATTTTGCAGGCGGCCTTGCAGGCGGTACGGCTGGCGGCATTTTCGCAAACGCTGTAGCCGGGGCGTGCCTTAGCCTTGGCCCGGTCAGTGCGACTGTCTGCGTCCTAGCCGTAACTGGCGCAACAACCCTAGTAGGGAGCATGGGTGGAATGGTGGTGGGAGAAAACATCGGCGATGTCCTTTTTGAATCCCTGGACTTGGAGTGACTACAACATGAGCCTACTTGTTGAATTGGCGTCATCCTCGAAATCCTGGAAACTTTTCATTGCCCTTACCCCGTGTGTGATCCTGCTAACTGGGCTTTTCATCATTGCTCGCCTGGCATGGACCAAAAATCTGAACATCATGCTCTCAGCCTTGAAAAGCAGTGATTGGCTAAGGCTTCAAAGCGCTTTATGGTGCATGTTCGGGGCTTGGGGGAAATTAATGATAACCGGCTCCATCGCCGGCTTATTGCATTGGCCGACCAAGCATATGCATATCCGCCTTGGAAAAATAAAAAAAGAAGAAATAGACAACTTCCCAAAGTCTCTGAAATACCAACTTTTCATCGGCGAACTCCTCATGGCTGCCGGCGCACTACTATGCGCCATCACTTATCATGCCTATTCATAAACACGACAAATCACCGAGCGCGCCTAGGCAAAATATGTAACAGGGGCGGCGTGCCTTAGCCTTGGCCCGGTTAGTGCAACTGTCTGCTTCATAGCCGTAACTGGCGCAGCAGCCTTGGCAGGAAGCATGGGCGGAATGGCGGCGGGAGAAATCACCGGCGATGTCCTTTTTGAATCCCTGTACTCGGATTGACTACAACATGAGCCTACTTGTTGAATTGGCATCATCCTCGAAGTCCTGGAAGCTTTTCATTGCCCTTACCCCTTGCGTGATCCTGCTAACAGGGCTTTTCATCATTACTCGCCTGGCATGGACCAAAAATCTGGAAATTATGCTCTCAGCCCTGAAAAGCAGTGAATGGCTAAGGTTTGAAAGCGCTATATGGAGTATGTTTGGGCTTTGGGGGAAATTCCTGATAACCGGCACCATCGCAAGCTTATTGCACTGGCCGATAAAAAATTTGCACATCCGCCTTGGGAAAATAAAAAAAGAAGAAATAGATAATTTTCCCAAACCCCTAAAATATCAACTTCTCATCGGCGAACTCCTCATAGCTATCGGCGCATTGCTATGCGCCATAACTTATCATGCCTATTCATAAACACGACAAGTCACCGAGCGACGGCCAGCAGCAAACCGCCCGGGTGAGCGGATCGCTCTCCTGGAGGGCTCGCTGCCTATTTACAGGGCACAGTTCCTTTATCGGTACGCCTCCACCGGCACACACGAACAGAACAGGTTCCGGTCCCCATACACGTTGTCGACCCGGTTCACCGCCGGCCAGTATTTATGCTGGCGCGCGTGAGCGCTGGGGGCGATGCCCTGTTCGATGCTGTAGGGCCGGTTCCACGGCGCCAGCACGTCGGCCAGGGTGTGCGGGGCATGCTTGAGCGGGTTGTCCTCGGCGGGCCAGTTGCCGTCCTGCACCTGCGCGATCTCGGCGCGGATCGCCAGCATCGCCTCGACGAAGCGGTCCAGCTCGGCCTTCGACTCGCTCTCGGTGGGCTCGACCATCAAGGTGCCCGGCACCGGGAACGACATGGTCGGGGCATGGAATCCGTAGTCCATCAGGCGCTTGGCCACGTCCTCCTCGCTGATGCCGGTCAGCGCCTTGAGCGGGCGCAAATCGAGGATGCACTCGTGGGCCACCCGCTGGTTGCGCCCGCTGTAGAGCACCGGGAAGGCATCGCGCAACTGGCTGGCCAGGTAGTTGGCCGACAGGATCGCCACCTCACTGGCATCGGCCAGCTGTGCCCCCATCATGGCGATGTACATCCAGCTGATCGGCAGGATGCTTGCGCTGCCCCACGGCGCAGCACTCACCGCCGTGTTGTTCGGGTCCAGCCCAGGCACCGGCACAACCGGGTGGCTGGCAACGAACGGCTTGAGGTGCGCCCGGATGCCGATCGGCCCCATGCCCGGGCCACCGCCGCCATGGGGGATACAGAAGGTCTTGTGCAGGTTCATGTGCGAGACGTCGGCGCCGATGTCGGCCGGGCGCGCCAGCCCCACCTGGGCGTTGAGGTTGGCGCCATCCATGTACACCTGGCCGCCGTGCTGATGGATCACCTCGCAGATCTCGCGGATGCCCTCCTCATACACGCCATGGGTCGAGGGGTAGGTGATCATCAGGCAGGAAAGCCGTTCGCCGGCGGCCTGGGCCTTGGCCTTGAGGTCGTCGAGGTCGACGTTGCCCTGCTCGTCGCACTCGACGATCACCACCTCCATGCCGGCCATCTGCGCCGAAGCCGGGTTGGTGCCGTGGGCCGAGGACGGAATCAGGCACAGGGTGCGCTTGGGTTGGTGACGGCTCTGGTGGTAGCGGGTGATCGCCATCAGCCCCGCGTACTCGCCCTGGGCGCCGGAGTTGGGCTGCATGCAGATGGCGTCGAAACCGGTGATGGCGCACAACCAGCTTTCCAGCTCGTCGATCATCGCCTTGTAACCCAGCATCTGGGCGGCCGGGGCGAACGGGTGCGGCAGGGCGAACTCGGGCCAGGTGATCGGGATCATCTCGCTGGTGGCGTTGAGCTTCATGGTGCAGGAGCCCAGCGGAATCATCGACTGGTTGAGCGCCAGGTCCTTGTTCTCCAGCTGCTTGAGGTAGCGCAGCATCTCGGTTTCGCTGTGGTGCAGGTTGAACACCGGGTGCTGCAGGATCGGCGTGCGCCGCACCAGGGCGCCGGGGATGCCCTCGGGCAGGGCTTGCTGGTCCAGGGTGGCGATGTCCAGGCCGTGGTCGACGCCAAGGAAGATGTCGAACAGCTTGAGCACCGTGGCTTCGTCGCAGGTTTCGTCCAGGCTCAGGCCCAGATGCCCACGGCCAAGGATGCGCAGGTTGATGCGGGCAGCCTCGGCGCTTTCGATGATCGCCACCTGGGTGCCGCCGACGTCCAGCGTGAGGGTGTCGAAGAAGTGCTGGTTGAGGCGCTTGATGCCTTTGCTTTGAAGCCCGGCGGCGAGAATGAAGGTCAGCCGGTGCACCCGCTGGGCGATGCGTTGCAGGCCCTCGGGGCCGTGGTAGACGGCGTAGCAGCTGGCAATGTTGGCCAGCAGCACCTGCGCGGTGCAGATGTTGGAGTTGGCCTTCTCGCGACGGATGTGCTGCTCGCGGGTTTGCAGGGCCATACGCAGCGCAGTGTTGCCGCGGGCATCGCGGGACACCCCGATGATGCGCCCGGGCATGGCCCGCTTGTAGTCGTCACGGCAGGCGAAATAGGCCGCGTGTGGGCCACCGAAGCCCATGGGCACGCCAAACCGCTGGGTGGAACCGAGCACCACGTCGGCGCCCAGCTCGCCCGGCGGGGTGAGCACCACCAGGCTGAGGATATCCGCCGCGACGCAGGCCAGGGCCTGTTGGCCGTGCAACTGGTCGATCAGCGGGCGCAGGTCACGCACTTCGCCGTGGGTGTCGGGGTATTGCAGCAAGGCGCCGAACACCTGGTGGCTGGCGAGGTTATCCACAGAGTCGATGATCAGGTCGAAGCCGAAGCCTTCAGCGCGGGTCTTGAGCACCGACAGGGTTTGCGGATGGCAATGCTCGTCGGCGAAGAACGCGTTGCTCTTGCTGCGCGCCACGCGCTTGGCCAGGGCCATGGCCTCGGCGGCGGCAGTGGCCTCGTCCAGCAGCGAGGCGTTGGCCAGGGCCAGGCCGGTGAGGTCGATCACCATCTGCTGGTAGTTCAGCAGCGCTTCCAGGCGCCCCTGGGCGATCTCGGGCTGGTAGGGCGTGTAGGCGGTGTACCAACCCGGGTTCTCCAGCACGTTGCGCAGGATGACGGTGGGGGTGACGGTGGCGTGGTAGCCCATGCCGATCAGGCTGGTCCACAGCTGGTTCTGCGCGGCATAGCCTGCGAGCTTGGCCAGGGCGGCCTGTTCATCGAGGGCTGGCGGCAGGTCGAGCGGGCGGTTGAAACGGATGCCCGGCGGCACGGTCTGCTCGATCAGTTCGCCGCGGCTGGCGACGCCAAGGGCGTCGAGCATGGCCTGCTGCTCCTGGGCATCGGGCCCCAGGTGGCGACTCAGGAATGAGTTGGATACTTGCAGTTGATGCAGGGACGGCGACTGGGACATGGCGACGATCTCTTCCTGGACCAGTTCTCATGGAGACTTACAAGTCTAGGAAGGGATCGGCGATGGTGCGGGAAAACTTGCACAAAGCTGGGGCTGCTTCGCAGCCCTATCGCGGCACAAGGCCGCTCCTACAGGGACCGCGTTCGCCTGTAGGAGCGGCCTTGTGCCGCGAAGGGAGGCAAGGTTACTCGCCGATGGCAGCCTTGTAGCCAGCGGCATCCAGCAGCTTGTCCAGCTCGGCCGGGTTGCTTGGCTTGAGTTTGAAGATCCAGGACGCGTAGGGCTCTTCGTTGAGCAGCTCCGGGCTGTCGGCCAGCTCTTCGTTGACCGCGATCACTTCGCCACCGATCGGGGCGTAGATGTCGGAGGCAGCTTTCACCGACTCGACCACGCCGGCAGCGTCGCCTGCTTCGAACACCTTGCCGACTTCGGCCAGCTCGACGAACACCACGTCACCCAGGGCTTGCTGGGCATGGTCACTGATACCAACGGTCACTGTGCCGTCGGCTTCCAGGCGGGCCCATTCATGGCTTTCGGCAAAACGCAGCTCGGCGGGGATTTGGCTCATAGTCTTGTATTCCTCGATTGGGTCAGCGGTTGGCCCGCCGTTTAATTAGTCAGATCAGGATCTTGCCGTGGCGCACGAAGGTCGGTTTGACCACCCGCACCGGGTACCACTTGCCGCGGATCTCCACCTCGGCGCGTTCGCCAGTAGCAATGGGCACGCGGGCCAGGGCAATGGACTTGCTCAGCGTAGGAGAGAAACTACCACTGGTGATCTCCCCTTCGCCAATCCCGGATACACGGACCACCTGGTGGGCGCGCAGTACGCCACGCTCTTCCAGCACCAGGCCGACCAGTTTTTCCTGCACACCTTGCTCGATTTCCGCCAGCAGGCCGGCCCGGCCGATGAAGTCGCGGCTGGCCGGCTCCCAGGCAACGCTCCAGCCCAGGTTGGAGGTCAGCGGGGTGTGGGCTTCGTCGATGTCCTGGCCATAGAGGTTCATGCCGGCCTCCAGGCGCAGGGTGTCGCGGGCACCCAGGCCGCTCGGGGCAATGCCGGCACCGACCAGGTCGTTGAAGAACGCCGGGGCCTGCGCGCCTGGCAGGATGATCTCCAGGCCGTCTTCGCCGGTGTAGCCGGTGCGGGCGATGAACCAGTCACCTTCGGCAACGCCTTCGAACGGGCGCAGCTCGCGGATCAGGGCCGCGCGTGCGGGGCTGAGCAGGGCTGCGACCTTTTCGCGGGCTTGCGGGCCCTGGATGGCGAGGATCGCCAGTTCCGGGCGCAGCTTGAAATTGATGGCAAAACCGGCGCTATGCGCCTGCAGCCAGGCCTGCACCTTGTCGCGGGTGGCCGCGTTGGCCACCAGGCGATAGCCGTCCTCGGTGCGGTAGGCGATCAGGTCGTCGATCACCCCGCCGTCGGCGTTCAGCAGCGGGCTGTAGAGGGCCTTGCCGGGGGTGTCGAGGCGGGTCACGTCATTGGCCAGCAGATGTTGCAGCCAAGGGGTGGCGGCACAGCCATCGATGTCGATGACGGTCATGTGGGAGACATCGAAGACCCCGCAGTCACTGCGCACCTGATGGTGCTCCTCGACTTGCGAGCCGTAGTGCAGGGGCATGTCCCAACCGCCAAAATCGACCGTCTTGGCGCCGAGCGCCAGGTGCAGGTCATACAGAGGCGTACGCTGTCCCATGGGTTTCTCCTTCCGGGCGTGGCGAGGCGGCGGCAGTCGGCGATGTTCAGTCATCACCTGTTCTTGTAGGAGCCGCCGCTGCGAATGCCGCGCATTGTAGCCGCAAGCTGTCGGCCTGACACCTTTAGCGCGGTTGCCCCGGACGATGGGCCGAGCGGCGGATCAAACCGATGACCGGCAACAGGCCGACCAGCACCAGGCTCAGCGCCGGCAACGAGGCCCGCGCCCACTCGCCTTCGCTGGTCATCTCGAACACCCGCACGGCCAGGGTGTCCCAGCCGAACGGGCGCATCAGCAGGGTGGCCGGCATTTCCTTGAGCACGTCGACGAACACCAGCAACGCAGCGCTCAGGGCACCCGGCACCAGCAACGGCAGATACACCTTGAAAAACAATCTCGGCCCGGCGACCCCAAGGCTTCGTGAAGCCTCCGGCAGCGACGGGCGGATGCGCTCCAGGCTGCTTTCCAGCGGGCCGTAGGCGACGGCGATGAAGCGCACCAGGTAGGCCAGCAGCAACGCCGACAGGCTGCCCAGCAGCAGCGGCTTGCCCGCCCCACCCAGCCATTGCGAAAACGGAATCACCAGTTGATTGTCGAGGTAACTGAACGCCAGCATGATCGACACCGCCAGCACCGAGCCCGGCAAGGCATAGCCCAGGTTCGCCAGGCCGACCCCGGCGCGGATGCCGGTGGTCGGCGCCTGGCGCCGGGCAAAGGCCAGCAGCAAGGCGGCGCAGACGGTAATCAGCGCCGCCATGCCACCCAGGTAGAGGGTATGCAGCACCAACCCGAGATAACGTTCGTCCAGGTCATGCCGGCCCCGCTGCCAGCACCACACCAGCAGTTGCAGCAGCGGGATGACGAAGGCGCAGGCGAACACCAGCAGGCACCAACTGCTGGCGGCGAACGCCTTGATGCCCCGCAGGTGGTAGAGCGCCTGGCCCCGTGGCCGTTCGTGGCCGCTGCGGCTGGCGCCGCGTGAACGCCGCTCGCCGTACAGCACCAGCATCACGGCCAGCAGCAGCAGGCTGGCCAGCTGCGCGGCGCTGGACAGGCTGAAGAAGCCGTACCAGGTCTTGTAGATGGCGGTGGTGAAGGTGTCGAAGTTGAACACCGACACCGCGCCGAAATCGGCCAGTGTCTCCATCAGCGCCAGGGCGATACCCGCACCGATGGCCGGCCGCGCCATGGGCAATGCCACCCGCCAGAACGCCTGCAACGGCGACAGCCCCAGCACCCGCGCTGCCTCCATCAGGCCCTTGCCCTGGGCCATGAACGCGGTGCGCGCCAGCAGGTAGACGTAGGGGTAGAACACCAGCACCAGCACGGTGATCACTCCACCGGTGGAGCGCACCCGGGGCAGGCGCATCGGCCCGAAGACTTCGCGCAGGGCACTCTGCACGGGGCCAGCGAAATCCAGCAGACCGACGAACACGAACGCCAGGACATAGGCCGGGATGGCGAATGGCAGCATCAGCGCCCAATCCAGCCAACGCCGCCCGGGGAACTCGCAGAGACTGGTGAGCCAGGCCAGGCTTACGCCCACCACGGTCACGCCGACACCGACGCCCAGCACCAGGGTCAGGGTGTTGCCCAGCAGGCGGCTCATCTGGGTGTCGAGCAGGTGCGACCAGATCTGCAGGTCGACCGTCTGCCAGGACAGCAGCAGGACGCTCAGCGGCAGCAGGACCAGCGCGGCGATGAGAAAGACCGGGGGGTACCAGTGGCGTTGGGGGGCGTGGGGCAAGGCGGGGATCTCGGTTACGGATTGCGACCGCTGCGCGGTCGTTCGCGGCTAAAGCCGCTCCCACAGGGGCCGGGCAAACCTTGCAGGCAGCACAAAACCTGTGGGAGCGGCTTTAGCCGCGAAGGGGGCCTTGAAGGCCCCGCAAGGATAAGCGCTGAAACTCAGTTCCAGCCAGCCCGATCCATCAAGCGAATAGCCTCGGCCTGGCGCTTGCCGGCCACTTCCACCGGAATGCTGTCAGCCTTGAAACTGCCCCAGGCCGCCACTTCTTCCGAAGGCTTTACCTTGGGGTTGGCCGGGAACTCCTGGTTGATGTCGGCGAACAGTTTCTGCGCTTCCTCACCGGTCATCCACTCCACCAGCTTCTTCGCCGCTTCCGGGTGCGGTGCATGCTTGGTCAGGCCGATACCCGACAGGTTGACGTGCACGCCACGGTCGCCCTGGTTGGGCCAGAACAGCTTCACTGGCAGGTCAGGCTTCTCTTTGTGCAGGCGGCCGTAGTAGTAGGTGTTGACGATGCCCACGTCGCACTGTCCGGCAGCGATGGCATTGAGCAGTGCGGTGTCGTCGGAGAACACGTCGGTAGACAGGTTGTTGACCCAGCCTTTGACCAGCTTTTCGGTTTCAGCCTCGCCGTGGTTCTGGATCAGCGTGGCGGTCAGCGACTGGTTGTAGACCTTCTTCGCCGTACGCAGGCACAGGCGGCCTTCCCACTGCTTGTCGGCCAGGGCTTCGTAGGTGCTCAGCTCCGAGGGTTTCACGCGCTCGGTGGAGTAGACGATGGTCCGCGCACGCAGGCTCAGGCCAGTCCAGTCGTGGGACGAGGCGCGGTATTGCGCGGGGATGTTCTTGTCGATGATGTCCGACTTGATCGGCTGCAGGATACCCATCTGCTCGGCCTGCCAGAGATTGCCGGCATCGACGGTGAGCAGCAGGTCGGCCACGCCGTTCTGGCCCTCGGCCTTGATGCGCTGCATCAGCGGCGCTTCCTTGTCGGTGATGAACTTGACCTTGACGCCGGTCTTGGCGGTGTAGGCGTCGAACACCGGCTTGATCAGCTCGTCGATACGCGAGGAGTACACCACCACTTCGTCCGCCGCCTGGGCGGTGCCGCCGAACAGCGTGAGGGCCAGGGCGGCCAGTAGGGGTTTGCGGGGCAACATGGGGGGCACTCCTCGCTGATATGAGAGGTGCGAATGGTAGTGAATCCCATTTTCTGGCTCACCTGCCGAGCAGTTACCAGATGTTGCAAACAATCGCGGGGCAAGCCCGCTCCCACAGGACTGGCGTGGGAGCGGGCTTGCCCCGCGATTGGACCTCAAGCCCTGGCCAGCTCCGGCAAGTCACCGCTAAGCCCCAGCGCCTGACGCACGAACATCGCCTTGGCCTCAGGCATCTGCTCCACCAGCTTCAAGCCGCTGTTACGCAACCAGCGCAACGGCAACGGGTTGGCCTGGAACAATCGCTCGAAGCCCTCCATCGCCGCCATCAGCGCCAGGTTGTGCGGCATGCGCCGGCGCTCGTAGCGGCTCAATACCTTCACATCGGCCAGACGCTCGCCACGCTCGGTGGCGCGCACCAGCTCCTCGGCCAGCACCGCGGCATCGAGGAAGCCCAGGTTGACCCCCTGCCCTGCCAGCGGGTGAATGGTGTGGGCGGCATCGCCGATCAACGCCAGGCCCTCCTCCACATAACGCTTGGCATGGCGCTGGCGCAGCGGTACGCACACCCGCGGGTCCGCTTCCAGCACCTCGCCCAGACGCCCCTCGAAGGCACGCTCCAGCGCAGTGCAGAACGCCGCGTCGTCCATCGCCATGGCCTGCTCGGCCTGCTCCGGGGTGGTCGACCAGACGATCGAGCACCAGTCCCGCTTGCCATCGCGATCGAGCGGCAGGAAGGCCAGCGGGCCTTCGTCGGTGAAACGCTGCCAGGCCGTGGTGCGGTGCGCTTCGCTGCAACGCACGCTGGTGACGATGGCGTGGTGCAGGTAATCCCACTCGCGGGTTTCGCAACCGGCCAGGCGGCGCACCGCCGAATTGGCGCCGTCGGCGGCGATCACCAGCGGCGCTCGCAGTGTGCGGCCATCGGCGAGGGTCAGCAGCCACTCATCGCCGGAGCGGCGCAGCTGCTCCAGGCGAGCGTTGGCCAGCAGGCCGACATCGCTGTCGTGCAGGCGCTCCAGCAGGCCATCCTGGATGACCCGGTTTTCGACAATGTGGCCGAGCACCTGGGCATGCACGCTGGCCGCCGAGAAGTGGATCTGCCCGGTGCCACTGCCATCCCAGACATGCATGTCCGAGTACGGCGAGACCCGCCGCCGGGCGATGCCGTCCCAGGCGCCAAGGCGCTCAAGGATGCGCTGGCTGGCCGCCGATAGCGCACTGACGCGAGGCTCGAATGGCGCCTGGGCATCGAAAGGCTTGACCGACAGCGGGCCGCCATCGAGCAGGAGGATTTCCAGGCCACTGTGGCGCAGGGCCAGGGCCAGGGCGCTGCCGACCATACCGGCACCGACAATCAAAAGATCTGCGCGCATTTCCATGCCTTACGCCTGCCTCGCTTGCGGCTTGAGCCGCACATATAGGGTTTTGTCGACCCGCGCCACCAGCTCGCCGGCGCCATCGCGGATCTCCACCTGCAACCTGGGCAGGTATTTCTTGCCGCTGGCGGTCTGCTGGCGAATCTCGTCCAGCAGCGCGTCGTCGACGTGGAATTCGGCGTACACCGGGCCCTTGCCCGGCGAAATGAAATCGATGCTGGCGGCCTTGTCCCAGACGATGTATTCGCGCCCCAGCTGCTCGATCAGCAGCAGCATGTAGAACGGGTCGACCATCGAGTACAGGCTGCCGCCGAACTGGGTGCCGACGTAGTTGCGGTTCCACCGCGTCAGTTTCATGCGCACCTTGACGCTGCGCATGTCCGGGCTGATGGCCAGGACACGGATGCCGGCGCCCAGGTAGGGCGGGTAGCAGTTGAGCAGCCAGCGCAGCAGGCGGGCCTTGCGCGCGAGCTTGCGGGGATCGCTCATGGGCGGCCCCGCGGGTCGGGGCGGGTGCCGAGGCCCATGGCCTGGCGGGCGAACCAGCTTTTTGCCGGTGGCAACAGGTCGAGGCCCAGCAGGCCGAGGTTGCGCCCGGTGGTGATCAGTGGCTGGTTGCTGCCGAACACGCGGGTGACCTGGTCGGAGAAGCCGATGGTCAGCGCCTGGTCGAGCCGCTGGCGCTGCTGGTAAGCCTGCAGGGTGGCCAGGTCGCCGGGTTGTTGCGGGCCGGCCAGCAGCGCGTCGGCCAGCGACTGCACGTCACGCAGCGACAGGTTGAAGCCCTGTCCGGCAATCGGGTGCAGGCTGTGGGCGGCGTTGCCGAGCACCACCAGATGCGGACGCACCTGCTCCTGGGCCTCGACCAGCGCCAGCGGGTACAGGTGCCGCGCGCCCACCTGGCGCAAGGCGCCGAGACGGTAGCCGAAGGCGTCCTGCAGTTCACGCAGGAAGCTGCGCTCGTCAAGCTCGGCCAGGCGTCTGGCGTCCATGCCCTGGCGGGTCCAGACCAGCGCACAGCGGTTTTCCGGCAACGGCAGCAACGCCATCGGGCCTTGCTCGGTAAAGCGCTCGAACGCCTGGCCGCGGTGGGCCTCGCCCGGGGTGATGTTGGCGATCAGCGCGCTCTGGTCATAGGGCGTGCTGCGCACGTGGATGCCCAACTGTTCACGCAAGCCAGAGCGGCCGCCGTCGGCAAGCACTGCCAGGTCGCACTCCAGCGAAGTGTCGTCGTCCAGTTGCAGGCGGTAGCCGCCGGCGATGGCCTGCATCGCCTTGACCTCGGCCGGGCAGCGCCAGCTCACCACCTCATTGTCGATGGCTTGCCACAGGCACTGGCCGAGCCAGGCGTTCTCGACCACGTAACCCAGCGCCGGCACGCCCTCTTCGAGCGCATCCAGGCGGGTGGCGCCAAAGCGGCCACGGTCGGACACCTGGATCTGGCTGATCGGCTCGGCGCGGCGGCTGATGGCCTGCCACAAGCCCAACTGCTCGTAGATCTGCCGGGTGCCGTAGGACAACGCCGAGGAGCGCGCGTCGTAGCTTGGCTGGAAGCTGTCGCCCGGGGCGAACGGCTCGATCAGCAGGATTTTCCAGCCACGGGCCTTGGCCCCGGCCTGGAGCGTGAGGGCAAGGCTGGCGCCAACCAGCCCGCCACCGATGATCGCCAGGTTGACCCGGCTCATGCCACAGCCTTGCGGGCATCGAGCATCAGCGCTTCGATCTCGGCGATGGTTCTCGGTACGCCCGAGGTGAGGATTTCACAACCTTGCCTGGTGACTACCACGTCGTCCTCGATTCTTACGCCGATGCCGCGCCATTTCTTCGCGACGTTCTGGTTGTCGGCGGCAATGTAGATGCCCGGCTCGACGGTCAGGGCCATGCCCGGTTCGAGCACGCGCCACTGGCCACCGACCTTGTATTCGCCCACGTCGTGCACATCCATGCCCAGCCAGTGCCCGGCGCGGTGCATGTAGAAGGCGCGGTAGGCCTCGCTGTCGATCAGCGCCTGCACCTCGCCCTTGAGCAGGCCCAGCTCCACCAGGCCCTCGGTGATCACCCGTACGGTGGCCTCGTGGGCATGGTTCCAGTGCTTGCCGGGGGCGATCACCGCGAAGGCCGCGGCCTGGGCCGCGAGCACCAGTTCGTAGATCGCCTTCTGCTCCGGCGAAAAGCGCCCGCTGACCGGGAAGGTGCGGGTGATGTCGCTGGCGTAGCAGTCGATCTCGCAACCGGCGTCGATCAGCACCAGGTCACCGTCCTTGAGCGGCGCGTCGTTCTGCTGGTAATGCAGGATGCAGCTGTTGCGCCCGGCCGCGACAATCGAGCCGTAGGCCGGCATCTTCGCCCCACCCTTGCGGAACTCGTAGTCCAGCTCGGCTTCCAGGCTGTATTCGTGCAGCCCGGCGCGGCAGGCCTGCATGGCCCGCACATGGGCCCGCGCCGAGATCGCCGCGGCCTCGCGCATGACTTTCACTTCCGCCGCCGATTTATACAGGCGCATGTCGTGCAGCAGATGATCCAGGGCAACGAATTCGTTCGGTGGCTGCGCGCCCAGGCGGGCCTTGGAACGGATCACGTTGATCCAGTCCATCAGCCGGCGGTCGAACTCGGGGTTGCTGCCCATGGCGCTGTAGACCCGCTCGCGGCCTTCGATCAGGCCGGGCAGGATCTCGTCGATATCGGTGATGGGGAAGGCGTCATCGGCACCGAAATCGCGCATCGCACCGTCCTGGCCGGCGCGCAAGCCATCCCACAGCTCGCGCTCAGGGTTGCGCTCGCGGCAGAACAGCACGTACTCGCCGTGCTCGCGGCCAGGGATCAGGGCAATCACCGCCTCGGGCTCGGGGAAGCCACTGAGGTACTGGAAATCGCTGTCCTGGCGATAGACGTGCTCGACGTCGCGGTTGCGGATGGCAACGGCGGCGGCGGGCAGGATGGCGATGCTGTTGGGGACCATCTGCGCCATCAGCGCCTTGCGCCGACGGGCGTACTCCGCCTTGGGTATGTGGCTCATGGGCAAACGACCCCGAATCGATCAGTGCAGCGATGGCTTGGGCGCGGGCGCGGCCGGTGCGGCCAGCTCGGTGTACAGCAGCAGCGGCGCGACACGCAGGTACTCCATGACTTCCATGTAGTCGCTCTCGCCGTCCTCGGACTCTTCCAGCGCTTCCTGGACTTGCGAAATGGCTACCAGGTCCTGGAGCACTTCCTTGGCATCGGTGGACAGGTCCTTGCCGCCGGCGTTCAAGCCGAAACCGGTGATGAAGCCCTGGCACCACTGGCCCAGCGCGGCGGCGCGGTCGGCCAGCGCGGCATCGTCGGTAGGCAGCAGCAGCACGATGGCGACGTCTTCGCCGGTCAGCTCGGCCTTGACCATCTCTTGCAGGCCGATCAGGGCATTGCGAACCGTGTCGCCGGGTTCGGTTTCCAGCAATTGGGCGGCGTCGGCCAGCCAGGCATCGGCATCGAAGCCGGCACCGGCGCAGTTGCGGCCGATCAGCAGGCCATGCAGCTCGGCCGGGGTGACAGGGTGGCCATTGCTGGACAGCAGCATGGCGAAGGCGATGTAGGGCGATTGGGTATTGGGCATGGGCAGCTAGGCGCCAGACGGCGCAATGACTAGAATGAAGGCCTTGTATCCTAGCACCGGCAGGCGCGCCAAGACCATCAGCACTGGCCGCGTGGCGACTGTGCGGGCATGATCGCAAGGTGAGTCGACGATGGAGCGAATCGAGTGCAACCCATGCAAGAGAACGACCTGCAAGCGCTGATGAGCCGGTTCGAGTCGCTGATCGAGCGGGTCGAGCAACTAAAACGGCAAAACGCACTCTTAGTAGCGCAGGAAAAAACCTGGCGCGAGGAGCGCGCCCACCTCATCGAAAAGAACGAGATCGCCAAGCGCAAGATCGAATCGATGATCCTGCGCCTCAAGGCACTGGAGCAAGACTCATGAGTTCAAGCAATAGCGTCACCGTCCAGATCCTCGACAAGGAATACTCGATCATCTGCCCGCCCGAGGAGCGCAACAACCTGGTCGGCGCCGCCCGTTACCTCGACGGCAAGATGCGCGAGATCCGCAGCAGCGGCAAAGTGATCGGTGCCGACCGCATCGCGGTCATGGCCGCCCTGAACATCACCCACGAGCTGCTGCACCGCCAGGACCGACCGGAAGCGGCCAGCAGCGGCGGCACCACCCGCGAGCAGGTGCGCGACCTGCTGGAACGGGTCGATCAGGCGCTGTCCGACGATCCGGTTAGCAAAAGCGACTGAGATTGGTATACTGGCGCCACTCCCTGGGGGATGCGCCAGTCGGTTATGTCCCTGAGCCGATACGCACAACCACGGGGGTTGCACGCTGGGGCCGGTGTGCATGTCCGCCCGACGGAAAGCCTTAACGCCCCCTGCAATCTCCACCTTGAACTTTCGGGTTCAAGGGCTACACCGATAGCGGTCTTGTCGGGGAGCCTGCATTCAGAACTGCCCGCCTCCAACGGCGGGCTTTTCGTTTCTTCAGGGATCGCCCGTGCCATGACCGACACCGCGCCGCTTACCCGCCCCCAGCTTCGTCGCCTGCTGCGCAATGCGCGCCGCGCCCTCACACCCTCCCAGCAAAGCCAGGCCGCCCTTGGCCTGTACCGCCAGCTGGCGCAGGATCCGCTATTCCGCCGCGCCCGCCACATTGCCCTGTACCTGCCCAACGACGGCGAGATCGACCCGCGCCTGCTGTTGCGCGAGGCCCACAAGCGCGGCAAGCGCGTCTACCTGCCGGTGCTGCACGCCTGGCCACGCACGCGCATGGTGTTCCAGCGCTTCGAGCAGGGCGAAAAACTAAGGCCTAATCGCTTCCGGATCTCGGAGCCGATGATCGAGCGCAAGCGCCAACGACCCGTCTGGGCGCTGGACCTGATCCTGCTGCCGCTGGTCGGTTTCGATGAAATGGGGGGGCGCCTGGGTATGGGCGGTGGCTTCTACGACCGCAGCCTGGCCTACCTGGGGCGGCGCAAGGGCTGGAAGAAGCCGTTGCTGCTGGGGCTGGCGCACGAATGCCAGAAGGTCGAACGCCTCGCTCAGGCCAGCTGGGATGTACCGCTGCGGGGGACGGTCTCGGACCGTGGCAGGTACCTGGCGCCGAAGTAATAAGGCTCGAAAATGTGGATCAGCGCCGCTGTTGCGCCGGGTCGACCGGCATCTGCTGGCTGGCGGCGTCCAGCTTGCGTTCCCACAGGCCCTGCGCATAACCGGTAGTCACCACGCCCAGGCCAAAAATGAAGGCGAGGATCCAGAGCAGGTCCGGTTTACGTTGTTTCATCGAATGCCCCCCTAGGCAAACTGTCCGTGCTCGGCGCCTTTATGGGTGGCGGCCGGAGCGTCTGTCTTTAAAATCGGCGCATTTTCCGCCAACGTGAGCCCACACGCAAACGTTGACGCCAACCGGCTGTCGGTTTGATGCAACGAGTTATTTCAAACCCTTTCAGGAGCAGTATCCATGGCCTATTGGCTGATGAAATCGGAGCCCGACGAGCTCTCCATCGAAGGCTTGGCAAGGCTCGGCACCGCCCGCTGGGATGGGGTACGCAACTACCAGGCGCGCAACTTTCTGCGGGCCATGAGCGTCGGTGACGAGTTTTTCTTCTATCACTCCAGCTGCCCGCAACCCGGCGTGGCCGGCATTGCCCGGATCAGCGCCGCCGCCTACCCGGACCCGACCGCGCTGGACCCTGCAAGCCACTATCACGACCCCAAGGCCAGCGCCGACAAGAACCCCTGGAGCGCCGTGGACGTAGAGCATGTGCAGACCTTCCGCCAGGTACTCGGCCTGGGCCTGCTCAAACAGCAGGCCGCCCTCGAAGAGCTGCCGCTGGTGCAGAAGGGCAGCCGCCTGTCGGTGATGCCGGTAACCGAGGCCCAGTGGGCGGCGATCATCGCCCTGGGCCGTTGATCACTGCACGATCAGGTTGTTGAACAGCAGGTCCTCGACGATCGGCTTGCCCTCTTCGGCTTCCATCACCTGCTGCACTTGCTTGAGCGCGTCCTGGCGCAGTTTTTCCTTGGCTTCGACGTTGCTCATGTTGTCCACACCCTGCTGGGTGAACAGCGCCACCAGCTGGTTGCGGATCAGCGGCTCGTGGTGCTTGACCGCGGCGGCGGCGGCATCGCCGGTCACGCGCAGGGCAACGTCGGCCTTGAACACACGCAGCTTGGGGCTGCCGTCGAGGGCATAGTTGCCGACGAAGGGCGGGCTGAGGCTGATATAGCTCACCTTGGGCGCCCCTTCCTTGGCCTCCTCGGCCATCGCCGCGGCTGGCAGCATCAGGGCCAGCACCATCAAGATCCACGCTTTCACCAATTACGCTCCTCAATACAGTTGGCGCCAGCTTACCCAGCGCGCCGGGCAAACCCAAGCCCGGGCTTATGCCGGCACATCAGGGCGGACCATGCTCGTTGACCCGCCAAACGGCCCTCCTACACTTATCGGCCACCACACGCAAAGGAATAGCCCTGATGAAAGCCTTGTTGTGCAAAGCCCTGGGCCCGGCGCGGGACCTGGTTCTGGAAGAGGTCGCCAGCCCCGCGCCGAAGAAGAACGAGATCCTGCTCGAGGTGCATGCCGCCGGGGTCAACTTTCCCGACACCCTGATCATCGAAGGCAAGTACCAGTTCCAGCCGCCCCTGCCGTTCTCGCCCGGTGGTGAGGCGGCCGGCGTGGTCGCAGCGGTCGGCGAGAAGGCCGGCGCGTTCAAGGTCGGTGACCGGGTCATGGCCCTGACCGGCTGGGGCGCTTTCGCCGAGCAGGTGGCGGTGCCGTTCTACAACGTGTTGCCGATCCCCGCGGGCATGGACTTCACCACCGCCGCCGCCTTCGGCATGACCTACGGCACCTCGATGCACGCGCTGACCCAGCGCGGCCAGCTCAAGGCCGGCGAGACCCTGTTGGTGCTGGGCGCCTCGGGGGGCGTGGGCCTGGCTGCGGTGGAAATCGGCAAGGCCCTGGGTGCTCGGGTGATCGCTGCCGCCAGCAGCGCCGACAAGCTGGCGGTGGCCAAGGCCGCCGGGGCCGATGAGCTGATCGACTACAGCCAGGCCAGCCTGAAGGACGAAATCAAGCGCCTGACCGGCGGCCAGGGAGTGGACGTGGTCTACGACCCGGTGGGCGGTGCGCTGTTCGACCAGGCCGTGCGCGGCTTGGCGTGGAATGGGCGGCTGCTGGTGGTGGGCTTTGCCAGCGGCACGATCCCGCAGTTGCCGGTGAACCTGGCGCTGCTCAAGGGCGCGGCAGTGATCGGGGTGTTCTGGGGAGCGTTCGCCCAGCGCCAGCCGGAGGACAACGCGGCCAACTTCCGCCAGCTGTTTGCCTGGCATGCCGAGGGCAAGCTGAAGCCGTTGGTGTCGCAGACCTATGCATTGGCTGAAGGGGGGGCGGCGATTGAGCGGCTGGCGCAGCGCCAGGCGGTGGGCAAGTTGGTGGTGGTGGCCCGATAGACCTCATCGCGGGGCAAGCCCGCTCCCACGCTATATACCGCGACGCTCGTGGGAGCGGCGGTGCGCCGATGCGACTTACCCCGCGATTAGACCTCGCGCAGGTTATGGCAGCGCCTGAACCGCGCCTCCAGGTTGCGATCCGGCATCTGGTGGCTGCGCAGGGCATTGAGCGTCTGCTCCACATATTCGCGCGTGGTGCCATAGCGCCCTGTGGCGCTGGCGAGGATCTGGCTGAACAGGGTGTCTGGCAGGTTACCCGCGTAGCACGGCAGGTGCCTTTCCAGCACAAAGCCCAAGGCCTGCACCTTGCTGCCGTCACCCAGGCGGCAACTGAGCCAGTGCGGGCGATAGGCCGGATAAGGCATCTCGCGTTGCCACAGGGCCATCAGCGAATCGTCCAGGTTGCTCTCGTCCAGGCGGTAGGCGAAACCGCTGCACGAACCGCCACGATCAAGGCCGAACACCAGCCCAGGGCATTCCGGGGTGCCGCGATGTTCGTGGGACCACAGGTAAAGGCCACGGTGATAACCATGCACCCGCGCCCGCTGGCGCTCGACCGAATTGCACTCTGGGCGCCAGATCAACGAGCCATAGGCGAACAGCCACACCGGGCCACCCGTGTGCTGGGCCATTGTTTGCTGCATCGAGTGCTGCAGTTGTTCGCGGGTCAATTGCTGCCCGAAATCGAGTGACGGGGGATATGAGATTTGCCAGGACAAACTTTCAAGTGTCGACATGAGCTGCCGCCATTATTTCCTGTGAACTACTGAAGTGCGCGTTCGATCGCGATTACTGCAGAGCCTGAGCCAACGTATTCGCGGGTAAACCCGCTCCCACAAAAGCAACGCTGGCCCTGTGGGAGCGGGTTCACCCGCGAATGCCACTGCGCCTAACGTAAAGTAGATCGCACGTCGGTCTCAAGCCTGAATGCAAGATTTCATTAAATCTTCCGCCGAACGGGAAGTAATGTTTCGAGTATAGCGAAAGTTATTAACCGTCTCGGCAATAATCCACGCCATATAATCAACGGGAAAAAAGTTGGTTATTAATAACGGCACACCCTTGCGGTGTGCCGCCTGGTTATCAACCGCGCGGGGCGTAGGCGAAGACGTCGGCGCGCATGCGGTGCGGGTCCATGCCGGCTTCTACCAGGGCGTCGAGGGTGGCGTAGACCATGTTCGGTGAGCCACTGGCGTAGACGTGTACCTGGTTGAGGTCGCCGATGTCCTCGCAGACCGCTTCGTGCAACAGGCCGCAACGCCCTTCCCAACCGCACAGGTCGCTGACCACCTTGTGCAGGAACAGGTTGGGCAGGCGCTCCCACTCGGCCCAGTGCTCGATCTGGTAGAAGTCCTCGGGCCGCCGCACGCCCCAGTACAGGTGCACCGGGTGCTTGAAGCCCTGGGCGCGGCAGTGCTCGACCAGGCTGTGCATCTGGCCCATGCCGGTACCGGCGGCAATCAGCACCAACGGGCCATCGGGCAGTTCGGCCAGATGCGCATCACCGAAGGGCAGCTCGATGCGCGCCAGGCCATTGCGTCGCAACTGCTCGATCAACTGCACGGCGCTGCTTTCACGAGCCAGCACATGCAGCTCCAGCTCACGCCCGCCATGGGGCGCAGAGGCCAGCGAGAAAGCGGCCTTGTCCGCCCCTTCACGCTCGATCATCAGGTATTGCCCGGCGTGGTAACGCGGCGGCTTGCCAGCGGGTGCGCGCAGGCGCACGCGCCAGACATCGCCACCGACGTCGACGCACTCGCTGACGGTGCAGGCCAGTTTGCGCACCGGCAGCTCGCCCAGGGCCAGCACACCGTCCCACAGCAAGACACAGTCCTCCAGCGGCTCGGCGATGCAGGTGAACAACTCACCGTGATCGCGAATGACGCCTTCCTGACGGATACGCCCTTCCACCAACAGCGCGGCGCAGACATGACAGTTGCCGTTACGGCAGCTGTTCGGGCAGTCGTAGCCCAGGCGCCGCGCCGCATCCAGAATCCTTTCGCCCGGTTCCACCGCCAGCACCGCGCCGGACGGCTGCAAGGTTACCTGCATCAATCTATTCCCAACTGATCCCACAGCTCATCGATACGGCGGGTGACGGCCTCGTCCTTGACGATGACCCGGCCCCATTCGCGTGTAGTCTCGCCCGGCCATTTGTGCGTGGCATCCAGGCCCATCTTCGACCCCAGCCCCGACACCGGCGACGCGAAGTCGAGGTAATCGATGGGAGTGTTGTCGATCATCACCGTATCACGCTTGGGGTCCATGCGCGTGGTGATGGCCCAGATCACATCGTTCCAGTCGCGGGCGTTGATATCGTCGTCGGTGACGATAACGAACTTGGTGTACATGAACTGTCGCAGAAACGACCAGACACCCAGCATCACGCGCTTGGCATGGCCTGGGTACTGCTTTTTCATGGTCACCACCGCCATGCGATACGAGCAGCCTTCCGGCGGCAGGTAGAAGTCGACGATCTCGGGGAACTGCTTCTGCAGGATCGGTACGAACACTTCGTTCAGCGCCACGCCGAGGATCGCCGGCTCATCCGGCGGGCGGCCGGTGTAGGTGCTGTGGTAGATCGGTTTTTGCCGATGGGTGATGCGCTCGACGGTGAACACCGGGAAGCTGTCCACCTCGTTGTAGTAGCCGGTGTGGTCACCGTACGGGCCTTCCGGGGCCATTTCGCCCGGGTGGATCACACCTTCGAGGATGATCTCGGCGGTGGCCGGCACCTGCAGGTCACTGCCACGGCATTTCACCAGCTCGGTGCGGTTACCGCGCAGCAGGCCGGCAAAGGCGTATTCGGACAGGGTGTCCGGGACCGGGGTCACGGCACCGAGGATAGTCGCCGGGTCCGCACCCAGGGCAACGGCCACCGGGAAGGGTTGGCCGGGGTGCTTTTCGCACCACTCGCGGTAGTCCAGGGCACCGCCGCGGTGGCTCAGCCAGCGCATGATGACCTTGTTGCGGCCGATCACCTGCTGACGATAGATACCCAGGTTCTGCCGGTCCTTGTTCGGGCCGCGGGTGACGGTCAGGCCCCAGGTGATCAGTGGCGCCACGTCGCCCGGCCAGCAGTGCTGGATCGGCAGTTGCCCGAGGTCGACGTCATCGCCCTCGACCACCACCTCCTGGCACACGGCGTCCTTGACCACCTTCGGCGCCATCGACACGACCTTCTTGAAGATCGGCAGTTTCGACCAGGCGTCCTTCAAGCCCTTCGGCGGCTCGGGCTCCTTGAGGAACGCCAGCAGCTTGCCGATTTCGCGCAGCTCGCTGACCGACTCGGCGCCCATGCCCATGGCCACGCGCTCGGGGGTGCCGAACAGGTTGCCCAGTACCGGGATGTCGAAGCCGGTGGGTTTTTCGAACAGCAATGCCGGGCCCTTGGCGCGCAGGGTGCGGTCGCAGACTTCGGTCATTTCCAGGACAGGGGAGATGGGAACCTGGATGCGCTTGAGTTCACCGCGCTGTTCCAGGCCACGGATGAAGTCGCGCAAATCGCGATACTGCATGCATGAGCCTCGTATTGGCCGTATCGGTCGGGGGTGCAGAGTGTAGCGCCGTTGGCGGGGTAAAGGCCAAAAATGACTTGGGGCCGCTGCGCGACCCATCGCTGGCAAGCCAGCTCCCACAGGGTCAGGTGTGATCCTTGTGGGAGCTGGCTTGCCAGCGATGGGCTGCACAGCAGCCCCAGTTGCAGCCAGACGCGAAGCTTACTTGCGCTTCATCGACAGGAAGAACTCGTCGTTGGTCTTGGTCTGCTTGAGCTTGTCGACCAGGAACTCGATGGCGGCGATTTCGTCCATCGGGTGCAGCAGCTTGCGCAGGATCCACATGCGCTGCAGTTCGTCGTCGGCGGTCAGCAACTCTTCGCGGCGGGTGCCGGACTTGTTGATGTTGATGGCCGGGAACACACGCTTCTCGGCGATGCGGCGGTCCAGTGGCAGCTCCATGTTGCCGGTGCCCTTGAACTCTTCGTAGATCACTTCGTCCATCTTCGAGCCGGTCTCGACCAGCGCGGTGGCGATGATGGTCAGCGAGCCGCCCTCTTCGATGTTACGCGCGGCACCGAAGAAGCGCTTCGGCTTCTCCAGGGCGTGGGCATCGACACCACCGGTCAGCACCTTGCCGGAGCTCGGAATCACGGTGTTGTAGGCACGGGCCAGACGGGTGATGGAGTCGAGCAGGATGACCACATCCTTCTTGTGCTCGACCAGGCGCTTGGCCTTCTCGATGACCATTTCGGCAACCTGCACGTGGCGGGTCGGTGGCTCATCGAAGGTGGAGGCGACCACTTCGCCGCGCACGGTGCGCTGCATTTCGGTCACTTCTTCCGGGCGCTCGTCGATCAACAGGACGATCAGGTGGCACTCGGGGTTGTTGCGGGTGATGTTGGCCGCGATGTTCTGCAGCATGATCGTCTTACCGGCTTTAGGCGGCGCGACGATCAGGCCACGCTGGCCTTTGCCGATTGGAGCGCACAGGTCGATGACGCGACCGGTGAGGTCTTCGGTGGAGCCGTTGCCGGCTTCCATCTTCAGACGCTTGTTCGGGAACAGCGGCGTCAGGTTTTCGAACAGGATCTTGTTCTTCGCGTTTTCCGGGCGATCGAAGTTGATCGTGTCGACCTTCAACAGCGCGAAGTAACGCTCCCCTTCCTTCGGTGGGCGGATCTTGCCAACGATGGTGTCGCCAGTGCGCAGGTTGAAGCGTCGGATCTGGCTGGGCGAAACGTAGATATCGTCGGGGCCGGCCAGGTAAGAGGCATCGGCGGAACGCAGGAAACCGAAACCATCCTGGAGAATCTCCAGCACGCCGTCACCCGAGATCTCTTCGCCGCTTTTCGCGTGCTTCTTCAACAGGGCGAAAATCACGTCCTGTTTGCGCGAACGGGCCATGTTTTCGATGCCCATCTGTTCGGCCATTTCCAAAAGATCGGTAATCGGCTTTTGCTTGAGTTCAGTCAGGTTCATAAGGGGAGTGACGTAATCATGTAAGAAGGGAGAGAGTTAAGCTTTGGCTTAATGAGGCCGCGCCGCTAGATGGCGACAGGATCGCGTACTGATTCGAATTGGGATGCTTCGGCGACGGCGTGCAGAGGGCACTGAAAGAAGCAGTGCGAGGCCGAATGTAACACTTGCATTTTTCGACGTCTAGTGGTTTTGACCACACACATCGACAGGTTTTTATCTGGGCTGGCGCCATCGCGGGGCAAGCCCGCTCCCACGCAGATCAACTGCGACAGATAAAAAAAGCCCCGCATTTGCGGGGCTTTTTCACATCACAGGTGGGCGTCGATGAACGCGGTCAGCTGCGATTTGGACAGGGCGCCGACCTTGGTGGCTTCGACGTTGCCGTTCTTGAACAGCATCAGGGTCGGGATGCCGCGCACGCCGTGCTTGGCCGGGGTTTCCGCGTTTTCGTCGATGTTCAGCTTGGCGACGGTCAGCTTGCCTGCGTAGTCTTCAGCGATGGCATCCAGCACCGGAGCGATCATCTTGCATGGGCCGCACCATTCAGCCCAGTAGTCGACCAATACCGCGCCTTCGGCCTTGAGTACGTCGGCTTCGAAGCTGGCGTCGGTGACGTGTTTGATTTTGTCGCTCATGGAAATCTCCAAGGTCGTAAGCAGTAAAAAACGTTGCCCATCATAGCGGCACCCTGGCGCGACAGGAAGCCACGGACGATTGACTGTATCTATAGTTGTGCAAGACCCCACGAATCGAAACTGTCATATCACCGTCATAACATCGCTATCACATTGCCATGCATCAAAGCCTTGCAGTGCTGCGCGTTGGCGGATGGCCACGATCGTGGCACGATTGCCAGGTTAACGACCGAGAACCCCCAGACCATGCCGCATACCACCGCGAAGAACCTGTCTCTGATCGCCGCCATCGACCTGGGCTCCAACAGCTTCCATATGGTCGTGGCCAAGGCCCATCACACGGAAATCCGCATTCTTGAGCGGCTCGGGGAAAAGGTTCAGCTCGCTGCCGGCATCGACGAAGAGCGCAAGCTCAGCGAAGAAGCCATGCAACGGGGCCTGGAGTGCCTCAAGCGCTTCGCCCAACTGATCAACGGCATGCCCGCCGGCGCGGTGCGCATCGTCGGCACCAACGCCCTGCGCGAAGCGCGTAACCGCAACGAATTCATCCTGCGCGCCGAAGCCATTCTCGGCCACCCGGTCGAGGTCATCTCCGGCCGTGAAGAAGCGCGCCTGATCTACCTGGGGGTTTCCCACACCCTCGCCGATACCCCCGGCAAGCGCCTGGTCGCCGACATCGGCGGCGGCAGCACCGAGTTCATCATCGGCCAGCGCTTCGAGCCACTGTTGCGCGAAAGCCTGCAGATGGGCTGCGTCAGCTTCACCCAGCGCTACTTCCGCGATGGCAAGGTCACCCCGGCGCGCTATGCCCAGGCCTACACCGCCGCGCGCCTGGAGCTGATGAGCATCGAAAACGCCCTGCACCGCCTGACCTGGGACGAGGCCATCGGCTCGTCCGGTACCATCCGCGCCATCGGCGCGGCGATCAAGGCCGGCGGCCTGGGCAACGGCGAGGTCAACGCCGAGGGCCTGGCCTGGGTCAAGCGCAAACTGTTCAAGCTCGGCGAAACCGACAAGATCGACTTCGAAGGGGTCAAGCCCGACCGCCGGGCGATCTTCCCGGCCGGCCTGGCAATCCTGGAGGCCATCTTCGACGCCCTGGAACTGGCACGCATGGACCACTGCGACGGCGCCCTGCGTGAAGGCGTGCTGTTCGACCTGCTGGGCCGCCACCACCATGAAGACGTGCGCGAACGCACCCTGAACTCGCTGATGGAGCGCTACCACGTCGATCAGGGCCAGGCCGCGCGCGTCGAGCGCAAGGCTTTGCACGCTTTCGACCAGGTGGCAGCGGCATGGGACCTTGAAGAGGGCAATTGGCGCGATCTGCTGGGTTGGGCAGCGAAAGTGCACGAAGTGGGGCTGGACATCGCCCACTATCACTACCACAAGCACGGCGCCTACCTGATCGAGCATTCCGACCTGTCGGGCTTCTCCCGCGAGGACCAGCAGATGATGGCCCTGCTGGTGCGCGGCCACCGCCGCAACATCCCCAAGGACAAGTTCGCCGAGTTCGGCGACGAAGGCGTCAAGCTGATTCGCCTGTGCGTACTGCTGCGCTTCGCCATCCTGTTCCACCACATCCGCGGCACCCAGCAGATGCCAAAGGTGGAACTGCAAGCCGCTGATGACAGCCTGGAAGTGGTGTTCCCTGACGGCTGGCTGGAGCAGAACCAGCTGACCCAGGCCGACTTCGCCAACGAGGCGGAGTGGCTGACTCGGGTTGGGTTCGTTCTTAGCGTGCGCTGAAAGCCAGTTTTGGCAGAGGCCTGTGGGAGCAACTGTCTTATGTTGTCAGTGCTGGCCTCATCGCTGGCAAGCCAGCTCCCACAGTTACGATGCTTGCCGCAAGGCTAGCGCGATCCCTGTGGGAGCAACTGTCTTGTGTTGTCAGTGCTGGCCTCATCGCTGGCAAGCAAGCTCCTACAGTTACGATGCTTGCCGCAAGGCTAGCGCGATCCCTGTGGGAGCAACTGTCTTGTGTTGTCAGTGCTGGCCTCATCGCTGGCAAGCAAGCTCCTACAGTTACGATGCTTGCCACGATCCATGTGGGAGCGGCTTTAGCCGCGAACACCGGCGTAGCCGGTGCCATCCACCGCGTCGCCTGCTTCGTGGCTGAAGCCGCTCCCACAGGGGAAGCGGCTCGCCATCACAGCTAGCGTACGTTCAGCACCGGGTTGCTCAGCCGCTCCAGCAACGCCGCCTGCGCACTGCGCGGGTTCTGGTTGCCGGTCGGTGAGCTGCGCACGTAGCGCCCGTCCGGCTGCAGCGTCCAGGCCTGGGTGTTGTCGGTCAGGTAGCCTTCCAGTTCCTTCTTCACCCGCAGCAGCAATTTCTTGCCTTCCACCGGGAAGCAGGTCTCCACACGCTTGTCGAGGTTGCGCTCCATCCAGTCGGCACTGGACAGGTAGATCTGCTCCTCACCGCCATTGAGGAAATAGAACACCCGCGTGTGCTCGAGGAAGCGGCCGATGATCGAGCGCACGTGGATGTTGTGCGACACCCCCGGGATGCCCGGGCGCAGGCAGCACATGCCACGCACCACCAGATCGATGCGCACGCCCGACTGGCTGGCCTTGTACAGCGCCTTGATGATCTTGGCATCGGTCAGCGAGTTGAACTTGGCGATGATGTGCGCAGGCTTGCCGTCCAGGGCGAACTGGGTCTCCCGGGCGATCATGTCGAGCATGCCCTTCTTCAGGGTGAACGGCGCGTGCAGCAGCTTCTTCATGCGCAGGGTCTTGCCCATGCCGATCAGCTGGCTGAAGAGTTTGCCGACGTCCTCGGTGAGGGCGTCGTCGGAGGTCAGCAGGCTGTAGTCGGTGTACAGGCGGGCGTTGCCGGCGTGGTAGTTGCCGGTACCCAGGTGCGCGTAACGCACGATCTCACCCTGCTCGCGGCGCAGGATCAGCATCATCTTGGCGTGGGTCTTGAAGCCCACCACCCCGTAGATCACCACCGCGCCGGCGGCCTGCAGGCGGCTGGCCATCTGCAGGTTGGACTCTTCGTCGAAGCGTGCGCGCAATTCGATCACCGCAGTGACCTCCTTGCCGTTACGCGCCGCGTCCACCAGGGCGTCGACAATCTCCGAGTTGGCGCCCGAACGGTACAGGGTCTGGCGCACGGCAAGCACGTGCGGGTCCTTGGCGGCCTGGCGCAGCAGGTCGATCACCGGGGTGAAGGACTCGAACGGGTGCATCAGCAGGATGTCCTGCTTGCCGATCACGCTGAAGATGTTGTCGGCATTCACCAGCAGCTTGGGGATCGCCGGGGTGAACGGCGTGTACTGCAGCTCCGGATGGCTGTCGAGGCCGGTGATGCTGAACAGACGGGTCAGGTTGACCGGGCCGTTGACCTGGTACAGCTCGCTCTCGCTCAAGCTGAACTGCTTGAGCAGGTAGTCGGACAGGTGTTTCGGGCAGGTGTCGGCCACCTCGAGGCGTACCGCGTCGCCATAGCGGCGCGAGAACAGCTCGCCGCGCAGGGCGCGGGCCAGGTCGTCGACCTCTTCGGAGTCCAACGCCAGGTCAGCGTTACGGGTCAGGCGGAACTGGTAGCAGCCCTTGACCTTCATGCCTTGGAACAGGTCATCGGCGTGGGCGTGGATCATCGACGACAGGAACACATAGTTGTCGCCAGCGCCGCCGACCTCTTCCGGCACACGGATCACCCGTGGCAGCAGGCGCGGCGCCGGGATGATCGCCAGGCCCGAGTCGCGGCCGAAGGCATCGACGCCTTCGAGCTCGACGATGAAGTTCAGGCTCTTGTTCACCAGCAGCGGGAACGGGTGAGTCGGGTCGAGGCCGATCGGGGTGATGATCGGGGCGATCTCGTCGCGGAAGTAGCGGCGCACCCAGGTCTTGAGCTTGGGCGTCCAGTAGCGGCGGCGGATGAAGCGGATCTGGTGCTTCTCCAGCTCCGGCAGCAACACGTCGTTGAGGATCGCGTACTGGCGCTCCACCTCGATGTGCACCAACTCGCTGATTCGCGCCAGCGCCTGGTGCGGCTGCAGGCCGTCGGCCCCCGCCTGCTCACGGGCGAAGTTGATCTGCTTCTTCAGCCCCGCCACGCGGATCTCGAAGAACTCGTCCAGGTTGCTGGAGAAGATCAGCAGGAACTTCAACCGCTCGAGCAGCGGGTACGACTCATCCAGCGCCTGCTCCAGCACGCGGATGTTGAACTGCAGCTGGGAAAGCTCGCGATGAATGTACAGGCTGCTGTCGTCCAGGCTCGGCACGGCGATTGCCGGGGCCGGCGCCGGTGCTGGGGCCACGGTTTCGACCACAGGCGCAGGCTCGGCCTCTGCTGCCGGCGGCAGGTCGGGCGGGGTCTGCACCATCTCTTCGGGCACGGCCTGGGCATCCTTGATCGCGACAGGTGTGAGCACTTCGTTATTCATCTGAGGTTCCTGTGAGGGCGTTATTGCCCTCTCAACATTTGAGCGGCGCGCACGGCGAAATACGTCAGGATGCCATCGGCACCTGCCCGTTTGAAGGCGGTAAGGGATTCGAGGATCACGGCTTCGCTGAGCCAGCCGTTCTGGATCGCGGCCATGTGCATGGCGTACTCGCCACTGACCTGGTAGGCGAAGGTCGGCACCTTGAACTCGGCTTTCACCCGCTGGACGATGTCCAGGTACGGCATGCCCGGCTTGACCATAACCATGTCGGCGCCTTCGGCCAGGTCCAGGGCCACTTCGTGCAGGGCTTCGTTGCTGTTGGCCGGGTCCATCTGGTAGGACGCCTTGTTGGCCTTGCCCAGGTTCAGCGCCGAGCCGACCGCGTCGCGGAACGGGCCGTAGTAGGCACTGGCGTACTTGGCCGAGTAGGCCATGATGCGCACGTTGACGTGGCCGGCCAGTTCCAGGGCCTCGCGGATTGCACCGAGGCGGCCGTCCATCATGTCGGACGGGGCGACGACCTGGGCGCCGGCGTCGGCGTGGGACAGGGCCTGGCGCACCAGGGCATCGACGGTGATGTCGTTCTGAACGTAACCCTCTTCATCGAGGATGCCGTCCTGGCCGTGGGTGGTGAACGGGTCCAGCGCCACGTCGGTGATCACCCCCAGCTCCGGGAAGCGCGCGCGCAGGGCACGAGTGGCACGCTGGGCGATACCGTCCGGGTTCCAGGCTTCGGCGCCATCGAGGGATTTCTTCTCGGTCGGCGTTACCGGGAACAGCGCCAGCGCCGGAATGCCCAGTTCCACCCAGCCCTGTGCAGCTTCGAGCAGCAGGTCGATCGACAGGCGTTCGACGCCCGGCATCGAGGGTACTTCCTCACGGCGGTTCTCGCCGTCCAGGACGAATACCGGCAGGATCAGGTCATCGACGGTCAGGGTGTTCTCGCGAACCAGGCGACGGGAAAAGTCGTCCCGGCGGTTGCGACGCAGGCGGGTGGCAGGAAACAGACGGTTGGCGGGGGTAAAGCTCACGGCAGACTCCTGAGCCCGCGCAGGCGGGCGAGCGCGACAGTTATAAGCGGCCATTATGACGCCTGTGTTACACCCAAGGGCAACCCTGCGACTTGTGGCCGCAGTCATTGTCCTTGTAGGAAATGTTCACGTCGAGACACATTTGGACACTTTCCCGAACGAGCACGAAGGGGTAGGCTGCGCGTTCATTTCGCCAGCACGTCAGAAAATGCTTCAACAATTCCTGAACGATTTCGGCTATTTCGCCCTGTTTCTCGGCACGTTCTTCGAAGGCGAGACCATTCTCGTGCTCGCAGGTTTTCTGGCGTTCCGCGAATACATGGACATCAAGCTGGTGGTGCTGGTGGCGTTCTGCGGCAGCTATGCCGGCGATCAGCTGTGGTACTTCATGGGCCGCCGCCACGGGCGCAAGATCCTCGCCCGCAAGCCGCGCTGGCAGGCCATGGGTGACCGGGCGCTGGAGCATATCCGCCGCCACCCCGACCTCTGGGTCCTGAGTTTCCGCTTCGTCTACGGCCTGCGCACGGTGATGCCAGTGGCCATCGGCCTGTCCGGCTACCCGCCACGCCGCTACCTGCTGCTCAATGGTATTGGCGCCGCGGTCTGGGCCCTCGCGCTGGGGCTTGCCGCCTACCACTTCGGCGCCATCCTCGAAGGCATGCTGGGCAGTATCAAGAAGTACGAGCTATGGGTGCTCGGCGCCCTGCTGGGCCTGGGCTTGCTGCTCTGGCTGCGCCGGCGCTTCCGTACCCAGCGCGCCGAGCGCCGCGCGGCGGCAGAAGGCCAGGAAGCACAAGCTGAGCAAGCTGTAAGCCAGGAGCAGCCCCCAAGCCAGGGGCGTGACCAGCACTAACCCCGAAGCGCCGGCCAGATACAGTGCCGGCGCATTCAAAAGCAGCCGCAGCAACTCCATGCGCCCTGCCCAGGGCCGGTCTTCCAGCGCCGCGCCCAACGCGAACAAGCCGAACGCCATCACCGCCCAGCCCAGCAGCAGCGCGGCGAACGGCACCCGCTCGGCCACGTCCATCAAGTAACTGCCCAGCGCCACGTACACCGCGAACTGCACAACCACGTACAGCTGCTGCATGCCGTGCAGCGCGATGGCGAACTTGCGAAAACGCGCCAGGTCCTGCTTGGGGTGCGGATCGGCAGCCGCCACATCCGCCGGGCGCCAACCGGTGGGCATGAACCAGATGCGCAGCTTGTCCCACAGGCGGCCGGTGCGCCGGGCATCCGCCCACAGCTGCGCATAGAACTGCAGGTTGGCCCACAGCGGGTTCCAGCTGGCCAACGGCGTGGTCACGCCGAAGATCACCGGCTCATCGTCGTCCTCTTCCTGGAAGGTGCCGAACAGCCGGTCCCAGAAGATGAACACACCGCCGTAGTTGCAATCCAAATAGCGAGGATTCTGCGCATGGTGGACACGATGGTTGGACGGCGTGATCAGCACCCATTCGAGCCAGCCCAGCTTGGGCACATGGCGGGTATGCACCCAGAACTGATACAGCAGGTTCAGCGACGCCACGGTGATGAACACCACCGGCGGCACGCCGAGCAGCGCCAGCGGCAGGTAGAAGATCCACGAGAAGATGAAGCCGCTGCTGGTCTGGCGCAGCGCCGTGGTGAGGTTGTATTCCTCGCTCTGGTGATGCACCGAATGCGCGGCCCACAGCACGTTGCGCTCGTGGCCCATGCGGTGCAGCCAGTAATAGCAGAAGTCGTAGAGCACGAAGGCGCCCACCCATACCCACCAGGCCTCGGCCGGCAGGCGCAGCAGCGCCAGGTGTTCCCAGGCCAGGGCATAGGTGAGCAGCCCGACGCCCTTGGTCAGCAGGCCGGTACTGGTCGACAGCACGCCGGTGCTCAGGCTGTTGATCGAATCGGCCAGTCGATAGTTGCGCTGGCCGCGCACGCGGTCGGCGACCAGCTCCACGGCGATCAGCACAAAGAACATCGGCACAGCCAGCAGAATCAGGTCCATCGGCGGCAGTCTCCAAGGGTGTCGCAAGAGATTCGGGTTTGTACGAAAAGTCGCCGAGCGGCGATCAGGCAAGGCGAAAACAGGCGAGGAAGCGGAGTTTGCTGGTTGCAAATGAGCATTCCGAGCCTGTTTTCAACGCAGCATGATCGTCGCGCAGGCACTTTTCGTACAAAGCCTAGGCCGCGCCTGGCCGAACCCCTATGGCCACATCTGCCAAACTAGAGGACATTTAGCGCCTCGACACTGGAGTAATGAGCATGACCAAGAAAGTAGCGGTGATCCTTTCCGGCTGTGGCGTCTATGACGGCGCCGAAATCCACGAGAGCGTGATCACCTTGCTGCGCCTCGACCAGCGCGGCGCCCAGGTGCAGTGCTTCGCACCGAACATTGCGCAGATGCATGTGATCGATCACCTGACCGGCGAACAGATGCCCGAGTCGCGCAACGTGCTGGTCGAGTCGGCACGCATCGCCCGGGGCGAGGTGAAGGACATTCGCGAGGCCAAGGTCGAAGACTTCGACGCGCTGATCGTACCCGGCGGTTTCGGCGCCGCGAAGAACCTCTCCAACTTCGCCGTTGAAGGCGCCAATTGCAGCGTTAACCCCGACGTGCTGGCCCTGGCTGAAGCCTTCGCCGATGCCTGCAAACCGGTGGGCCTGATGTGCATCTCGCCAGCCCTGGCAGCCAAGATCTACGGCCCAGGCGTGGTCTGCACCATCGGTAACGACACCGGCACCAGCGCGGCTGTGGTGAAGATGGGCGGCACCCACCAGGAGTGCGATGTGCATGACATCGTCGAAGACACCCAGCGCAAGCTGGTGACCACCCCGGCCTACATGCTGGCCAAGTCGATCAGCGAAGCTGCCGGCGGCATCTACAAGCTGGTGGACCGGGTGCTGGAGTTGACCCACGAAGGTGACAAGTAAACCCCGCACCGCAAGCGGCTAATGCCAGTCAGTTAGGGCTTCATCGCACCTATTGGGGCTGCTTTGCAGCCCTTCGCGGGTAAACCCGCTCCCACAGAGATCGCACGGAACCTGTGGGAGCGGCGGTTCGCCGCTGCGATTTACCCGCGAAGGGTCGCACAGCGACCCCAACTGCCTTAGCTGACTGGCATTACGTGGTCTTAACCTTTGCGTGTGGTCCGGCTCAACTGCCCATCCACCCCCACCGGCACCTCGCCCGCCAGGGTGACCCGGCGCACCACGCGTGGCTGGGTGCCATAGTCGTCCACCGCGTAGTGCTGGGTCGCGCGGTTATCCCAGATCGCCACATCCCCCGCCTGCCAGCGCCAGCGCACAGTGTTCTCCAGGCGCGTCACATGCCCCTGCAACACCGCGAACAGGTGCTGTGAATCGGCCAGTGAATAGCCCTTGATGCGTTTGACGAAATGCCCCAGCTGCAGCGCCCGCTCGCCGCTGATCGGGTGCACCCGCACCACCGGGTGCTCGGTTTCGTACACCGTCGAGGTGAACACCTTGCGGTAGCGCTCGAGCTTGGCCGGGTCCACGTCCGGCTTCACGCTGGCGTAGTCGTACTCGTTGCTGTGCACCGCCCAGAGCTGGTCGGCCAGCGCGCGCAGGGGTTCCGGCAGCTCCTGGTAGGCGGCGGCAGTGTTGGCCCATACCGTGTCGCCACCCGAAGCCGGGGCCACCACGCTGCGCAGGATCGAGGCCTTGGGGTAGGCATCGACGAAGGTCACGTCGGTGTGCCAGGAATTGGCCCGCTGGCCCTCGGCGCCATCCAGCTGCAGCAAGTAGCTGGTGCCGTCCACCACCGGCACCGTGGGGTGGGCGATCGGCTCGCCCAGCAATTGGGCGAAGGCCTCCTGGCCGATGTCATCGAGGTGGTCCTGGCCGCGGAAGAAGATCACCTTGTGCTGCACCAGCGCCGCCTGAATCGCGTCGATGGTGGCCGGGTCGAGGTCGGCGGACAGTTTGACGCCACGGATCTCGGCGCCGATGCGCCCGGCGACGGGGTGGATATCCAGCTCAAGGGTGTGTGGCGCGGTAGCCAGTGCGGCGTTGCTCATGGTCGTGGTCCTCAGGGTTTTTGTCGGGGTTTTGAATCAGCGGGCGGCCTGCACGGCCTGGTCCTGTCGCAGGGCGGCATCGAGGAAGCGCGGTTCTACCCACTCGCTTACCTGGAAATCCCGGCGGATCAGGCGCTCCTTGGCGGCCAGGTCGACGCCCTGTTGCAGCAGGCCGACGAAGCCGGCGTCCAGGCGCGGGTCGAAGTAGGCGGCAAGGTTTTCCTGGGCCAGGTCATCGCGCAGGATGCTCTTCGGCCAGTTGGCGGTGGTGGCCACGAGGTCGATGTAGGCGTCGCGGTTGTGCTCGTCGCGCAGCCACTTCACCGCCTGCAGCTGGGCATTGACCAGGCGCTGCACCAGTTCGGGGTGCTGGCGGATGAAGTCGCCGGTACCCAGCAGCACCGCCTGGGTGCTGCCGGCGCCCTTGAGGTCGCGGGAGTTGACCGGCAGCTCGACCAGGCCGCGTTCGCGCAGCGACAACAGGTTGGACAGGCCCCAGGTGGCGTCGATCTGCTTGGCCGCCAGCGCGGCGTTGGCGGCGTTGAAGTCCAGGTTGATGACTTTCAGCTCACGCTCGGACAGCCCTTGGCTGGCCAGAGCGCTGGCGAACGACAGCTGGTTGGCGGTACCGCGGAACACCGCCACGCGCTTGCCCTTGAGGTCTGCCAGGCTGTGGATGCCCGAGCCCGGCACCACGCCGAGGTAGCTCTTGACCCCGCGCACACCGGCCGACAGCACGCGGGTGTCCAGGCCATTGGCCTTGCCGATGATGGCGGCCAGGTCACCCAGGTAGGCGAAGTCGGCCTGGCCGTTGGCCAACGCCTCGTTGACCACGGGGCCGGCGCCCTTGAAGAAGCGCCAGTCGATACGGATGCCGTCCTTGGCAAACTCTTTTTCCAGCAACTGCTGGTCACGCAATACATCGACCACGCCACCAGCGCTGGGCTTGCTGCCGGCGCTGAGGTCGGGCACGGCAATACGGATCACGTCGGGCTGCGCGGCCAGCGCCGCCAGCGGCAAGGCGCTCAGCAAGCCGGCGAGCAGCGGGGTGAGCAGGTGGCGAAAAGGGGTTTTCATGGCAAGGCTCCTTGGCAAGCTGCCACCGGCGATGGCCGGCGCTTTGGCCAGAAGCTAGGCAGGTCCGGTTAGAACCTACAAAGATCAATACGTCATTCTTCAGTAACCAGAAGGCATAAAACAGCGGCCATGCGGGCCTTGGGGCGGCTTGCAGGCAGCGCATGGAAAATATGAGGAAAACGCAACGGGTTGGGGCTTCCCGATGCAGGGAGCGCATGCTCTTATCTCTTGAATGTTATTTGTGTGAACTTTTAATTCCATAAATGAATAAACAAGGAACGGTTTGGGAGATGGCCGGATGAGCGGAGTTTTGAGCAAGCCCAGATGGCTTCTGGGGCCGCTGCGTGGCCCGTTCGCGGCGCAAGGCCGCGCCTACGGCCATGCCGCGCTGCCTTGGGTCGTGCCGGTGCTGCTGGCGGCGTTGTGGCTGGTGGCCAGCCGCGAGCACTGGATGAGCGAGCAGATCCTGCCGGCGCCGTCGCTGGTCTGGCAGAGTGCCCTGGAGTTTGGCTCCGGGGAACTGTGGAGCCACCTGTGGATCAGCTTGCAACGCCTGTTGTGGGGGTTGCTGGCGGGCATCGCCAGTGGCCTGCTGCTGGGCACCTGGCTGGGGGCTTCGCGGCGGGCGCAGACCCTGGTGCTGCCGACCTTCGTGGCCCTGGCGCAAATCCCCACGCTGGCCTGGATCCCGCTGTTCATGCTGTTCTTCGGCATTGGCGAAGTGCTCAAGCTGGTGGTGCTGGTCAAGGCGGTGGTGGTACCGGTCACCCTGCACACCCTGGTCGGCGTGCGCGACGCCCAACCCAAGCTGCGCGAAGCCGCCGCCACCTTGCGCCTGCCCGCGCACCTGTTGTTCCTGCGCCTGCTGCTGCCAGCTGCCCTGCCCGCCTTTCTCGCCGGGGTACGCCTGGCCCTGGCCACCGGCTGGACGTCGCTGCTGGCGGTCGAGTTGCTGGCCTCCAGCGAAGGTATCGGCTACCTGATGGTCTGGGGCCGCCAGCTGTTCATGCTCGACCTGGTGTTCCTCTGCATCCTGCTGATCGGCATGGTCGGCGCGGTGATGGACCGTGGCTTCTCACGCCTGGAGCGCAGCCTGCTGTACTGGCCGCAACCGGCCACCGGCGAGCAGCCGCGTGGCGCCGTGGCCAAGGGCTGGCAGAGCCTGTTGCTGCCGGCAGCGCTGCTGGCCCTGTGGCAGTGCGCCAACAGTTTTGGCTGGGTAGACGCCAATATCCTCGCCTCACCACTGGATGTACTGCGCAGCCTGTCTGCCGGGCTGCTGGATGGTTCGCTGAGCGAAGCCTTGCGCCTGAGCCTGCAACGCACCCTGGCCGGGTTGCTGCTCGGTGGCGGCGCGGGCTTTGCCCTGGGGCTGCTGCTGGGCTTGTCGCAACGCAGCGAGCGCCTGCTCGGCCCGAGCCTGTCGGCGCTGCGCCAGGTGGCGCTGTTTGCCTGGGTACCCTTGCTCACCGCCTGGTTCGGCCTGGGGGAAGGCGCCAAGCTGGTGTTCGTCGCCCTGGCGGCGTTCTTCCCGCTGCTGATCGCCACCCAGCGCGGCATCGCCAGCCTGTCGCCGCAGCTGGGCGAGGCGGCCCAGGCGCTGCGCCTGGGCCTGGCGCAACGCCTGCGCCTGCTGGTGCTGCCGGGCGCTGCGCCGGCGATCTTCGCCGGCCTGCGCCTGTCGCTGATCTACGCCTGGCTGGGCACCATCGGCGCCGAATACTTCATGCCCTCGGACGGCGGCATCGCCAGCCTGATGATCGGCGCCCAGCAATTGTTCCGCATGGACCAGGTGATGGCCGCCATGGTCCTGATCGGCCTGGTCGGCGCCCTGCTCGGCCACCTTGGCCAACGCCTCGAATCGCGCGCCACGCGCTGGAGATCCGCATGAACGCCTTCATCACCCCGGCCCTGCACGCGGCCAATCAACCTGACGCCACGCCACCGCTGGTCAGCTTCGAAAAAGTCGGCAAGACCTTCAGCGTGGACGGCCAGCCGTTCGAAGCCATTCGCGACTTCGACCTGTCGATCGAGCAGGGCGAATTCATCGCCATCGTCGGCTCGTCGGGCTGCGGCAAGTCCACCCTGCTGCGCCTGCTGGTGGGCCTGGACAACGACTACAGCGGCCAGATCCGCGTCGATGGCCAGGTGGTCAGCGGCATCGGCGGCGAGCGCGGCATCGTGTTCCAGGAGCACCGCCTGTTCCCCTGGCTGACGGTGGAGCAGAACATCGCCCTTGGCCTGGTCAACGACAAGCTCACCCAGGGCGAGCGCGCCCGCCGGGTGCATGAGTTCGTGCAACTGGTGGGGCTGGTCGGTTTCGAATCGGCCTACCCGCACCAGCTCTCCGGCGGCATGGCCCAGCGCGTGGCGATCGCCCGGGGGCTGGTGGCCAGCCCGCGCATCCTGCTGCTCGACGAGCCATTCGGCGCCCTGGATGCATTGACCCGCCAGCAGTTGCAGGACGAGCTGCTGGCGATTCGTGAGCGCTCGGGGGTGACCATTCTGCTGGTGACCCACGATGCCGAAGAAGCGACCTACCTGGCCGACCGGGTGGTGGTGCTGGAACCGCGGCCGGGGCGGATCAAGGCGGTGGTGGAGATTGGGCTGCCACACCCGCGCCAACGCACCGGGGTGGCGCTGCATGGCTTGCGCGAGAAGGTGCTGCACCAGATTACCGGGGATGGCGGGTATCTGCGGCCGGTGGTGCAAAGGGTGGAAGGGTTGCGGCCGGAGTTGATTGCGCTCTAGGGATGGGTTGCATGTACCGGCCTCATCGCCGGCAAGCCGGCTCCCACAGGGAGTTGCGATGCCTTTGTGGGAGCCGGCTTGCCGGCGATGAGGCCGGCCCGGTCAACCAAAACTGCGCAGGTAATCCCAGGGATAAATCCCCCGCTCATGCCCATCGCTGAACACCAGCTGCACCCCATACCCCTGGGCCTCGATCCGCGCCACGCGGACATCCTCGCCCACCAGCGAAATCGCGCCCTTCAACCGCGCCGCGCGGCACTGTGAGCAAGGGCAGGCACCGCGCAGTCGGGCGTGGCTGATCACCTGCTCGACCTCGCCCCACTGCACCAGCAGCTCACCGCGTTCGCGGCGGTTGCGCAATGCACTGGGCGCGCTCATCACACCGCCCCCTGCAACTGCGCCAAGGCGATGCGCACCGCCTTGCGCACTTCCGGATCGCTGTCGGCCTCGGCCGCCTGCAACGCCGGCAATGCCCGGGCTTCACCCAGCTCACCCAGCGCCAGCGCCGCCTCCTTGCGCAGGTTGGCGATGCCATGGCCAAGCAACTGCGCCAGCCCATCCAGCGCTGCCACATGGCGCAGCCGGCCCAAGGCCCTCGCCGCGCGCAAGCGCACCTGCCAGTAACTGTCGGCCAGGGCCGCGATCAAGGCCTGGCCCGCTTCCGCCTGGCCGACCTTGCCCAGGGTGGTCGCCGCCTCTTCACGCACCTGCCAGGCCTCATCGGCCAAGGCGCCGATCAGCGCCGGCAGCACACGGGCATCGCGGGCCAGGCCCAGCGCGCCAATGGCGGCGCGGCGCACTTCGGTATCCGGCTCGTTGGCTGCCAGCTGCGCCAGCGCGGGCAAGGCCGGCGCATGCTTGAGCCAGCCCAGGATGCCCACCGCTTCGCGGCGCACGCCGGCATCCACATCCGCCAACGCCTGCAACGCAGGCACCGCGGCGTCCTCCAGGCGCAGCTCGCGCAGGGCGCGCAGGGCGCTGGCCCGCACGAACGCATCGGCATGGGTGGCCCAGGGCAGGATCAGTTGCCCGGCCTCCTGGGTCTTGAGCTCGCTCAGGCTCTGGGCAGCCGCCAGGCGTACCGGCTCGGCGGGGTCGGCCAATGCGGCGCACAGGCCCTGCACCACTTCCGGCGTCTCCCAGGCTTCGAGCAGGCGCGCGGCTTCGGCGCGCACCTCAGCATTGGCATCGACCAACAGCGCATCAGTGAGCCAGGGCAGGCCGTCCGGGTCTTCCAGGTCGGCCAGTTCGATCAGGGCGATGCGCCGCACGCCGGCATCCAGGTCGTTCAGGCGTGGCAGTAGGTCGATGATGTCGGGGTTGTCCGTGGTTCGTTCAGTCATAGCGCAATCCGCAGCGGAGGATGGTCGGTGTCGGGCAGGCCCAAGGGTGTCAGGCGCGGCAGTTCGCGGCCTTCTTCATGGCGCAGCAGCGCCAGGCAATGGCGTTTGAGGTGGGTGAATTCGGGGCTGGTCAGCAGGCTCGCGCGCCGCGGGCGGGCGAAGTCCAGCCGCAGGTCTTCGATAAAGCGCCCAGGCCGGGGGCTCATCACCAGGATGCGATCGGCCAGGAACAGCGCCTCGTCGATGTCATGGGTGACGAACACCACCGTGGTGCGGATGCGCGCCCAGATATCCAGCAGCAGTTCCTGCATGCGCGCACGGGTCTGCGCATCGAGGGCGCCAAAAGGTTCGTCCATCAACAGCAGGCGCGGGCGGTTGATCAGCACCCTGGCGATCTCGGCGCGCTGCTGCATGCCGCCGGACAACTGGCTGGGCCAGCGTTGGGCGAAGTCACCCAGGCCGACCAGTTGCAGCATCTCGGCGGCCTGGTGCTGGCGCTCGGCCTTGCCCTGCCCCTGCATCTTCAAGCCGAAGGCCACGTTGTCGAGCACGCTGCGCCACGGCAGCAGGGTGTGATGCTGGAACACCATGCCCCGTTGCGGCGAAGGGCCATCGACCGCTTGCCCGTCCACCCGCAATTGGCCGCTGGCCGGGGTAAGGTGCCCGGCCAATGCGCCGAGCAACGTGGACTTGCCGCAGCCGGACGGCCCGAGGATGCAGACGAACTCGCCCGGGGCGATGGCAAAGTCCAGCGCCTGCACCGCTTCGAACGCGTCACGCCCATGGCCCAGGCGAATCGACAAACCCTGCGCTTCGATACGCCCGGGCAGCTGTTGATGACTGCTCATCACGCGCTCCTCCGTATCCACGGCGTGGCCAGCGCGCCAAGGCGCTTGACCAGCGCGCTGCTGCCCATGCCCAGCACGCCGATCAGCAGCATGCCGACGATGATGTCGGGGTAGTTCTGCAAGGTGTAGGACTCCCAGGTGTAGTAACCGATACCGAATTGCCCAGCGATCATTTCGGCGGTCACCAGGCAGAACCATGAGGTGCCCATGCCGATGGCCAGCCCCGTGACGATGCTCGGCAGCGCGCCCGGCAGCACCACTTCGCGCAGGATCGCCCAGCGTCCGGCGCCCAGGCTGCGCGCCGAGGCCACCAGGCGCGGGTCGATCGCCTCGACGCCGTGCACGGTGTTGAGCAGGATCGGGAACAGCGCGCCGGTGAAGGTGATGAACACCATCGACAGCTCCGATGAGGGGAACATCAGGATCGCCAGCGGGATCCAGGCCACCGCCGGGATCGGCCGCAACACCTCCAGCGGCGGCATCAGCGTGTCCTCCAGCCACTGCGAGCGGCCGATCAACAGGCCCAGGCTCACCCCCAGCAGCGCCGCCACGCCGTAGCCGGCGAACACCCGCGCCAGGCTGCTGCCCAGGTGCGCCAGCAAGGTGTTGGAGGCCAGCAGTTGCCAGGCGGCGTCGAGCACCGCGCCGGGTGTGGGCACGTAGGTGAAGGTGAGCAGCAGCAGGTCCAGCTTGTGGCTCGCGGCCAGCTGCCAGAACAGCAGGCAGGCCAGCAGCGAAGCCAGGCGCAGGGGCCAGCGCGCAAGGTCACGGGTCATGGCGGCGGCTCCCGGTCAGCGCTGGGCGAGCAGCTTCTGGTTGGCGTGGACGAAGTCCAGCGCCTCGCCGCCATGGGCCTTGGCGTACTGCTCGGCCTGGTCCTTGAGCAGGAAGGCCGCCAGTTGGCCCTGGCCGTTGCGCACGAACCAGGCCTGGTTGGCCAGCAGCTTGATGCCGCTGTCGGCGGCCTGGGCGTAGATCGCGCGGATGTCCTTGCCCTCCTGCTCCAGCTGGGCCAGGGCGGTGAGCGCGGCCTCCGGGGAGGCGTAGTGGCGCACCTTGTCCTCGCCGCGCACCCAGATCTGCGCCAGGCGGCTGAAGTCGGTGATGGCTTTGCCGGTCGCGGCATCAACGGCCTTGAGTGGCAGCGGGTCGTAGTTTTTCAGCGCCTTGTCGTAGTCCTGCCCGGCCTGTTTGTAGGCGCTGCGGATGTACTGGTCGTCGATGAACTGCGCGGTGTCCAGACCACGGTCGGTCTTCTTCAGCAGCTTGAGGGTGTCGATGGAGGTGGCCACGGCCTGGCGGTACTCGGGCTTCCAGGTGAGGTCGCGGGTCTGCAGGCCGAGCGGGCCGTGGAACAGGTAGTTCACCTCGGCCTCAATGCCGGTGACCTTTTCGATCAGCTCGCTGTACTTCTCTGGCTCGGCGGCGAGCAGGCGGTCGGCTTCGAGGCTGGCACGCAGGTAGGCGGTGACCACTTCCGGGTACTTTTTCGCGTAGTCGGCGTCCACCAGCGCGCCATGGAAGGTCGGCGCGTTGGCCTGGGCGCCGTCGTAGATCTTGCGGGCGAAGCCGCGGTTGGGGAACAGCTCGGCGAAGGGCACGAAGTCGGCGTGGGCCTCGATGCGGTTGCTGCGCAGGGCGGAACCGGCGATCTCCGGGGCCTGGGCGATGATCTTCACGTCCTTCTGCGGGTCCCAGCCTTGGGCGGCGACCGCGCGCAGCAGCATGCCGTGGGCGGTGGAGGCGAACGGCACAGAGATGGTCTTGCCCTTGAGTTCGGCCAGCGACTGCACGCTGGAGGCGGCCGGCACCACGATGCCGTTGCCGCTGCCGTGCACGCTGCCGGACAGCACGCTGATGAACAGGCTGCGCTTGCCGGCGTCGAGGTGGGCAACGCCGTTGAACGAGCCGGGGAAGTCGGCCATGGCGCCGAAGTCGAGCTTGCCGGCGACCATCTCGTTGGTCAGCGGCGCGCCGCTGGTGAAGTTCTTCCACTCGACCTGGTACTGGGCGTCCTTGTACTTGCCGTCATGGGGCAGGTATTTGTCGAGCAGGCCCAGCTCGCGGATCAACAGGCCGCCGGTGGCGCAGTTGATGGTGGTGTCCTGGGTGCCGATGGCGATACGGATGGTTTCGGCGCTGGCGTTCAGGCCGGTGATTGCCAGCGCAAAGCCGGCCACGGTTGCTACAAGGCGCATGGGTGTTCCCCTCGAATCGTTTTAGGTATTGGCGTCGTCTCCGCCGCCCGGCATGGGTGGTGGGAAACGAGGGGGCATTGCAGGTGGGCGTCCGGTGGTTCGGCCGGATGGCGGGTGGTTCGGGTTCAGCGCAGCAGGTACGGGATGTCGACCTTCACCGCGCCGGTGGGGCAGTCCTTCTCGCAGGGCATGCAGTACCAGCATTCGTCGAAGGCCATGTAGGCCTTCTGCGTGGCCGGGTTGATGGCCAAAAGGTCCATGGGGCAGACCTCGACGCAGACCGTGCAGCCTTTCTCGGCGATGCATTTGTCTTCGTCGATGGTCACCGGAGCGCTGCTGCGAAAGAAGATTTCCTGGGGTTGGTAGGCCATTTTCACGGGGTCCTTGGGGCCTTCTTGGGCGCCCTTTATCTTGAGGCTTGCACAAGTCACTGTGGGAGCGGGTTCACCCGCGAACACCGGCGAAGCCGGTGCCATCCATCGCGTCGCCTGCTTCGCGGGTGAACCCGCTCCCACAGGGTTCGGTGTTGCCTATGCGGCATCGGCTTTGACGCGCAGCCGGTCGTAGGCGGTCTGTTCCTCGGCATCCAGCGGGATCAGGTACGGCTCCACCGCTTTCTTGAAGCTGGTCATCTCACCGTCCTCGCCCTTCTTCAGATGGCAATGCACGAACCACTCGCCATCATTGCGCTCGGGGAAATCGACCCGGTGGTGGTACAGCCCCCAGCGGCTCTCCTTGCGGAACAGCGAGGCCCGTGCGGCCATCTCGGCGCAGTCGCGGATCACCGAAACTTCCATGGCACGCATCAGCTCATGGGGGTTGTTGGCCTTCATCTGCTCAAGATCGCGTTCGATTTCGGCGAAGCGCGCCAGGCCGATTTCCATCTTCTTGGTCACCTTGGGCGGCTGCAGGTAGTCGTTGACCATGCGTCGCAGCTTGTACTCGACCTGGGCCGGCGGCAGGCCGTGCTCGCGCTGCAAGGGTGCGAACACCCGCGCCTGTTCGCGTTCGACCTGCAGCGTGTCGACCTCGGCGAATTCACGCCCGGCCACGTACTGCGCGGCATTCACCCCGGCGAACCAGCCATAGGTGAAAGCGCCGAGCATGTAGTTGTGCGGCACCGCGGCCATGTCGCCGGCGGCGTACAGGCCCTTGACGCTGGTCTCGGCCTTTTCGTTGACCCACACCCCCGAGGCCGAATGCCCGGAGCAGAAGCCGATCTCGGAGATGTGCATCTCGACCATGTGCTGGCGGTAATCGGTGCCGCGCCCGGCGTGGAACTGGCCACGGCTGGGGCGCTCGTTGCTGTGCAGGATCTCCTCGATGTTCTGGATGGTCTCCTCGGCCAGGTGGTCGAGCTTGAGAAACACCGGGCCGTTGCCGCCTTCGAGTTCCTGGTGGAACTCCCACATCATCTGCCCGCTCCAGTAGTCGCACTCGATGAAGCGCTCGCCCTTGCTGTTGGCGGTGTAGCCGCCCAAGGGACCGGTGACGTAGGCGCAGGCCGGGCCGTTGTAGTCCTTGATCAGCGGGTTGATCTGGAAACACTCCAGGTTGGCCAGTTCGGCGCCTGCGTGATAGGCCATGGCATAGCCGTCACCGGCATTGGTGGGGTTTTCGTAGGTGCCCATCAGGTAGCCCGACGACGGCAAACCCAGGCGCCCGGCGGCGCCGCAGGCGAGCACGACCGCCTTGGCGCGGATCACCCGGAACTCGCCGCTGCGGCAGTCGAAACCGAGCACCCCGGCTGCGGCGCCGGCCGCATCGAGCAGTACGCGGGTGCAGACCATGCGGTTGCTGATTTCCACCCGGGCGCGCTTGAGCTGGCGGTACAGCACCTTCTTGATGTCGTGGCCCTCGGGCATGGGCAGCACATAAGCGCCCATGTGATGGACCTTCTTCACCGCGTAGTCGCCGGTTTCGTCCTTCTCGAACTTCACGCCCCAGCGATCGAGCTGCTCGATGGTCTCGAAGCTCTTGGTGGCGTAGGCATGCACCGCAGCCTGGTTGACGATGCCGTCATTGGCGACGGTGATTTCCTTGGTGTACTGCTCGGGCGTGGCATGCCCGGGGATGATGGCGTTGTTAAGGCCGTCCATGCCCATGCTGATGGCGCCGCTGCGCTTGACGTTGGCCTTGTCCAGCAACAGCACGCGCAGGCTCTTGTCCTGCTCCTTGGCCTTGATCGCGGCCATGGGCCCGGCGGTGCCGCCACCGATGACGACGATGTCGTAGTCCTGGGTCTGGATGCTCATGCCTTGCCCCCCTTCTGGCGGTCGATACGCAGGCGGTACTGGAACGCATCGCCACGGTAATAGAGGTGTTCGAAGTCCAGCGGGGCGCCGTCGGCGGTGTGGGTGAGGCGCTCGATGCGCATGATCGGCGCGCCCTCTTCCACATCCAGCGCCTGGGTCAGGTCGCTGTCGGCGAGCACCGCGTCGATGGCCAGGTCGGCATGGCCGAGGGCGAGGCCGCAGTCGTTCTCCAGCAACAGGAAGATGTCGCGGGTGACCAGGTCGGCCTTTTCCAGCTTCTCGCCGACGCTGTGCGGCAGCCAGGTGATTTCCAGCGACACCGGCTCGCGGTTGATCAGGCGCACCCGACGGATCTCGGTGACCAGGCTGCCCTCCTCGACCTGCAGCCGCTGCGCCACCAGCGCACTGGCCGGGACATGGCGGAAACTGCGCAGGCGGTTGAGCACTTCGTAGCCCATCTGCGTCATCGACTCGGCCAGGCCCTGCAGGGTACTGACGTTCTGGAACGCCTTGGGCTTGGCGACGAAGGTGCCCTTGCCATGGATCTTGAAGATCAGCCCTTCTTTCTGCAGGTCGCCCAGGGCCTGGCGCACGGTGATGCGGCTGACGTCGAAGGCCTTGCCCAGCTCGCTTTCCGAGGGCATGCGGCTGTGCGGTGGGTAGCTGCCGTCGAGGATGCGCTCGCGCAGCAGTTCCTTGAGCTGGGTGTAGAGCGGTACGGGAGAAAGCGGGAGCAGTTCGGCCATGGTCTTCTCTGTCGGCTGACTTGTTATAACAAGTTGTGACCAGAAGATAACGGGCATAACAGCGCCGTGAGAAATACCAAGATTGCATATGGATAGATCAGCTTCCCTGCGTGGGAGCGGGCTTGCCCCGCGATTGGGTTCCCTGGAAAAACACCCTCATATCAAGGCGATGGACGCCACCGGCGCAGATGGGTATCATGCGGCCCGTTGCACTCGTAGCTCAGCTGGATAGAGTACTGCCCTCCGAAGGCAGGGGTCGTGGGTTCGAATCCCGCCGAGTGCGCCATGAATTTCACGCTGTCAGCGGCACCCCCTGTATCGCTGACAGCGCCCAGAAAGCCCCGCCCGGTTCACACCGGCGGGGCTTTTTTGTGCCTGCTGATTTGCGACTGAGTGCACATTGCCACCTCTCCCCCGCAGGCAGTCATTGGTGTTAGCGTGGGCATCTTCCGTTTGCGTAAACGGACACACTTCCCCCACTTGCAAAGGAATGCGCACGACCATGCCATTTACCAAGCTCTCCGCCACATCGCTGCTGCTGGCCAGCGTGGCCATGTTCTCGATCCCGGCCCAGGCCAACCTGTCCCAGCAACAGTCCGCTGCCATCATCAAGGCCTACGACGGCAGCGACCCGGCCGACTTCAAGCAATTCCTCGGCAAGCTGGCCGGCAGTGACCTGGCCAAGGCCGACAAGCTCGACGAAACCCTCAAGCAGTACCTGGCCGGCAAGCCGCTGGCAGCCGAACAACAGGACGAGATCAACCGCCTGCTGGGCCTGTACACGCGCATCAAGTACGGCAAGGCCGCTACCGAAACCCTGCGCGAGCTGGTGGAAATCCCGACCTATCGCAAAGAGGGCGTGGAGCAGCACGAGAACCCCGAGTTCCTCAAGATCGCCGACAAGATCAAGGCCCTGGCCGAAGGCTTCGGCCTGACCTTCCGCAACATCGACAACCGTGTCTACGAGATCTCCCTCGGCGAAGGCAAGGAAGTCATCGGCATCCACGCCCACGCCGACGTGGTACCGGTCACCCCAGCCAACTGGAAGCTGGCCGACGGCACCAAGCTCGACCCGTTCAAGGTCACCCTGGTGGGCGACCGCATGTACGGCCGCGGCACCGAGGACGACAAGAACGGCATCGTCGTCGCGCTCTATGCGCTGAAAGTGGCCAAGGATGAGAAGCTGCCGCTGGCCCGCCAGTTCAAGCTGCTGGTGGACACCACCGAGGAAACCACCGGCGACGCCATCCCCTACTACTTCGAGCGCAACGCCACGCCCGACTACAACCTGGCGCTGGACGGCGGCTACCCGGTGGTGATCGCCGAGAAAGGCTACGGCACGGTCATGGCCACCTTCGCCAAGCGCGCCGGCAGCGGCAAAGGCGCCGAGGTGGTGAACCTGACCGGTGGCCTGGCCACCAACCAGATCCCCGGCAACTCGGTGGCGACCCTGCTCAGCGACAAGCCGGCCGACCTGGCCAAGGCCCTGAACAAGGCCGGTGCTGCTTTCGTCAAACACAACGGTGGCAACTTCAGCATCGACGCCAAGGTCGAGGGCAAGCAGGTGCTGCTGACCGTGACCGGCGTGTCGGCGCATTCCTCCGAGCCCGAGTCGGGGGTCAACCCGGTGGCGCGCATGCTGGTGTTCCTCAATGGCCTGGGCAAAGAGGTGCCGCTCAAGCACAACCACATCACCGACGCCGCCCGCTACGCCGCCGACAACTGGGGCCTGGACTACCTGGGCAACAAGCTCGGCGTGGGCTTCAAGGATGCGTTCATGGGCCCGCTGACCACTTCGCTGACCTTCGTCGGCCTGGATGACAAGGCGCTGAAGCTGGCGGTGAACCTGCGCATCCCCAAGGGCAAGGCGCTGGACACGCTCAAGGGCGAGATCTCCGGCAAACTCGACAGCTGGACTGCCAAGAGCAAGACCGCTGTGGCGTTCGACTACAGCCTGGACGAGCCGATGTACCGCAACCCGCAGGGCGAATGGGTCAAGGCCTTGCTTGCGGTGGCCAGCGAGAACCTGGGCATGAAGCACGAGTTCGGCACCTCTGCCGGCGCCACCTCGGTACATGACCTGCCCAACGGCGTGCAGTTCGGCCTGGCCATGCCGGACGTGAAGTACACCGGGCACAACGACAACGAGTTCAAGACCGTGGAGCAGTTCATGCTCGATTTGCAGATCGTCAGCGAGATGGTGGCGCGGATCGGGCAGATGCCGAAGCTCTGAGCCTCTAACTTGCAACCGGAAGGCGCCAATTGGCGCCTTTTTCGTCAACACCGGATGGGATACGCATTTTCAGAGCCACTATTTCGCCACCCACGCAATGTTTGGTAACCTCTGCGCCGGCCACCCATACGGGTGACGCGGTATGCGAAAAGGGATGCGCTCATCGAGCGCCACAAAAGGATTTGCGATGGCAATGGTTTATTGTCGCGGCTGTGCCAAACAGCTGCACGAAACGGCACCTACCTGCCCCCAATGCGGCGCTCCACAGCACGCAAATTCCTCCACGAGACTTGTCAGCGGCGAAACGCCGTGGATGGGTATCGTCTCCCTCATGCTCGGCATCATGTGCGTCTTAGCGCTGTTCGACGATTCCGAATGGGACGTTGAAACCATCATGGGGTTTGTCCTGATCGCAAGTACCAGCCTGCTCGTCGGTAGCATCAGCATCAACCAGAAAAGACCCGGTAACGGCATGGCCATCGCCGGCGTTGTCATGGCAGGTATTTCGCTGATATGCGGGATCGGCCAGATTTAAGCTAGCCAATCAATATGTGAGGGAAAACAAATGAGCATGGTGTTCTGCCGTGGCTGCGCAAAACAGATCCATCAAACGGCACTGAGCTGCCCAGGCTGCGGCGCACCGCAGGCCGTCACTGCCGCCAGCGGTACATTTGCAGGTACTGCAGAAGTCAGCAGCGGCAATGCCTTCATCGAAGTCATGAAGAAGTACGCCGTATTCAAAGGCCGTGCACGCCGCAAGGAATACTGGATGTTCGTGCTCATCAACTTCCTGATCGGCATGGCCATCGGCTTCGTCGAAGCCGCTCTCGGCACAACCCCGGTGCTGGGGCCGATCTATAACCTGGCGATGCTGATCCCAAACATCTCCGTGGGCGTGCGCCGCCTGCATGACGGTGATCACAGTGGCTGGTGGCTGCTGGTACCGATCGTCAACCTGGTGTTCCTGATCAAGGACGGCACCCCTGGCAACAACCGCTTCGGCCCGAGCCCCAAAGGCCTGGTCTGAGTGCAGCCTGCGCGGGAATGACAAGGCGGCCTTCGGGCCGCCTTTTTCATGCGCCTGCAACCATGACGTTTTTCAATCGTCTCGATGCCGTTTCCTGCATTGCCGTGCAGAGCGCCGTACCGGATGCTTTATTTACTCCGACACAGCGCTTTTTCACCCACCGAGGCTCGCATGAAAAACGTCGAACAAATCCTCAAGACCAAGGCCCAGCATCAGACCGTCTACACCATCGGCCCTGATGACTCGGTACTGGATGCCTTGAAAATGTTGGCCGAGAAAAACGTCGGCGCACTGCCGGTGGTGGAGGACAACCGGGTGGTGGGGATCGTCAGCGAACGCGACTATGCCCGCAAGTTGGTGCTCAAAGGGCGCTCTTCGGCCGCCACGCCCGTGCGCGAAATCATGAGCGCACCTGTGGTCACTGTAGGGCCGAAGGAAAAACTCGATCACTGCATGCAACTGATGACCGATCGCCACCTGCGCCATCTGCCGGTAGTGGATGGCAGCGCGCTGTTGGGGCTGCTGTCGATCGGTGACCTGGTGAAGGAAACCATCGCCGAGCAGGCCAACCTGATCCAGCAACTGGAGCAGTACATCCGCGGCGAATGACCCGACCCCTCGCTAGTGATAGGCGCGCTCCAGCTCGTCCAGCTGATGGTCGAAGCTGCGCAGGCGCGCCGACCAGGTGTACACCAGCACTTCCAGATCGCGATTGAGCACGGCGGTATTGCCGCCATCACGTATCGGCGCGTCACACAGGTCCAGCTGATAGCGCTCACGGGCCATGGCCGTGGCCACGCTGGACAGGTCGCGGGCATTGGCCAGCCAATGATGGTGGTGATCGTGGATTTCCCGGTCGAGCTCACGGCACTGCAATTTGAGGGCGTCGAGGCTCTGCTCCAGCGGCGTGCCCTTGAGCTCGCCCATGACCTCTTCGAAGGTCCGCCCGGAATGCCAGTAGCTGCCCCAGAAATAGCGATCGAACACGGTCTCGACCCGGCGCAGGGCGACCTTGGTGTTCCAGATGGTCAGCAACGTTCGGCCCTGGGCGACTTCGCGCCTGTTCAGGTGCAGGTATTCCCAGGCGATCCATGCCAGCCCGCACAAGGCAACCGCCGCGGTGACGGCGGCGGCGGCATACAGGAACTGCACGGCCTGGTTCATCTGCTGGGTGTGCCGGATACCGTAGAAGTAACCGGCGGTCAGGGTGCCCAGGATCGTCACGGTGCACCAGAAACCCGGTGCGTAGGGATCTTTCATCGCGCCATCCCCTTGTTGTTTTCCTGAGCATAGCAACGGCCCCGTCACCCATCAGGTGCCGCTCGGCGCTTTATTTACGGGGGCGACGCAAGGCTTCATTGAGCTGATCGAACAGCTCCGCCCAGTCGGCATCCTCATTGATGCTGTCCTTCAGAAAGCCTCGCTGGGCATCATTCCAGAAGGGTGCGTCGACCAGCTTCACATCACCCTTGAGGGGAGAGTGGCTAGTGATGAACTGGTCGATACCGACAGGGTCGTCGGGCAGGCCCAGTTGCTTGAACAGTTCGGAAAACTTATGGATCGGCGCTTCCATGGTTCACTCCTTGGGCCGGGCCGATCGTCCACGACGCCAGCCCGGCGTTGGTTGTGAGCATCAGCTCAGTTCGCGCACTTCAGCGTGCGGCACCAGTTTCAAGTATTGCTCCATGCTCATGTGAATCAGGTGATCGTGGTCACCCGCCTCAAGATAGACATCACCTTGGCGGGTAAGGCTCGAATCGAGCAGCATTTTTATGCCATAGGCATCCCCCAGTGCCGGCACGGCGCCACGTTCGCAATCACCGAACAGCATCGGTAGCGCACTTTCACGGGTCAGCTGCCAGGCGCCGCTCATCCGCACCTCGGTCATGTCCAGATGCCGGTTGGCCGGCAGCACGGCCATGATGTAGTTGCCATGGCGGTCATCGAGCATCACCGACTTGGCGACCCGTTCAGCAGGTACGCCTGCCGTGCGGGCTGACTCAAGGCTGGTGGCCGAATGTGGATGGGGAACAATGTCGTAATCGCAGTTGGCCTGGTCCAGGCGCTGCTGAAGGGTCTTGGCCATACGCATGATGCACCTCCGGTTTCGCCCCCATCCACAAGTTTAGGCCGCAGCCAGACGGCCACAGCTAAACTTCAATTACAGGCCCCCATGAGGTGACGACAGGTGATCGCTCACGGCTGGCGCGTGTTGCTGTTGCTGTTGCTGCTCGGCTTTGCCCCGGGTGGGCAAGCCGCGCCCGGGGGCAGTGTGTGGCTGCTGAGCATCGACGACGCCATCGGCCCGGCCAGCGCCGACTACCTGCTGCGCGGGCTGCAACAGGCACAGGCGCAGGGCGCGCAATTGCTGGTGATCCGCCTCGACACCCCCGGCGGGCTCGACAGCGCCATGCGCCAGATCAACAAGGCCATCCTTGCCAGCCCCGTGCCGGTGGCCACCTACGTTGCCCCCAGCGGTGCCCGGGCGGCCAGCGCCGGCACCTACATCCTGTACGCCAGCCACATCGCGGCCATGGCCCCCGGCACCAACCTGGGCGCCGCCACGCCGGTGCAGATCGGCATGCCGGGTAGCCCCGAGAAGGCCGCCGACAACAACCAAGACACCCTCGCCCGTAAACAGGTCAACGACGCCGCCGCCTACATCCGTGGCCTGGCCCAGCTGCGCGGGCGCAATGCCGACTGGGCGGAAAAGGCCGTGCGCGAGGCGGTCAGCCTGTCGGCCAGCGAGGCCCTGCGCCTGAAAGTGATCGATCAGGTGGCCAGCGACCTGCCGGAACTGCTGCGCCAGCTCGATGGCCAGAGCCTGGTTGCCGCCGGCCAGACCGTACAACTGAACACTGTCGGCGCCACTGTGGTCGAGCACCTGCCGGACTGGCGCACGCGCCTGCTGGCAGTGATCACCAACCCCAGCGTGGCGCTGATCCTGATCATGATCGGGGTGTACGGCCTGTTGTTCGAGTTCATCAACCCTGGCACAGGGGTCGGCGGGGTGGTCGGCGGTATCTGCCTGCTGCTGGCGCTGTATGCGCTGCAGCTGCTGCCGGTGAGCCATGCCGGCGTGGCGCTGATCCTGCTCGGGCTGGCGTTCATGGTCGCCGAGGCGTTCCTGCCCAGCTTCGGCGTGGTCGGTTTCGGCGGCATCGTCGCGTTCATTGCTGGCGCCGTCATCCTGATGGACACCGACGCCCCCGGCTTCGGCATCCCGCTGGCGCTGATCGCCAGCCTGGCCGTGCTCTCGGCATTGTTGCTCGGTGGCGTGCTGGGCATGGCGATCAAGGCACGCCGCAGAGCCCTGGTCAGTGGTGACGCCGGGCTGGTGGGCAGCCTGGTCACGGTGACCTTCGTGCAGGCGGACAACCCCTTCCACGGCTCGGTACAGGCCCAGGGCGAACAATGGCAGGCGCAGTGCGCCACGCCACTGCAACCCGGCCAGCATGTGCGGGTGACCGCACGCAATGGCGTGATGCTGGAAGTCAGCGCCACCGCGCCAACAGCGTCAGGAGAGTGACGATGTTCATGCAATTCGGTTTCGGCACACTGCTCGTACTGGTGGCGCTACTGCTGCTGTCGGCGCTGCGCATCCTGCGCGAATACGAGCGCGGCGTGGTGTTCCAGCTTGGGCGCTTCTGGCAGGTCAAAGGCCCGGGGCTGATCATCCTGATCCCGGGGATACAGCAGATGGTGCGGGTCGACCTGCGCACCGTGGTGCTCGACGTGCCACCGCAGGACGTGATCACCCGCGACAACGTATCGGTCAAGGTCAACGCGGTGCTGTACTTCCGTGTGCTCGACCCACAGAAGGCGATCATCCAGGTCGAGGACTTTCTCGCGGCCACCAGCCAGTTGGCCCAGACCACCCTGCGCGCGGTGCTTGGCAAACACGAGCTGGACGAACTGCTGGCCGAGCGCGAACAGCTCAATGGCGACATCCGCCAAGTGCTCGACGCCCAGACCGATGCCTGGGGCATCAAGGTGGCCAACGTCGAGATCAAACATGTCGACCTGAACGAGTCGATGATCCGCGCCATCGCCCGCCAGGCAGAAGCCGAACGCGAGCGGCGGGCCAAGGTGATCCACGCCGAGGGTGAGCTGCAGGCCTCGGAGAAGCTGATGCAGGCGGCGCAGATGCTGGGCAAGGAACCCGGGGCGATGCAGCTGCGCTACATGCAGACGCTGGGCTCCATCGCCGGGGACAAGAGCTCGACCATCGTCTTCCCGTTGCCGATCGACCTGCTCAAGGGGCTGGTCGACCGACCACCGCAAAAGTGACTTAGACCGGCGCGCGGCGCAGCGTGGCGAGGAAGGTCGCCGCGCCGATGAACAAGCCGGCGAAGGTACGGTTCATGCGCTTTTGCTGCTTGGGCGTACGCAGCAGGCGCAGCACCCGCGAAGCCAGCCCGGTGTAGCCGGCCATCACCAGCAGGTCGACGCTGATCATGGTCACGGTGATCGCCAGGTACTGCGCCAGCAGCGGTGCATGGGGGTCGATGAACTGCGGCAGCACCGCGAGCATGAACACCAGCGCCTTGGGGTTGCTGACATTGACCAGAAAGCCGCGGAACACCAGGCTCAGCGGCTTGCCGATTGGCCGCACGCCGGACTCGTCGCTCATGTCCAACGGCAGTGCACGCCATTGTTTGTATGCGAGGAAAACCAGGTAGGCGACACCGAACCACTTGATCAGCTGGAAGGCGGTGGCCGAGGCGGCGAGGACAGCGCCGACACCGGCGGCGATGATGGCGATCTGCAGGATCAGGCCCAGTTGCAGGCCCAAGGCGTTCCAATAGCCACGCCAGAAACCGTACTGCAGGCCGCTGGACATCGAGGCAATGGCCCCGGCGCCCGGCGACAGACTGATGACCCAGCACGCGGCAAAGAAGGCCAACCAGGTTTCCATCGACATCACACACCTCGCTCGAACGATTGTTACAAAACGTTAAGCTACGGTTTTGGCGAAAAAATAACCAGTGGTTTTTCTGCTTGAAACGATCGCGGGGCAAGTCGCATCGGCGCACCGCCGCTCCCACGCTGGATAACGCGTGGGAGCGGGCTTGCCCCGCGATTGCAACAAGCAGCGCCCTGTCAGTCGCTCTCGACAGGTGCCTCTTGCAGTGCCACCGAAGCCTCGGCACCACGCCAGCGCCGCACGGCCTTCTGGAAGAACTGGCTGTTCGGCACCTGCACCAGCGCCCCGCCCGCCTCGGGGGTTTCCATCAGCGTGGTGTAGAGCAGGTTGATGGCGATCACCCGGCCCTTCACCCCTGGCTTGTCGGTGGTGTCGACCAGCTCGACCACATCGCCGATGCGAAATGGCCCGACGGTGAAGATCAGCACCGCGCACAGCAGGTTGGAAAGCACGCTCCAGATGGCGAAGAAGGCCACCGCCGCCACTGCAACAAAGCCCGACAAGGCCGTCCACAGCACCGTGGCGGACACGCCCATGCGCTCCAGCACGAACAGCAAGCCGCTGCCCATGATCAACCAGCGCAGGGCACCGCGCACCGGCACCATCAGCTCGTGCGGCAAGGGGTAGCGTTCGCCCAGGCTCTTCAGCCCACGGGCGACCATGCGTTGCAGGACGAACGCAACGATCAGGATCAGCAGGATCTGCAACCCCAACCAGAACGTGTCCATCCATTGCCCTGGCAGCAAGGAACGCAGCTCCTCCATCAGGACAGCGCCTCGAGCTCGGACTGCATGCTTTCCAGGGTTTCCAGCGCCTCCATCCAGGCCTCTTCCAGCTCGCCTTCGCGTTGCTTGAGCTTGGTCTGGCGGGCCAGCAGGTCGCGCAGCTCATCCTTGCGCGCGGCCTCGTACAGCCCGCTGTCGCTCAGCGCGGCCTCGATTTCCGCCAGCTGTGCATGCACCTGGTTGAGCTCGGTTTCGAGTTTGTCGGCGGCTTTCTTGTGCGGCGCCAACTGCTGACGCAGGGCGGCAGCGGCCTGGCGTTGAGCCTTCTTGTCAGTCTTGTCCGGATTGACCGGCGCAGTACTGACGGGCGCGTTGCGCTGGCGGTACTCGACCAGCCAACGGCTGTAGTCGTCGAGGTCGCCGTCGAAGGTGTCGACCTTGCCGTCGGCCACCAGCAGGAAGTCGTCGGTGGTGCTCTTGAGCAGGTGACGGTCGTGGGAGACCACCACCACGGCACCTTCGAACTCCTGCAGGGCCATGGTCAGGGCCAGGCGCATTTCGAGGTCGAGGTGGTTGGTGGGTTCATCGAGCAGCAGTAGGTTGGGCCGTTCCCAGGCAATCAGCGCCAGGGCCAGGCGGGCCTTCTCGCCACCAGAGAAGTTGACCACCGGCTCGTCGACACGGTTGCCGTGGAAGTCGAAACCACCGAGGAAGTCGCGCAGCGTCTGCTCACGCTCAGTTGGCGCGATGCGCTGCAGGTGCAGCAGCGGGCTGGCCTTGTCGTCCAGCGAGTCGAGCTGGTGCTGGGCGAAGTAGCCGACGGCGAGGTTCTCGCCGCGCACCAGGCGACCGGCCAACGGCTGCAGCTCACCGGCGAGGTTCTTGATCAGCGTCGACTTGCCCGCGCCGTTGGGGCCAAGCAGGCCGATGCGCGCGCCTGGCACCAGCTGCAACTTGACCTTCTCGAGGATGGCCTTGTCGCCATAGCCCAGGCGGGCTTCGGACAGGTCGAGCAACGGGCTGGAAATTTTCTCCGACTCGCGGAAGACGAAGTCGAACGGCGAATCGACATGCGCCGCCGTCAGCTCTTCCATGCGCTCCAGGGCCTTGATCCGGCTCTGCGCCTGGCGGGCCTTGGTGGCCTGGGCCTTGAAGCGGGCAATGTATTTTTCCATGTGCGCGCGCTGCGCCTGCTGCTTCTCGTAGGCCTGCTGCTGTTGCGCCAGGCGTTCGGCGCGGGTGCGCTCGAAGGCGCTGTAGCCGCCCTTGTAGAGATTGAGCTTGCGCTGCTCGACGTGCAGCACATGGTCGACCACGGCGTCGAGGAAGTCGCGGTCGTGGGAGATCAGCAGCAGCGTGCCCGGGTAGCCTTTGAGCCAGTCTTCCAGCCACAGGATGGCATCGAGGTCGAGGTGGTTGGTCGGTTCGTCGAGCAGCAGCAGGTCGGACGGGCACATCAGTGCCTGGGCCAGGTTCAGGCGCATCCGCCAGCCACCGGAGAAGTCACCGACGCGGCGGTCCATCTGCTCGTTGGTGAAACCAAGGCCGGCCAGCAGCTTGCGCGCACGGGCGTCGGCCGTGTAGCCGTCGGCGCTGTCCAGCTCACTGTGCAGGCGTGCCAGCGCGGTACCGTCGTGCGCCTGCTCGGCAGCCGCCAGCTCGGCCTGGACCTTGCGCAGGCGCACGTCGCCATCGAGCACATAGTCCACGGCGATGCGCTCGAGGGTATCGACTTCCTGGCGCATGTGGGCGATGCGCCAGTCGCCCGGCAGCAGGCAGTCGCCGCCATCGGGCGACAGCTCACCGCGCAGCAAGGCGAACAGGCTGGATTTACCGGCGCCGTTGGCGCCGATCAGGCCGGCCTTGTGACCGGTGTGCAGGGTCATCTCGGCGCCTTCTAGCAGGCGCTGCGGACCACGCTGTAAAGTGAGGTTGGATAGTCTGATCATGATGGTCGCGGAGTCTACCAGCTTCGTTGACCACTAGCGCGAGTGAAACCATGCACACCGACCTGTGGAATCATGCCCTGGCGCTATATGCGCGGCCGGGCGTCGAAGCCGCCTGCCTGACCCTGCAGGAGCTGGGCGGCGATGTTTGCCTGCTGCTCTGCGGTACCTGGCTGCAGGCGCAGTCTGTGGCCGTTGACGAAACACGCATCCAGGCGCTGCAGGCCGTGGCCGGCCCCTGGCAGCGGGAGGTGGTCATGCCGCTGCGGGCACTGCGCCGACAATGGCGCGAACACGCACTGGCCGACCCGCAACTGGCCGTGCTGCGCGAACACGTGAAGGCGCTGGAGTTACAGGCTGAACGCACACTGCTGGAGCGTTTGGCGCTAGTGGCGCAGGCGTGGCCTGCTGTAGCTGGCGACAGCGAAGGATGGTTGAGCCGGCTTGCACCGGCCCAGGCCCATGACCACGACGCGCTGCAACAGCTGCGCGTCGCGGCCCGGGAGCTTCAGGAGGCCGTGGACGGCGACTGAGCCGGGGTGCTGGCGGGTGCTGCTGGTGTAGCCGGGCTGGCCGCTGCGGCAGGTGCTGCGTTGCCGGCAGGCACCGCTGGCTTGCTGGCGACAGGTTTGGCGGCAGCGGGTTTGGCCGGGGCTTTGGCGGCGGCAGGCTTGGCTGGCGCTTTGGCGGCAGCGGGCTTGGCGGCCGGTTTGGCTGGTGCCTTGGCTACGGCTGGCTTGGCCGGGGCTTTGGCGGCAGCAGGTTTCGCGGCCGGCTTGGCGGCGGCAACTTTGGCCGGGGCCTTGGCAGCAGCAGGTTTGGCGGCTGGCTTGGCGGCGGCAGCTTTAACCGGGGCTTTGGCAGCAGCAGGTTTGGCGGCTGGCTTGGCGGCGGCAGCTTTGACCGGGGCCTTGGCAGCAGCAGGTTTGGCGGCTGGCTTGGCGGCGGCTTTGGCCGGGGCTTTTGCTGCTGCAGGCTTGGCGGCTGGCTTGGCAGCAGCAGCTTTAGCCGGGGCTTTGGCAGCAGCAGGTTTGGCGGCTGGCTTGGCAGCGACGGCTTTGGCCGGGGCTTTTGCTGCTGCAGGCTTGGCGGCTGGCTTGGCGGCTGGCTTGGCAGCAGCTTTTGGTGCCGCCGCGCGCAGGTCGAGTGCCTTGGCCGCCGCTTCGCGCACCTTGCCGACACCCTGGGCCAGTTTCAGGCTTTCCTGGGCATCACGCTTGAGTTGCTGAATATAAGTACGGGTCTGGGCCTGGCGATCCTTGAGCGATTCGAGCAGCCCTTCAAGTTCACCAGCGGCTTTCTGTGCCTTGCCTTGTGCCTTGGCTTTGCCGGCCTTGGCAGCGTCCTGCAACTTCAGACGGGCACCGTGCAGTTTTTCCTGAGCCTTGCCACGTTGTTTTTCCAACTTGGCCAACAGTTTCTCGGCATCCGCCAGCGCTTGAGAGCAGGCATCTTCCAGATGTTCGAGCAGGCTGCCCGAAAGTTGCTGAAGCAGGTGCAATGGCGTACTGACTGGCTTCTTTTTAGCCGACATGATTTACCTCCTGGCTGACGAGAGTGCGGCTCATACTATGCTTCTGCTGCTACTGCCGCTAGGGCATGTTGACAGTATCAGTAGCGCCGCGTTGCATGCCTGGGCAAAGTTGTTGTCTTGCAGCAAAAAACAAGTGTAGTTGGTCATTATTGTATTGCGGACATTTGCACATATTCCGCCAACAAGGCTGGCATACTTCGCCCTCACTGCAGCAGGACTCGACCATGCCACGTTATCTGATGCTCGGCTTGTGCCTGGCGGCCCCGCTTGCGCTGGCCGCCCCCGAAAGTAATACCGACAACGACCTGGCCTACAGCATCGGCGCCAGCCTGGGCGAACGGCTGCGCCAGGAAGTGCCGGGCCTGCAACTCGATGCGCTGGTCGAAGGCTTGCGCCAGGCTTATCAGGGCGAACCACCACGGGTGGCCAAGTCACGCATGCAGGCGCTTCTGCAACAGCACGATGAACAGGCCAGCGCGGCTGCAGAGCAGGCCCGGGTGGACACGCTGCTGGCAGCAGAAAAGCGCTTCATGGCCGCGGAACGTGCGCGTGCGGGTGTACACGAATTGCCCGAGGGCATCCTCTACAGCGAGCTGGCCAGCGGCGCCGGCGCGCAACCCAAAGCCAGCGGCAGCGTGCAGGTGCGGTATGTGGGCAAGCTGCCGGATGGCACAGTGTTCGACCAGAGCGAGAAACCGCAGTGGTTCAAGCTCGGCTCGGTCATCGAGGGCTGGCAGGTGGCACTGCCAAAAATGAAGGCGGGGTCGAAATGGCGGCTGGTGATCCCTTCGGCGCAAGCCTATGGCGCCGAAGGTGCGGGCGACCTGATCGCGCCCTACACCCCCCTGGTGTTCGAGATCGAACTGCTGGCCGTGGCCGACTGAATCAGGCCTGCACCGCGTCCTCGGCCTTGTGCGCGTTGTGCAGCACTTCGATCAGGCAGTCTTCCAGCTCGAAACGCTCGTGCAACAGGCTGCCCAGCTTGCCGAGCTTCTCGGCGAAGCGCTCGGGGTCGGTGCATTCGCCCTTGTCGCAATGGTCATTGAAAGCCAGGGCAATCTGGGTACTTTCATCGATGCGGGGGTTGATCTGCGTGGCAAGCTCCAGGCCGCGGGTGTCGCCAAAGGCCTTGGCTTCACTGACCAGTTGCTCGCTGACTTCGAAGTGCCAGGCTGACACGTAGTCGACCAGCACCCCGCAGAAATCACGGTTCTGGTCCTTGTCGGCAAAGGCCGGCTTGGCATCGCGCAATGCGCGGAAGGCTTGCACCAATTCCTGGCGTTCCTCCAGCCAACGATCGATCAGCTTGTGAACACCGCCCCAGCGTTCCTGGGCGTTCTGGCAACTATCGAGCATGGCGATCTCTTCCCTTCTGGGTAGATGCCGCTGCACCTCGCGACACAAGTGCGTGGCACAAAGGTGACATCAGCAGGACGGCATCGGGCAGTTGTGATTTCGGTATCCGTGCTGGGAGATTATTCCCGTGCGACTTGGCCTTCAAGGTACGCAGCACACAAAGTTCATACAAGCGTTTAATACCCTTCCTACACACCGTTGGTCGAGCAACACCTTGTGCATTGCGTTGGATCAACCCGCCGCGCCCTGGCGCAGCCGAAACGCCAGCAGCCAAGACAGCGGCAGTGCGGCCAACAACAGGAATGCCAGCAGGCTCCACTCCGGCAAGGTCAGGTCGAGGAAGCTCCAACTGATGGATACGCAATCCGGGCTACCGAGCAACAGCAACCTGGCGATTTCGCCAATTGGCCGCTGCATCAGATGCGTGATCGGCAGTTGGCAATCCACCACCGGCAGCGGCTCGCCTTGCAACCAGACTTGCCGCCCGGCCAGCAGCGCGCCGCCAAGCGCGCACAGCAGCGTCAGCCACGCATAACCGCGCAGGCCACGTACCCCCGGCAAATGGATGACTGCCACCAGGCTGATCAGCGCGTACAGCCCGAGCATCAGGCGCTGGCTGAAGCACAGGGCGCAGGGTACCAGGCCAACGACGGACTCCAGGCGAAACGACGCCACGAGCACGGCAAACGAGGCCAGGAAAGCGGGAAGGAACAAGCTGCGCAAGCAGGCCAGCGACATGGGCTATGGATGTCCGCAAGAGGAAAAAGTGACTTGAAACGGTAGAGGAAAGGGGCGCTTTGTATCAAGGCGCTACAGCAGAGACAAGTCGCTGATTGGCAACGAATCAATGCTGTGGAAGGTAGGAATAATCCGGCGGCTGACGGGGAAAAATCGCTTGGTCACATGAAGATGTGAACCACCCGCCAAGCCCGCACCAGCGTACGGGCTTGGCAAGTGGTCAGGCCTGAACGCCTTCGGGCAGCGGCAGGGCCAGCAGGCGCTCATCGAGCAGCCCCAAACCCTCCTGGAACAGCTGGTTGCTGCGCTCGGTCTCGCCCAGCCCGGCCAGCAGCCGCGCCAGTTCGGCGCAGGTTTCCGGGTTGCGCTGCAGCCGCAGGCTGCTTTCCAGGTAATCGCGGGCCTTGCCCCACAAGCGGTTTTGCAAGCTCAGGCGGCCGAGGGTCAGCAGCAGGCTAGGGTCCTGCGAATGGTCTTTCAACCAGCCCTCGGCAGCCTGCAGCTGACGCGCCGGGTCATCGCCGCGCACCAAGCCATAAAGGCGCGCCAGGTGGCTTTCGTAATTGCGCTTGAGCGCGCCGAGCAACACCTGCTCGGCCTCACCCTGGGCACCCAGCTGGCGCAGCTGCTCGGCGTAGGCCAGCACCAGCCCTGGCTCCTGGCGCTGCGCCGCAGTGAGCTGCTGCCAGGCACGCTCCAGCGCCTGGCGCGCGGTCTGTGGGTCGGTACCACGGGTCACCGCCAGGCCAAGGTTCTGGCCCCAGGCGCGCCGCTCAAGCTCGGCCAGCTCGTTGGCCGGCAGCACCTTGTGCTTGCGCAGGTCGGGCAGCAGACGGATCAGCGCCGGCCAATCATCGCGCTCCAGGTGCAGGCGCTGCAGCAGGCGCAGCACCTGGGCGTTGTTCGGATGACGCTCCTGCATGGCCTGCAGCGCTTCAAGCGCACCTTCGCTTTCACCACGGTCCATCTGCAACTGGGCATGGGTGAGGGCAATGGCCAGTTCGGCCTGGGGCTGACGCTCCAGTGCTCGCTCGAGCAGGTTGTCGCGGTCTTCGACCCGGCCCTGCTCGTTGGCGGCGCGGGCGGCGCCAAGGTAGTAAAGCAGGGGTTGCCGTTCGGATTCGGCGGCGCGCTGCAGGTGGCGCTGGGCGCTGCTCCAGCGACCTTCGGCCAGGTCCAGCTGGCCTTGCTCGATGGCGATCCGGGTACGACGGCCACGGTTACGCCGCGACCAGGGGTTGACCACGCCACTGGAGGTCAGCACCAGCCCCACCAGGTAGCGCAGCACCAGCAGCAACACAACGATGCCGACCAGCGCCCCCAGTGCCGCCCACAGCCCCGACTGATAGCGGAAGCCGCCGTAGGCGATCAGCACGTAGCCGCTGTGCTTGGCGATGGCAATGCCCAGCGCCGCGGCGACGACGATCGCCAGCACCGCCAGCAGGTAGACGCGCTTCATGGCTTGGCCCCTTCAGCTTCGGCCGGCAGGTGGCGACGCTGGATGTAGGCCTGCACGGCGGCCAGGCTTTCGCTGAGGTCTGGGGTCACCACCGACACCGGTTGCTCGGCCAGCTGGTTGAGGCTGTCGAGCATGGCTTTGCTTTGCGGGTTGTCCGGGTTGAAGTTGGCCAGCAGCACGCTGCGCGCATCGTCCAGCGCCTGGTTGTAGACCTTGGCCTCGCCGTTGAGTGCAGCCCACTGGGCCTGCTCGATGGTCAGGCTGAGCGCCAGGCGCAGTTGGTTGAGCGACTGACCGGAGAGCAGCGGGCGCACGTTGTCGTCGGCGTTGAACTCGATCTGGAAGTACTTGGAGAGCTCCGCCCACCACTGCGACCAGCGGCTGGGGCCGTCACCGTCGGCGGTGAGCGCGCCCATGGCATCGGCCTGGCTGTCGAATTCCGGCGACTGGGCACTGAGCTGCTGCACCTGTTCACGCTGGGCGGCGAGCTTGAGGAACAGCCCGGTGCGGTCTGGCTGCTGGGTGCTGTTGAGCGTGGCCAGGCTGCGCGCCAGTTGCTCGCGGGCGGCGAAAGCCCCTGGATCGCTCTGCTCGCGAAGGATCTCGTCGGCACCCTCGACCAGCGCCTTGGCGCTGGCGATGTCCTGCAGTGCCGAAAGGCGCAGCGTGGCCAGGCGCAGCAAGTGTTCGGCCTCGGCCAGGCGCCATTCCTTGCGGCTTTCGCCGAGAGCGGTTTCCAGGCGCTGGCTCAACCGCTGCTGGTCGCCCTGCAGTTGCGCCACCAGCCGCCGGCGGTCCTCCAGCTCGCTGGCTGCGGGCAGGCTGGCCAGTTGTGCGGTGAGCTGCTGCTCGCGTTGCTGCAACGCATCGGCGCGCTGGTTGAGCGCCTGAAGATGCTCGCCCTGGCCCTGTTCGCTGCCTTGCAGCTGGCGCACCTGCCAGGCACCCCAGCCGCCGATCGCGACCCCGGCGGCGCCCAGCAGCAGGGCCAGCACCGCCACGCCGCTGCCAGAGCGTCGAGCAGGTGCGGTAGTGATTTCCGGCGCCTCGGGCACCGATTTCTGTTCAGTGTGGGGCAAGACCGTTTCGCTCACGTATCCATCCTTTGCATGGCGGCGCATCGCTCAAGCTTAGCGCCTTAAGGGGCAGGTACAGCAGTTTGCTGCACGGCTGCCAGCAAGGCCGCGGCACTGGCGCCACGGCAATCCACAATCTGTCGGGCGCCCAACGCGCGGGCCTGTTCAGCGACCCGCGGGCTGGGCACGAACAAGGGCAGGCGTGAAAGCCGTGGCCAGTCCGTTCCCGCTATCTGTTGCAAGTGTTCAAGACCCTGCCCACTGCTGACCACCAGGCCATTGAGGCGTTCCCCATCGACCCGACGCGCCAGCGTGCCCGCCGGATAGTGCGGCAGGCAGCGGCGATACAGTTCCAGATAATCGACACTAGCACCTTGCTCTGCAAGACGCTCGGCCAGCAGTTCGCGACCTCCCACGCCACGCACGATCAGGACACGGGGCACAGGCCGCGTGATGGCCTCGCGCAGGGCCGGCAGGGCGAGCAGGGCCTCGCTGTCATCACCGGTCGCCGGGAAGCTTACTCGCAACCCGCGGCCCTGGAGGATCCGCGCCGTCGCCTCGCCCACCGTGAACCAGCCCTCGGGCGGTGGCGCGATGCCGGCCTGGTCGAGCTGGTCGAGCAGCAGGCGCGCAGCCGGCTTGCTCACCACGATGATCGCCTGCGCCTGGGCGATGCCGCGCAGGCGATGCAGCTGCGCCGGGTCCGGCGCGATCGCTTCAATCGCCAGCAAAGGCAGGCTGGCACTGGCAATGCCCGCCTCGGCCAATGACTGCGCCAGTGCCGCACAGTCCTCTTCAGGGCGGGTCAGCAGCAGGCGCCAGGGGCTCACGGGTGGCCGGCCTCGCCGTAGACTTCCTTGAGGATCGCCTCGGCGCCCTGGCCGAGCAGGTCCTCGGCAACCTGCACGCCCAGCGCCTCGGCATTGGCGCGCGGAGCGCGGGCATCGGCCACCAGCAGGGTGCCGCCGGATGGCTGGCCGACCAGGCCACGCAGCCACAACTGTTCGCCCTCGAGCACCGCGTAGCAGGCAATGGGCACCTGGCAACCACCGTTCAGGCGTTTGTTCAGGGCACGCTCGGCAACCACCCGGTCGGCGGTATCGACATGGTGCAGCGGCGCCAGCAGCGCATGGATCTCGCTGTCGGCGCTGCGGCATTCGATGCCCACCGCGCCCTGGCCACCGGCCGGCAGGCTGTCGTCGACGCTGATGGTGTCGGTGATGCGGTCCTCGAAGCCCAGGCGGATCAGCCCGGCGGCGGCGAGGATGATGGCGTCGTACTCGCTGGCGTCGAGCTTGGCCAGGCGGGTGTTGACGTTGCCGCGCAGGAAACGGATCTGAAGGTCGGGGCGGCGCGCCAGCAACTGGGCCTGGCGACGCAGGCTGGAGGTGCCGACGATGCTGCCGGCCGGCAGTGCGTCGAGGCTTTGGAAGGTATTGGAAACGAAGGCATCGCGCGGGTCTTCACGCTCGCAGATGCAATACAGGCCCAGGCCTGCGGGGAAGTCCATGGGCACGTCCTTCATCGAATGCACGGCGATGTCGGCTTCGTTGTCGAGCAGGGCGGTTTCCAGTTCCTTGACGAACAGGCCCTTGCCGCCGATCTTCGCCAGCGGCGCGTCGAGCAGCTTGTCGCCGCGGCTGACCATCGGCACCAGGGTGACCAAGAGGCCAGGATGGGCCTGTTCCAGGCGGGCTTTTACATACTCGGCCTGCCACAGGGCCAAGGCACTTTTACGGGTGGCAATACGGATTTCGCGAGTGGACATGAAACGCCCCGAGCCAGAGAAATACCGCTGATGATAACAGCTCCTCCTGCTGTGCCCGCAGATTCAGATCATCAATCCGTGCTGGTTCTTTCGCGGGTAAACCCGCTCCCACAGGGTTGATCGCAGGCCTGTGGGAGCGGGTTTACCCGCGAAAGTACGGGAAGCTCTCAGTGCAACGACTGCATCATCTTGCGCACACCGGCCACATGGCGCCGGCTGACGGTCAGCGCGTCACCGTCCAGGCCTTTGAGATAGAGCTGGAAATGCCCCAGCGGCGTACGTTGCAGGCGCTCGATGCGCTCGCGGGCGACCAGGGCGTTGCGGTGGATACGTACGAAGCGCTCGCCAAACTCGTCCTCCAGCGCCTTGAGTGGTTCATCGAGCAGGACTTCACCGGCCTCGTGGCGCAGGGTGACGTACTTGTGATCAGCGATGAAATAGATGACCTGCGGCAGGGGGATCAGCTCGATGCCTTTGCGCGTGCGGGCACTGATGTGGCTGCGTGGGCCGCCGGTTTCACCGGCAGGCCGAGTCAACGCCGCCAGCTGGGCGCGATTGGGTTTTTCGGCGCGGCGCAGCGCGTCGCGCAGGGCCTGGGGCTGGATCGGCTTGTCGACATGGCTGAGGGTGCTTTCCTTGAAAGCCTGGCTGCCGTATTCATCATCGCCGGTGCAGAACACCACGGCAGGCGGCGCCTCGCGCTCGCACAGCCGCGCGGCGACCTGCAGGCCATCGAGGCCCGGCATGCCGATATCGAGCAACACCACGTCGGGCTTGAGGCTCTCGATCAATGCCAGGGCCTCCTCGCCGTTGGTGGCGCTGGGCTCCATCACGGTGTAGCCCTCCAGCTCGCCGAGCAACCGGCTCAGGCGTTCACGGGCTTGGGGTTCGTCATCAACGATCAGGACATTCATAATTGCGCTGGATTCCTGAGTGAGTCTCGCACGGGTATAGCGTAGACAGGTGTGGGGTGACTGGTAAGCGGTCACGCTACAGACCGGTGCGAAGGCCAAAGATTCACTGGCCTGGCAGATTCACCGCCAGTCCTTTGTCCAACTGTAGACGGTCCGTGGAACACTGCCGTTCAATCGTTGAATCTGCCATGCGCCCTCTATATCAGACGATTCTCTCGACCAGCGCCCCTGCGGTGGCGGGCGCAACCCTGCTATGATCGCGGCACTTTTTTCGTTCACGCCTTCAACGAGTGAATCCATGAGCACCGACAAGACCAATCAGTCCTGGGGCGGCCGCTTCAGTGAGCCCGTCGACGCCTTCGTCGCCCGTTTCACCGCCTCGGTCGATTTCGACAAGCGCCTGTACCGCCACGACATCATGGGTTCGATCGCCCACGCCACCATGCTGGCGCAGGTCGGCGTGCTCAGCGATGCCGAGCGCGACACCATCATCGATGGCCTGAAGACCATCCAGGGCGAGATCGAGGCTGGCAGTTTCGACTGGCGCGTCGACCTGGAAGACGTGCACATGAACATCGAAGCACGCCTGACCGACCGCATCGGCATCACCGGCAAGAAGCTGCACACCGGCCGCAGCCGCAACGACCAGGTGGCCACCGACATCCGCCTGTGGCTGCGCGACGAGATCGACCTGATCCTGGCCGAGATCACCCGCCTGCAGCAGGGCCTGCTGGAGCAGGCCGAGCGCGAAGCCGAGACCATCATGCCCGGCTTCACCCACCTGCAGACCGCCCAGCCGGTGACCTTCGGCCACCATCTGCTGGCCTGGTTCGAAATGCTCAGCCGTGACTACGAGCGCCTGGTCGATTGCCGCAAGCGCGCCAACCGCATGCCCCTGGGCAGCGCCGCACTGGCCGGCACCACCTACCCGATCGACCGTGAGCTGACCTGCAAGCTGCTGGGCTTCGAAGCCGTGGCCGGCAACTCGCTGGATGGCGTTTCGGACCGTGACTTCGCCATCGAATTCTGCGCTGCCGCCAGCATCGCGATGATGCACTTGTCGCGCTTCTCCGAAGAGCTGGTGCTGTGGACCAGCGCCCAGTTCCAGTTCATCGACCTGCCCGATCGCTTCTGCACCGGCAGCTCGATCATGCCGCAGAAGAAGAACCCGGACGTACCCGAGCTGGTGCGTGGCAAGAGCGGCCGTGTGTTCGGCGCCCTGACCGGCCTGCTGACTCTGATGAAAGGCCAGCCTTTGGCCTACAACAAGGACAACCAGGAAGACAAAGAGCCGCTGTTCGACGCCGCCGACACCCTGCGCGACTCGCTGCGTGCCTTTGCCGACATGATCCCGGCGATCAAGCCCAAGCACGCGATCATGCGTGAAGCGGCCCTTCGCGGTTTCTCCACCGCCACTGACCTGGCCGACTACCTGGTGCGCCGTGGCCTGCCGTTCCGTGATTGCCACGAGATCGTTGGCCATGCGGTCAAGTATGGCGTGGACACCGGCAAGGACCTGGCCGAGATGAGCCTGGACGAGCTGCGCCAGTTCAGCGACCAGATCGAGCAGGATGTGTTTGCCGTACTGACGCTGGAAGGCTCGGTCAATGCCCGTAACCACATCGGCGGTACCGCGCCGGCGCAGGTGCGTGCGGCCGTGGTGCGCGGCAAAGAGCTGCTGGCTTCGCGTTAAGCGATCAGCCGTAGGACCAATCGCGGGGCAAGTCGCATCGGCGCACCGCCGCTCCCACGCAGCCCGTGCAAGGCTGCGTGGGAGCGGGCTTGCCCCGCGATCGTTTCAGGCCTTAGCGCTTGCCGCTCTTGACCATTTCCATAAACGCCGGCATCGCCGCGTCCTTGTCCGCCACGATCCGCGCCATATGCGGGTTCTCGCGCAGCTTGTCGAGCAGCGCCCTCGCTTGCGGGAAGTCTTCCAGGAAGTCGATGTTCAGCACCTTCTTGCCCACCAGGCAGGCCAGGTCCACCGAGAAGCAGAACATCAGGTCGGCGATGGTCAGTTGCTCACCCGCCACATACGGCGCGAACTTGCCATTGCGCTTGAGGGTGGCAAAGCCTGCCAGCAGGTCGGCCCGCGCCCGCTCCTTGATCAGCGGCTCCACCGCCGCGCCGAAGAACGCCTCGGCATAGCAGGTACGGGCTGGCAGCTCGATATACAGCTCGATTTCCCTGAGCAGCTCGCGGACCTTGGCCTGGCCGAAGGCATCGGCGGGCAGCAGCGCCTTGCCGGGCTGGGTCTGCTCGATGTAGTCGAGGATCACGCCGGTCTCGCTGAGAAAACCATGCTCGGTCTGCAGCACCGGTACCTTGCCGCGCGGGCTCACCGCCAGGGCCTGGGGCGCCTGGCCGCCGAAGAACAGCACCTCTTCGAACGGCAAGCCTTTCTCCAGCAGCGCCAGCTTGACCATGTTGTAGTAGTTGCTGACCGCGAATCCATGAAGCTTGAGCATTGAGACAGCCTCCAGGCCGTGTGGGGATGGCCGGGCTGTTATAGCGCCCTTCCCCAACCATGGCCAGCGTCATGGGCGCGGTCGATGGCCGGGCATTGCCGAAGCGGGCATGGCACACTGTGCGCCTCACCACAGGAGCACCGCCATGAGCGAACCCCAAGACATCGACAGCAATGATGAAGAAGACTTCGCCGAGGCCACACTGACCCAGGCCATCGAAAACCAGATCGAAAGCGGCGAACCGCCCGCGGCCAAGGCCACGTTCAACAAGCTGACCCTGGTCGGCTACGAACGTGAAGACATCCTCAACCTCATGGCCCACGTGCTGGCCATCGAGATCGACGCCATGCTCGACGAGGACCGCCCGTTCGACACCCAGTGGTACGAAACCGCCCTGCGCGCCCTGCCGGAGCTGCCACCTGAGGCGGATCAAGGCGATATCGAGTAACCCTGACTACACTCCTGACTTCATCCTTGTCTGGAAGTCAGGAGTCGCCCTATGTCCTTCACCCCCGAACTGATCGCCGAACTGGAAGTGCTCGCCCTGTTCAACCTGGACAATCACCAGGAAGGCATCAAGGTAGGCAGCACCGCTTCCCCCGCCCTTATCGCCGCAGCCCAGCGCCTGTACGACAAAGAGCTCACCGACCAGCCTGATGGTGGCTACCTCACCAGCCTGGGCAACGATGCCGCCGAAAGCGTCCGGTTGCTCCTGAACATCCTCAAGACACCACAGCCGGCCTGATTTCGCCGAGCCCGCTGCCACGTCTGGTGGGAGCGGGCTTGCCCCACGATGCGCCGCAAACTGGCGCTGTAAATCTGACGCCAAAAAGCCAGCAACCCCTTATCCGACCGCACCACTCAGGCTAAACTCGCCACTGCTCCGCAGCCCGCCTGAGTGCGCAATGAACCACCCTCACGAAATTCGCCCCGATATCGCCCAAGGCATCGACCGCAAGGAGCTGTCGCGGCTGCGCGCGCGCTTTCTGAAGGTCAGCCAGGGGCGTCTGGGGCGCGCCATGGAGGGTCTGTCGACGCGCCAGCAACAGGTGATCACGCTGTTGCCGCTGTTCTTCCACGTCAACCACCCTCTGTTGCCAGGCTATGTCTCGAGTACTACACCCGCAGGTGTCTCGGGTTTCGAGCCAGACGCCGAATTGCTGGCCGAAGCCCAGCGCCTGACCCGCTCGTTCACCTACAAGGCCCGCCACGGCAACCCACCGCAACCGATCCACGGGCTGTTCCTGATGGGCAGCCTGGGCACCCTGGCCCAGGCCGAGCAAAGCGATATGGACGTGTGGGTGTGCCACGCCCCGGACCTGAGCGAACAGGCCCTGGGCGAACTGCGCCGCAAATGCCAGCTGCTCGAAGCCTGGGCGGCCAGCCAGGGGGCCGAGGTGCACTGCTTCCTCATCGATGCGCAGGGCTTCGTCCAGGGCGCGCGCGACAGCCAGCTCAGCTCGGACGACTGCGGCACCACCCAGCACTACCTGTTGCTCGACGAGTTCTACCGCACCGCCATCTGGCTGGCCGGGCGCACCCCGCTGTGGTGGCTGGTGCCGGTCTACCAGGAGCACAATTACCGCGACTACACCCAGACCTTGCTGTCCAAGCGCTTCATTCGGGCCCGTGACGACATCGACCTGGGCCACCTGGCGCACATTCCCCAGGAGGAATACGTTGGCGCCGGGCTGTGGCAGCTGTTCAAGGGCATCGACTCGCCCTACAAGTCACTGCTCAAGCTGCTGCTCACCGAGGTCTACGCCAGCGAACACCCACAGGTGCGCTGCCTGAGCCTGGACTTCAAGCAGGCGGTGTTCGCCAACCACCTGGAGCTGGACGCGCTCGACCCCTACGTGATGGTCTATCGGCGCATCGAAAGTTACCTGCTGCAACGCGGCGAAACCGCCCGCCTGGAACGGGTGCGGCGCAGCCTTTACCTGAAAGTGAACAAGAAGCTCAGCAACCTCGCCTCGCGCAGCGGTGGCTGGCAACGCCGCTTGCTGGCGAAGCTGGCCGAGGAGTGGGGCTGGGACGAGCGCCAACTGGCCCTGCTCGACAGCCGCAGCCAATGGAAGGTGCGCCAGGTGGCCGTCGAGCGCCGTGAGCTGGTGGCCGAACTGAACCACAGCTACCGCTTCCTCAGCGAGTTTGCCCGCAACCAACAGGCCGACAGCCGCGCCGACCCGCGCGAACTCAACGTGCTCGGCCGGCGCCTGTACGCCGCCTTCGAGCGCCGCGCCGGGAAGATCGAGGTGATCAATCCGGGCATCGCCCCGGACCTGGCCGAAGACACCCTGACCCTGGTGCAGTCGGCCAACCGCAAGGAGCCCGGCACGCATCACTGGGGGCTGTACAACGGCAACCTGGGAGTGCACGAATGGGAGCACTTCAGCCCGATCAAGCGCTGCCGCGAACTGCTCGAACTGCTCACCTGGGCCCACCGCAACGGGGTGATCGACGGCAGCACGCGGATCGCCTTGCACCCGGGTGTCAGCGATCTCAATGATTTCGAGCTGTTCAACCTGATCGGCAGCCTGCAGCAGAGCATCGTGCTGCCGCTGGAGACGGTCAGTGAAGCCCGCCTGCTGCAACCGAGCGTGGCCGACGAAATCCTTTTGCTGGTCAACGTCGCTGTCGACCCGCTGCGCCATCACCGCGACCTGAACATCCTGATGACCACCGAGCGCACCGACTCGCTCAGTTACGCCGGGGTGCGCGAAAACCTGGTGCTGACCCTCGACCAGATCACCCTCAACAGCTGGAACGAGGTGCTGGTGCAGCGCTATGACGGCGAGCATGCCCTGATGCGTTGCCTGCGCGACCACCTCAACAGCCTCGGCCGGCGTAACCACCGCCCGCGGGTGCGGGTGCGCTGCTACTGCCACAACCGCGCCCAGGCCATCAGCCAGCGGGTAGAGGAGATCTTCGCGACCGCGCAACGGCTGCTCGATCAAGGCCTCAACCACCGTTACCTGCTTCAGGTGGCCCAGCACACCCATGTACTGGAGCTGCTGCCGGGGCAGGTCACCCTGGCCACCCTCGACGACCAGGATGCCGTGCTGGCGGCACTGGGCGAGGTCCGCAGCGCCTACAGCCCACTGCATCTGGATGCCAACGCCCTGCAGGACCACGACCTGCCGCTGGTCCTCGAGCAAGGCCGGCCAGGCTGTATCCAGGTGTTCTACCGCCTGCTCGATGGTTGGGCCGACCTGTATGTACTGGATGAGCACAACGTCTTGTGGCAGCAGCGCGTGGTGCTGCAGGACGAGCAACACCTGTTGCTGCCACTGCATCGTTTTCTGCGGTCGATGGTGATGCGCCGCGATGCCCAACTGCCACTGGAGAGCCTGCAGCAAGCGTCGCTGGAGATCGCCTATTGCCAGTTGCTGCCTTCAGGCTTGGGCAAGGCTCGCAGCCTGGAGCCACGCCAGGCGCCGCTGGACGGCCGCAGCCAGCCTTACTACGAGGTCCAGGCGATTGTGCAGGGCGGTGCGGGCGGCGCCGTGCACGTCACGCTCTATTGCGATCAGCAGGAATTTTCCGAGCTGGAACACGGCGACCAGCTGTATGCCGTGGCCGCCCGGCAGATCCTGCGCCAGCGCCACAGCGCCGGCAGCTACCGCTGCTATATCACCGACCTGGACCTGTCCGATCTGCTGGGCGACGACCCAGGCTCGACGAGCCTGTGCCTGCGCTACAAGCGCGAGCTTGAGCAGGCCTTGAACGATGGCCTGGAGCAACTGCAGGCGGCGCTGGAGCCCTGAGGCCCAAGGGCCGCGTCAGAGGTCGAAGTCACCCGCTGCTTCCGGCTGGTACTCCACGGCCAGCAGTTCGAGCTTGAGGGTCTTGCCACCGGGGGCCGGCCAGTCGATCTGGTCACCCACCGACAGCCCCAGCAACGCACAACCGATCGGCGCCAGGATGGAGACATTGCCCTCGGGGCCGGCATCCTTCGGATAAACCAGGGTCAGGTGATAGTCCTTGCCGCTGGCGATCTCACGGCAGTGCACGCGCGAATTCATGGTCACCACGCCAGCCGGCACCTCTTCGTGACCGACCACCTGCTCGGCGCGGTCCAGCTCGTCCTGCAGGGCGAGCACACCCGGGGTGCTTTCATCGAGGCTGTCGATCAGGCGCTCGAGACGCTGTACGTCCAATCGGGTGAGGGTGAGGGAAGGTTTGGTGCTCATGATCCAGTCAGACTCCTTTGAACAGGCAATTTGCTTGAGGCAGATAAAGCAAAACCCCGCCCAAGGGCGGGGTTTGTGAATGCTGTGGCGTCACCGACGCAAGACCCGACACTACCACAGCAGGGCAAATACTCAAGCCCGCAGCATCAATGGGGTTATGCCTGGGCCCGCGCTTTCAGGGCCAGGGCCTCGCGGCAGATCTGCCGGCGCCGGTCGTCGTCGGCCGCACGCCACTCGCGGATATGCTCGACATGGCGATGACAGCCGGTGCAGACCTTGTGTTCATCGAGGCGGCACACGCTGATGCAGGGTGACGGCACGGCTGGGCTGACATTGCTGTACAGCGGCTTGGGGGGCCGAGGCTGGTCGCTCATGTCAGATTTCGTCGAAGTCCAGCTTCTCGCCGGCACGCTCCCAGACGATGCGCTCGAGCATCTCGCCGAGCAGCTCCTCGCTTTTCTCGCACACCCACTTGCCGCTCTCTTCGTCGTAGTCGAAGTGGAAACCGCCGGACTTGTCCGCCAGCCACAATTGGCGCAGTGGCTCCTGGCGGCTGAAGATCAGCTGGCTGCCGTTGTCGAATTTGATGGTCAGGACACCGGCGGAGTTTTCCATGTCCAGATCCAGGCCGCTCTCGTCGAACAGGTCTTCCAGGGCCTGTTGGGTCGCGTCGACCAGGTCGTGGAAACGCGCTTCGCTCAAACTCATGTGCATGGACCTCGAATAATGGCTGCGTTGCAAGCAAGGCGGGGAAGATACGGGCGCCAGCAGTTGAATGCAAAGACTAGCGGATGCCTGGGCGGGCCCCGTCACGGGCAAACCCGCTCCCACAACGCTCCTGTGGAGCGGGTTTACCCGTGACGGGGCTGGCACTGACAGCCCAAGAATAACGCCGCCCGGCGGGCCGGCCCTTGCATAGGCAATCGGGTGGTCGCTCGGTATACTCGGGCGCAATACTGCTTATTTCAAAGGATTTCACCAATGAAGCGCCTGATTTCCTCCCTCGCGGCGCTGGTCGCGGTTGCCTGCCTCGTTTCGGCCTGCGGTCAGAAGGGCCCCCTGTACCTGCCGGAAGACGGCAAGGACGGCAAAGGCCCGAGCAAGTCGCACCAGCAGCACAAGCACGCCCAGCCGGCCGAACAGCAAGACGAGCTGGAGCAGCCCGAGCAGTCTCCCGCGCAGTAAGGAAATCCCATGGATGCATTCAACTACCGTGGCGGCGAGCTGTTCGCGGAAGGGGTGGGCCTGTCAGCCATCGCCGAGCGTTTCGGCACCCCCACCTACGTGTATTCGCGCGCCCACATCGAGGCCCAGTACCGTAGCTATACCGATGCCCTGCAGGGTGTCGAGCACCTGGTCTGCTTCGCGGTCAAAGCCAACTCCAACCTCGCCGTGCTGAACCTGCTGGCCCGGATGGGTTCGGGTTTCGACATCGTCTCCGGCGGTGAGCTGGAGCGCGTACTGGCAGCCGGCGGGCGTGCCGATCGCGTGGTGTTCTCCGGTGTCGGCAAGACCCGCGAAGACATGCGTCGTGCCCTGGAAGTCGGCGTGCACTGCTTCAACGTCGAATCCACCGACGAACTCGAGCGCCTGCAAGTGGTAGCCGCCGAGCTGGGCAAGGTGGCCCCGGTGTCGCTGCGGGTGAACCCAGATGTCGATGCCGGCACCCACCCGTACATCTCCACCGGCCTCAAAGAGAACAAGTTCGGTATCGCCATCGCCGATGCCGAAGCCATCTACGTGCGCGCCGCGCAGCTGCCAAACCTGGAAGTGGTCGGCGTCGACTGCCACATCGGTTCGCAGCTGACCACCGTCGAGCCGTTCCTCGATGCGCTGGACCGCCTGTTGGTGCTGGTCGATCGCCTCGCCGAATGCGGCATCCACCTGCGCCACCTGGACCTGGGCGGCGGTGTCGGCGTGCGTTACCGCGATGAACAGCCTCCCTTGGTGGCCGAGTACATCAAGGCCATCCGCGAGCGTATCGGCGACCGTGACCTGGCCCTGGTGTTCGAACCAGGCCGCTACATCGTGGCCAACGCCGGCGTGCTGCTGACCCGCGTGGAATACCTCAAGCACACCGAGCACAAGGATTTCGCCATCATCGATGCGGCAATGAACGACCTGATCCGCCCGGCCTTGTACCAGGCCTGGATGGGTGTCAGCGCAGTCAAACCCCGTGAAGGTGAAGGCCGCGCCTACGACCTGGTCGGGCCGATCTGCGAGACCGGTGACTTCCTGGGCAAGGACCGTGTGCTGAACCTGGCCGAAGGCGATCTGCTGGCCGTGCAGTCCGCCGGCGCCTATGGTTTCGTCATGAGCTCGAACTACAACACCCGTGGCCGCTGCGCCGAAGTACTGGTCGATGGTGACCAGGCCTTCGAGGTGCGTCGCCGCGAAACCATCGCTGAACTGTTCGCCGGCGAAAGCCTGCTGCCGGAGTGAACCCATGCTGCTGCGTTTTACTAAAATGCACGGGCTTGGCAACGACTTCATGGTCCTCGACCTGGTCAGCCAGCACGCGCATATCCAGCCCAAGCACGCCAAGCAATGGGGTGACCGCAACACCGGCATCGGCTTCGACCAACTACTGATCGTCGAAGCGCCGAACAATCCCGACGTGGATTTCCGCTACCGGATCTTCAACGCCGACGGCTCCGAGGTCGAGCAATGCGGCAACGGCGCGCGCTGCTTCGCCCGCTTCGTGCTGGACAAGCGCCTGACCGCGAAAAAGCGTATCCGCGTCGAAACCAAGAGCGGCATCATCGAACTGGACGTGCGCAACGACGGCCAGATCTGTGTCGACATGGGCCCGCCGCGTTTCGTCCCGGCCGACATCCCGTTCATCGCCGATGAGCAGGCTTCGAGCTACCCGCTGGAAGTCGACGGCCAGGTGCACCAGATCGCTGCCGTGTCGATGGGCAACCCGCATTCGGTGCTGCGCGTCGATGACGTGCGCAGCGCGCCGGTGCATGAGCTGGGGCCGAAGATCGAGCACCATCCGCGCTTCCCGCAGCGGGTCAATGCCGGCTTCATCCAGGTCGTTGACCGCCACCGCGCCAACCTGCGGGTGTGGGAGCGTGGCGCCGGCGAGACCCAGGCTTGCGGCACCGGAGCCTGCGCCGCCGCCGTCGCGGCCATCGCCCAGGGCTGGATGGACTCGCCGGTGACCATCGACCTGCCCGGCGGGCGCCTGAGCATCGAGTGGGCTGGCCCCGGCCAGCCGGTATTGATGACCGGCCCGGCCGTACGTGTATTCGAAGGACAGGTTCGTCTTTAAGCGAGTAGCCGCCATGACTGAACAGCCGCACGTTGTACCCGAGCTCGACGCCGACGCGGTGGTCGCCTATCTGCGCGCCCACCCCACGTTCTTCGCCGAGCATGACGAGCTGCTGATCGAGCAGCGCATCCCCCACCAGCGCGGCGACAGCGTGTCGCTGGTGGAGCGCCAGCTCAAGCTGCTGCGTGACCGCAACATCGAGATGCGCCATCGCCTGTCGCAACTGATGGACGTGGCCCGTGACAACGACCGGCTGTTCGACAAGACTCGCCGGCTGATCCTCGACCTGCTGGATGCCGGCAGCCTGGAAGAAGTGGTGATGGCGGTCGAAGACAGCCTGCGCCAGGAGTTCAAGGTGCCCTTCGTCAGCTTGATCCTGTTCGGCGAAAATGCCGCGCCGGTCGGCCGCTGGGTGTCCGGCAGCGAGGCCCAGCAGGCCATCGGCGGGCTGATCGGTGGCGGCAAGACCATCAGCGGCAGCCTGCGCGAGCACGAGCTGGCCTTCCTGTTCGGCAATGACCAGCACAAGGAGGTCGGCTCCAGCGCCGTGGCCACCCTGGAGTACCAGGGCCTGCATGGCGTGCTGGCGATCGGCAGCCGCGACCCGCAGCACTACAAGAGCAGCGTCGGCACCCTGTTCCTCAGCTACATCGCCGAAGTGCTGGGCCGCGTGGTGCCACGCTTCACCCAGACCCTACGCTCGGTGCGCTGATGGAGCGCCAGCTGGAGGCTTATTGCGCGCACCTGCGCAACGAGCGCCAGGTCTCCGAACACACCCTGCTGGCCTACCGCCGCGACCTGGAAAAGGTCATTGCCTACTGCAACAGCCAAGGCATTGGCGGCTGGCCTGCGCTGCAAGTCCAGCAGCTGCGCCAACTGGTGGCGCGCCAGCACCATCACGGGCAGTCCTCACGCAGCCTGGCGCGCCTGCTTTCGGCGGTGCGCGGGCTGTACCGCTACCTCAACCGCGAAGGCCTGTGCCAGCACGACCCGGCCGATGGCCTGGCGCCCCCCAAGGGCGAGCGGCGCCTGCCCAAAGTGCTCGACACCGACCGCGCGCTGCAGCTGCTCGATGGCGGCGTTGATGATGACTTCATCGCCCGGCGTGACCAGGCCATCCTCGAACTGTTCTACTCCTCCGGCCTGCGCCTGTCGGAACTGGCCGGCCTCGACCTCGAGTACCTCGACCTGGCCGCCGGGCTGGTACAGGTGCAGGGCAAGGGCAGCAAGAGCCGCGTACTGCCGGTCGGGCGCAAGGCGCGCGAGGCGCTGCAGGCGTGGCTGCGCCTGCGCGGCATCGGTGGCCCCCAGGACGGCGCGGTGTTCATCACCCGCCAGGGCAAGCGCCTCAGCCCACGGGCCATTCAGCTGCGGGTCAAGACCGCCGGCGAGCGTGAGCTCGGCCAGCACCTGCATCCGCACATGCTTCGCCATTCCTTCGCCAGCCACCTGCTGGAATCGTCCCAGGACCTGCGCGCGGTGCAGGAAATGCTCGGCCACGCCGACATCAGCACCACGCAGATCTACACCCATCTGGACTTCCAGCACCTGGCCGCGGTGTACGACAGCGCCCACCCTCGGGCCAAACGCAGCAAAGGCACAGACTCATGAGCATCAAGCTGATCACCTTCGACCTGGACGACACGCTGTGGGACACCGCGCCGGTCATCGCCAGTGCCGAAACCGTCCTGCGCGACTGGCTCGCCGCCAATGCGCCGGTTCTGGGCGCGGTGCCGGTCGAGCACCTGTTCGCCATCCGTGAACGCCTGGTGCAGGCCGAACCCGGCCTCAAGCACCGCATCAGCGCCCTGCGCAGGCGTGTGCTGTTCCACGCCCTGGAAGAGGTCGGCTACAGCGAGAAGCACGCCCAGGAACTGGCCAACGAAGGCTTCGAGGTGTTCCTCCATGCGCGGCACCAGGTCGAGGTGTTCCCCGAGGTGCAGCCGGTGCTGGAGATCCTGCGCCACCAGTACACGCTCGGGGTGGTCACCAATGGCAACGCCGACGTGCGCCGGCTCGGGTTGGCGGACTACTTCCGCTTTGCCCTGTGCGCCGAGGACCTGGGCGTAGGCAAGCCGGATCCGGCACCGTTCATGGAGGCCCTGAAACTGGGTGGCGTGGACGCTGGGGCGGCGGTGCACATCGGCGACCACCCGGGCGACGACATCGCCGGGGCACAGCGGGCCGGGTTGCGCGCGGTGTGGTTCAACCCGCAGCACAAGGCCTGGACGGGCGAGCAAGCGCCGGATGCGCAGATTCAGCGGTTGTCGCAGTTGCCCGAGGTGCTGGCGCGCTGGCGCTGACAGGGGCCGCTTTGCGGCCCAATCGCCGGCAAGCCGGCTCCCACAAGTACTGCATGGGCCTGGTACTTGCGCGATTCCTGTGGGAGCCGGCTTGCCGGCGATTGGGCCGGTACAGGCAACACAGATCTCACAGCCACAAAAAAGCCCGCAGCGACGGCGGGCTTCTTTGCTATCAGCCACTCAGATAGGGCGGCTGCCGTACTTGTTGTCCGGCTTCTTGGGCGGGTCGGCGACCACATTGGCCTCGACTTCCTGCACCTTGCCACCGCGCGAAAGAAACTCTTCCATCGCCTTGGCCAGGGCATCACGCTCCTTCTGCTTGGCTTCCATACTCGGCATTTCGTCTACCGAAACAGCCGCCTTGGACTTGCCCTTGGCGGTCGGCGCGGGGCTGCTGTCGTCATCGCCAGCATCTTCCGCACCATCGTCGGCTGCCGCCTCGAGGCCTTCATCAGCCTCGTCTTCGTCACCTACTTCGAGGTCATCATTTTCCAGATCGTCGTCGCTCATGTTCTACCTCATGACTTGCGAAAAGCAGGTTAGTTATAGACCGGTGCGACCGTAGACGGCAGTCACCGGTGAAAATTCAACTGGCCGTGGGTTGGCCACTGCCTCGGGTGTCCAGCTCCTGATGGGAGGCCCGGCACCCAGCAGGCCCTGCTCCTGGCAAGGCCTGACAACACTGTTCTTACCCTGGCTGGCCACAGGCTACTGCAAGCCTAGCAAAGGGTGGCGAAGTGTGCGGGTTACTCGTCCCACACCCTTCGGCGCGCATTCTAGCGCGCTCGCAGAAAAAGCAAAGCACCAGAAACGCCCAATGACTTGTAAGTTTTCTGCCTGGGTCGCGAACAGGACAGCGAAACCGTTTGCCGGGCGTAAAACGGCAAACTACAGGCAAAAAAATGCCCGGCGAACCGGGCAAGATTTCCAGCGTGGCGGTTACAGGTTGTAGCCGCGCTCGTTGTGTTGAGCCAGGTCGAGGCCGACCGACTCTTCTTCTTCGCTGACCCGCAGGCCCATCACCAGGTCCAGCACCTTGAGGATCACGTAGGTGACGATGGCGGTATAGACCACGGTGAACAGCACACCTTTGGCCTGGATCCAGAACTGCGCGGCGATGTCGGTGACCGCGCCGAAGCCGCCCAGGGCCGGCGCTGCGAACACACCGGTAAGCAGCGCACCGACGATGCCGCCGATACCGTGCACGCCGAAGGCGTCGAGCGAGTCGTCATAACCCATCTTGCGCTTGAGGCTGGTGGCGCAGAAGTAGCAGACCACGCCCGAGACCAGGCCGATCACCAGCGCGCCCATCGGGCCGACGGTACCGGCGGCCGGGGTAATGGCGACCAGGCCGGCTACCACACCCGAGGCGATGCCCAGTGCGCTCGGTTTGCCGTGGAAGACCCACTCGGCGAACATCCAGCCCAGGGCGGCGGCGGCGGTAGCGATCTGGGTGACCAGCATCGCCATGCCGGCGGTGCCGTTAGCGGCCGCCGCAGAGCCTGCGTTGAAGCCGAACCAGCCGATCCACAGCATGGCCGCGCCCATCAGGGTGTAGCCCAGGTTGTGCGGCGCCATCGGCGTGGTCGGGTAGCCTTTGCGCTTGCCCAGCACCAGGCAGCAGACCAGGCCGGCGATACCGGCGTTGATGTGCACCACGGTGCCGCCGGCGAAGTCCAGTACGCCCCAATCCCACATCAGCGCACCGTCACCGCTCCAGACCATGTGCGCGATCGGCGCATAGACCAGGGTGAACCACACGCCCATGAAAATCAGCATGGCCGAGAACTTCATGCGTTCGGCAAAGGCACCGACGATGAGCGCCGGGGTGATGATGGCGAAGGTCATCTGGAAGGTGATGAACACAGCTTCAGGGAACAACGCGGTGGCAGAGGTCAGGCCCGACGGCGTGACGCCGTTGAGGAAGGCCTTGGAGAAGCCACCGATGAAGGAATTCAGGTTGAGCACGCCCTTTTCCATACCCGCGGTATCGAATGCCAGGCTGTAACCGTAGATAACCCACAGGATGCTGATCAGCCCGGTGATGGCAAAGCACTGCATCATCACCGACAGCACGTTCTTGGAACGCACCATGCCGCCGTAGAACAGGGCCAGGCCCGGGATGGTCATGAACAGGACCAGCGCCGTCGAGGTGAGCATCCAGGCGGTGTCGCCGGAGTTGAGCACCGGGGCGGCAGTTTCCTCGGCCAGGGCCAACCCTGGCATTACGAGGGACAATAGGGCTCCTAGCCCTGCGATCTTACGCAGAGTCATGTTGTTTTCTCCTGGGGCGTTGGGTTTGGTGAGGCTTTTTTGTAGCGTTTAGATCGCGTCGGTATCGGTTTCGCCGGTACGGATGCGGATCGCTTGCTCCAGATTGACCACGAAAATCTTGCCGTCACCGATCTTGCCGGTGTTGGCCGCCTTGGTGATGGCCTCGATCACCCGATCAAGGTCTTTGTCGTCGATGGCGACATCGATCTTTACCTTGGGCAGGAAATCGACCACGTATTCGGCGCCGCGATACAGCTCGGTGTGACCCTTCTGCCGGCCGAAGCCTTTGACTTCGGTCACGGTGATGCCCTGCACGCCGATTTCCGACAGCGACTCGCGCACGTCGTCCAGCTTGAACGGCTTGATGATGGCAGTGACTAGCTTCATGAAACTCTCTCCCGATTTGGTGGACTTGCCCCAGGAAAACAAACCCGTCTCAAGTCTAAGCGCAGCGCCTGGCTTTGTAACGCGTCGTCGGCTCCATCCTCCCCGCCGCGACACCTTGTGGCGGTGACCAAGGGCCTTACCACTGGGCTACGCACTGCCTGGTCACAGCGGACCGCATCAGTGCATGGCTCACCGAGGTCTTTGCAGAAACCTTGCCAGCTCCGGGAAAACGCCAGAAAACAGGTAGTTGCGTGAAACAGTCGGGATTGGCCAGTCGCCAGCAGGGAAAAGCTGCACAACTTCGGTGCGCGACCTTTGGCCGCCCTGCGCAAAAAGTGTGCAGGGCAACCCGCGAAAAGGGGCGTGATACACTGCTGCCCTTTCACCCATCAACGGATAGCCTGACATGCTCGCGCCCAAAGCCCTTCTCGATGCCCTGAGCGACCAGGCCTCACGCCTGTTCAGCGGTGACACCGCTCAGCCCCGTGCCGAACTGGAGAGCCAGTTCAAAGTGCTGATGCAGGGTGCCTTCAGCAAGCTCGACCTGGTCAGCCGCGAGGAGTTCGACAGCCAGATGGTGGTATTGGCCCGCACCCGCGCCCGCCTTGAAGCGCTGGAGAAACAGTTCGCCGAGCTGGAAGCGCGGATCGCGCCAGCGCCAGCATCAGAGCAATAATCATCCCGTCTCTGGAGCGGCCCTGCCGCTCCTGCAGGCAGCGCACCCTGCCGTTGGAGTTTCCAACATATAATTGCGCTGATTAAACCAGATGAAACTTAATTCAGTTTCACCTTGCGGGTTGACTTGCCCGCTATGCTTTGCATAAAGTTCACCCGCCCTGAAAACCGGGCCTTTATTTCAACTCACGAAGAATTCAATGGACACAGTATCTAGTCGCTGCCTGGCCGCCCCTGGCTGTCAGGCACTTGAACCGGAACTCCGGGCCCGCCTCCCTGGCTGGGCAAGCCGCGCCAGAGCCTGATGCTCCGCCGTAGCTTGCCGCCCCGGGTGCCAGCCCGGTCGGAGGCAAGCTCATGAACCTCATCACCTTTATCCGTACACACCTGCACGCCCGACTCGGGGCGCTGCACACCTGCACCCATGCGGCCCCGCCGCCCTTCCCCGCCCCCGTCGCGCGTGGTTCTCGCCTGCGTGCCGCCTGGCTATCGCAACCTGGCAAAGGCTGCCTGCGCCTGCACTGGCATGCCGACGACGGCCAGGAACCGCCGAGTCGATGGCGCGCCTTGTTGTGTTTCGGCTGACGGGCGCGTCGCCACTTACCTATTGAATTGCCACCAATAAGACACGAACTTTCCATCATTAAAGTTCGCGGGATTCTTATTGCCTGAAAGTTACCAGGGGAATAACGACACCATGGATTCAGCCAGTAGAAAGTTCGCTGCCGACATTAACTCCGGCACGCGCCAGCGAACGTTCAACCGCCGGAAAGACAACGTTATTTACCGATCGAATGATCGCGGCCCGAAACACGCGCACTCACCCGCCCAACCGTGAGTCGACTGTGTTTCGTGCCGCCTCCTGCGGCAGGAGCACAGCCCGATGACCGTCAAAGACCGCAACACCACCACGACTCCGGACGCTCGCCTGTCCATGCGCGCCGCCCGTGAGGCGCGCAATGGCCTGGCCGTCACCCTCGCCAACCTCGACGCCAGCGAGCTCGGCCTGACCGAGCACGAAGCCGCCAAGCGCCTGCAGCGCGATGGCGCCAACGAGGTCGCCCACGACAAACCGCAACCGGCCCTGGTGCAACTGCTCAAGGCGCTGCACAACCCCTTCATCTATGTACTGCTCACCCTCGCCGCCATCAGCTTCGTCACTGACTACTGGCTGCCGCTGCGCGCCGGTGACTTCGACGACCTCGACCTGACCAAGGTGATCATCATCCTGACCATGGTCAGCGTCAGCGGCCTGCTGCGCTTCTGGCAGGAATACCGTTCGAGCAAGGCGGCCGAAGCACTCAAGGCGATGGTCCGCACCACCGCCACGGTGCTGCGTCGCGAGCGCCACGACACCCCCGCGCAGCTGCGCGAAGTGCCCATGAACGAGCTGGTGGCCGGCGATATCGTGCAATTGGCCGCTGGCGACATGATCCCTGCCGATATCCGCCTGATCGAGTCGCGCGACCTGTTCATCAGCCAGGCCGTGCTCACCGGCGAAGCGCTGCCGGTGGAAAAGTACGACACACTCGGCCACATCGCACCGAAGTCCGCCGCAGACAGCGCCACTGACGAAGGCAGCCTGCTCGACCTGCCGAACATCGGCTTCATGGGCACCAACGTAGTCAGCGGTCGCGCCCGCGCCGTGGTGGTGGCCACCGGCAAGCGCACCTACTTCGGCTCGCTGGCCAGAGCGATTGCCGGCTCGCGCAGCCAGACCGCCTTCGACCGCGGCGTGAACAGCGTCAGCAGCCTGCTGATCCGCTTCATGCTGGTGATGGTGCCGGTGGTGTTCGTGCTCAATGGCGTGGTGAAGGGTGACTGGAGCGATGCCTTCCTGTTCGCCCTGGCCGTGGCCGTGGGCCTCACCCCGGAAATGCTGCCAATGATCGTCAGTGCCAACCTGGCCAAGGGCGCCGTGGCCATGGCCAGGCGCAAAGTGGTGGTCAAGCGCCTGAACGCCATCCAGAACTTTGGCTCGATGGATGTGCTGTGCACCGACAAGACCGGCACCCTGACCCAGGACCGAATCATCCTCGAACACCATGTCGACCCGAGCGGCCGCACCGACCCGCAACTGCTCGAGCTGGCCTGGCTCAACAGCCACCACCAGAGCGGCGTGAAAAACCTCATGGACCAGGCCGTACTGCGCTTCGCTGGCGAGAACAGCGGCTTCCAGCCGCCCTACGCCTACGCCAAGGTCGACGAATTGCCCTTCGACTTCATTCGCCGGCGTCTGTCGGTGATCGTCAAGGATGCGCTCGGCGATCACCTGCTGGTCAGCAAAGGCGCGGTCGAGGAAATGCTCGCCATCGCCACCCATGTAGAAGAGAACGGCCAGCGCATCCCTCTTGACGAGGCACAGCGCCAGCAACTGTTGGCCACCGCCAGCGCATTCAACCAGGACGGCTTTCGCGTGCTGCTGATCGGCACCCGCGAAATCCCCGCCACCGAACGCAAGGCTCAGTACAGCACCGCTGACGAGCGCAGCCTGGTGATCCGCGGCTTCCTGACCTTCCTTGACCCGCCCAAGGAAACGGCTGGCCCGGCCATTGCCGCGCTGCGTGAGATGGGCGTGAAGGTGAAAGTGCTGACTGGCGACAACCCTGTGGTCACCTGCAAAGTTTGCCGCGAAGTGGGCCTGGAGCCCGGCCAGCCATTGCTTGGGCAGGACATCGAGCGGCTGGACGACGCCCAGCTCAAGGCGCTGGTCGAAGAACGTACGGTGTTCGCCAAGCTCACCCCGTTGCAGAAGTCGCGGGTGCTCAAAGCCTTGCAGGCCAACGGCCACACCGTCGGTTTTCTCGGCGACGGTATCAACGACGCCCCAGCCCTGCGTGACGCCGACGTGGGCATTTCGGTGGACAGCGGCACCGACATCGCCAAGGAATCGGCCGACATCATCCTGCTGGAAAAGAGCCTGATGGTGCTCGAAGAAGGTGTGCTCAAAGGCCGCGAAACCTTCGGCAACATCATGAAGTACCTGTGCATGACTGCCAGTTCCAACTTTGGCAACGTGTTTTCGGTACTGGTGGCCAGCGCCTTCATCCCGTTCATGCCGATGCTGGCGATCCACTTGCTGCTGCAGAACCTGATGTACGACTTCTCTCAGCTGTCGCTGCCCTGGGACCGCATGGACAAGGAGTTTCTGCGCGAGCCGCGCAAATGGGATGCCCGCAACATCGGCCGCTTCATGCTGTGGATCGGGCCCACCTCGTCGATCTTCGACATCACCACCTTCGCCCTGATGTGGTACGTGTTCGCTGCCAACAGCGTGGAGATGCAGGCGCTGTTCCAGTCCGGCTGGTTCATCGAAGGGCTGCTGTCGCAGACATTGGTGGTGCACATGCTGCGCACCCGCAAGGTGCCGTTCCTGCAGAGCACTGCGGCGCTGCCGGTGATCCTCGCCACGGGCCTGGTGATGTGCCTGGGTATCTACATCCCGTTCTCGCCACTGGGGGCGATGGTCGGGCTGGTGCCGCTGCCGTGGGAGTACTTCCCTTGGCTGGCCGCCACCCTGCTGGGCTACTGCCTGGTGGCGCAAGGCATGAAGACCCTGTACATCCGCCGCTTCGGCCAGTGGTTCTGAGGGGGGCGTATGCGTGTACTGATCTGTGCGGGGCGCAACTACGCCGACCACCAGCGCTGCCGTCGGGCGCTGGACGAACTGCAGCGACAGCAACCGATCCAGGTGCTCATACACGGCGGCAGCCAGTACCTGGGTGGCGATATCGAAGCCTGGGCGCGGGAGCACGGTGCGGACATCGTGCGCTACCCGCCCAACTGGCAGTTGCACGGCAAACTGGCTGAGCGCCTGCGCAACGCTTTCATGCTGCGTGACAGCCGGCCAGACCTGGTGCTGGCTTTGCCGGGCGCAGACGATACCGAGGAACTGCTGGCTCGGGCGCGGGGTGAGGGGGTTGCAGTGGTGTGCGGCAAGCAGCCTCGCCGCTAGATGAGGCTGCGGAAAAACCTCGACGCACTCTTTCCAGCGTGCCCGCCAGGGACACCACTATGCTTTGCCGGGCCGCAGGATGCGGCCTGAATCACGCGAACACGGAGCGCCCATGTCCCTCGCCCTCGTCCACAGCCGCGCCCAGGTGGGCGTGCTGGCACCCGCCGTCAGTGTCGAAACCCACCTGGCCAACGGCCTGCCGTCGCTTACCCTGGTTGGTTTGCCGGAGGCCACGGTCAAGGAAAGCAAGGACCGGGTACGCAGCGCCATCGTCAACGCCGGGCTGGATTACCCGGCCCGGCGCATCACCCAGAACCTCGCACCAGCCGACCTGCCCAAGGACGGTGGGCGCTACGATCTGGCCATCGCCCTGGGGATCCTCGCCGCCAATGGCCAGGTGCCGGTGGCTGCGCTCGAAGACATCGAATGCCTGGGTGAACTGGCCCTGTCCGGGGCGCTGCGGCCAGTGCAAGGTGTGCTGCCCGCCGCGCTGGCGGCACGCGACGCCGGGCGGGCGCTGGTGGTACCACGCGAGAACGCCGAGGAAGCCAGCCTGGCCAGCGGGCTGGTGGTGTACGCGGTGGGGCATCTGCAGGAGCTGGTGGCGCACCTGAGCGGGCAACTGCCGCTGCCACCCTTTGCGGCCAACGGCTTGCTGCTGGAACAGCGGCCCTACCCTGACCTCAGCGAAGTACAGGGCCAGACCGCGGCCAAACGTGCCCTGCTGGTGGCGGCTGCCGGTGGACACAACCTGCTGTTCACCGGGCCGCCCGGCACCGGCAAGACCCTGCTCGCCAGCCGCCTGCCCGGCCTGCTGCCGCCGCTGGACGAGCGCGAGGCGCTGGAGGTGGCGGCAATCCGCTCGGTCAGCGGCCACGCACCGCTGGACAGCTGGCCGCAGCGGCCGTTTCGCCACCCCCATCACTCCGCCTCGGGCCCGGCACTGGTCGGTGGCGGTAGCCGCCCGCAGCCGGGCGAAATCACCCTGGCGCACCATGGCGTGCTGTTTCTTGATGAACTGCCAGAGTTCGAGCGGCGCGTGCTGGAAGTGTTGCGCGAGCCATTGGAATCGGGCGAGATCGTGATCGCCCGGGCCAGGGACCGGGTGCGCTTCCCGGCACGCTTCCAGTTGGTGGCGGCGATGAACCCCTGCCCCTGCGGCTATTTTGGCGACCCCACCGGCCGCTGCCGCTGCAGCCCCGAGCAGATCCAGCGCTATCGCAACAAACTCTCCGGCCCCCTGCTCGACCGCATCGACCTGCACCTGACGGTGGCCCGGGAGAATACCGTGCTCGATAACCAACCCAGTGGCGAAACCAGCGCCAGTGTCGCCGCTGTCGTGGCCGAGGCCCGCGCGCTGCAGCAGCGTCGCCAGGGCTGCGCCAATGCCTTCCTCGATCTCAACGGCCTGCGCCGGCATTGCCTGCTGACATCGGCCGACCAGGCCTGGCTGGAAACCGCCTGCGAACGCCTCACGCTGTCGCTGCGGGCGGCCCATCGCCTGCTCAAGGTGGCGCGTACGCTGGCGGACCTGGAACAAGCCGAGGCCATTGGTCGGGCCCATCTGGCCGAAGCGATGCAGTACCGACCAGGCAGCTGACGGATCATGCACAGGGTCAATCTTCTCCATAGCTGAAATATATTTTGCGCGCTAACTATTTGCGCTCAATATTCATCTCACGCAGCAAGCAGTCGCCAAACCCATTCAACACATCCTGGAGAACGATCATGACCCTTCGCACAATCCTCGCCCTCGGCGTTACCACCCTGGCCATCGGCACCAGCGCCGGGGCCTTCGCCACTGAAGCCAGCGCTTACCGCTACGGGATGAAGCTGGACATCGCTCAGGTGGTCTCCGTCGAGGCTCCCAGCGCGATTGAGGGCCACGCCAGCACCGCCATCCTGACCTACCGCGACAGCAACGGCCAATTGCAAGCCGTGAGCTACAGCCAGCCCACCACCCTTGCCAACCAGAACTGAGCCGCCGGCTCGTACGCAGAGGAACCCGCACATGAAACTGTCCCGTACTCTGACCGCCGGCCTGCTGGCCCTGGCCGTGAACAGCGCCTTCGCCGCTGGCAGCCCTGGCGTCGAACGCAACACCCAAGGCTTCCTCGATGCGCTTGCCGCAGGCGGCGGCAAGCCGCTGGAAACCCTGGCGCCGAAAGACGCACGCGCCGTATTGAGCGGAGCCCAGGCCGGGGTGAAAGTCGATGTGTCGGGTATCCGCGTTGAGCGCCGGACCATTCAGGCCGACGGCCAGCCATTGCAGATCCGCGTGGTACGCCCTGAGGGCGCCACGGGCGAACTGCCAGTGTTCATGTTCTTCCACGGCGGTGGTTGGGTGCTGGGCGACTACCCCACCCACGAACGGCTGATCCGCGATCTTGTGGTCGGCTCCGGCGCAGCGGCGGTATACGTCGACTACACGCCTTCGCCAGAAGCGCAATTCCCCACCGCGATCAACCAGGCCTATGCCGCCACCCGCTGGGTCGCCGAGCATGGCCAGGAGATCGGCGTCGACGGCAGCCGCCTGGCGGTCGCCGGCAACAGCGTCGGCGGCAACATGGCCGCGGTGGTGGCGATAAAGGCCAAGGAGGCCGGCACGCCGAAGCTGCGCTTCCAGGCGCTGCTGTGGCCGGTGACCGATGCCAACTTCAACAACGCCTCCTATAACCAGTTCGCCGAGGGCCACTTCCTGACCCGCAACATGATGCAGTGGTTCTGGAACAGCTACACCACAGACCCGCGTCAGCGCGACGACATCCATGCCTCGCCGCTGCGTGCCAGCCTGGAGCAACTCAAGGGCCTGCCACCGGCCCTGGTTCAGACCGCCGAAATGGACGTGCTGCGTGACGAAGGCGAAGCCTACGCCCGCAAGCTCGACGCCGCCGGGGTACCGGTGACTGCGGTGCGCTACAACGGCATGATCCATGACTATGGCCTGCTCAATGTGCTGAGCACCGTACCCACTGTCCGCAGTGCCATGGACCAGGCGGCACAGGCCCTTAAAGCGCATCTGCAGTAAGGGGTTGGTGCAAGCCCGCTACCACAGCCGCAAGCGTGGGAGCGGGCTTGCCCCGCGATTGGCCAATCAAAGGTTCCACTTTCAGAACGATGCTTCCCGTTAGGCTGGAATTGTCCTGTTTCCCGCAGCACCCGAAAATGCTCGCCTCTTCCACCGATGGCATAAGCTTCGGCAACCTGTCATCCGTTCCCTAAAGCGCTGCCTCACGCAGTTCAAGGAGTACGAGCAATGCCGCACGAAGGCAGCCTTCTACAAACCGCAGTCATCTTCCTCCTTGCCGCCGTGGTCGCCGTGCCCCTGGCCAAGCGCCTGCAACTGGGCGCCGTGATCGGCTACCTGCTGGCCGGTGTGGCCATCGGCCCGCAAGCGCTGGGCCTGATCCGCGACACCGAAAGCGTCGCGCACATCTCCGAACTGGGCGTGGTCTTGCTGCTGTTCATCATTGGCCTGGAGCTGTCCCCCAGACGCCTGTGGCTGATGCGCAAATCGGTGTTCGGCGTGGGCACCGCCCAGGTGCTGTTGACCGGCGCGGTGATCGGCGCCATCGCCTTGTTCGGCTTCAGCCAGACGTTGCCGGCCGCCATCGTGCTCGGCCTGGGGCTGGCACTGTCTTCCACCGCCCTTGGCTTGCAGAGCCTGGCCGAGAGCAAGCAGCTCAATGCGCCCCATGGCCGCCTGGCCTTTGCCATCCTGCTGTTCCAGGACATCGCTGCAATCCCGCTGATTGCCCTGGTGCCGTTGCTGGCCGCCAGTGGCCCGGACACCAGCCATGGCGACAGCCTCGAACATGGCCTGAAAGTGTTTGCCAGCATCGCAATCGTCATCGTCGGCGGCCGCTACCTGTTGCGTCCGTTGTTCCGAACCGTGGCCCGCACCGGCTTGCCGGAGGTGTCCACCGCCACCGCGTTGCTGGTGGTGATCGGCACCGCCTGGCTGATGGAAGAGGCAGGAATCTCCATGGCGCTCGGCGCCTTCCTGGCCGGCCTGCTGCTGGCGGACTCCGAGTACCGTCATGAACTGGAGTCGCAGATTGAACCGTTCAAGGGCCTGCTGCTGGGCTTGTTCTTCATCAGTGTCGGCATGGGTGCCAACCTGCGCCTGCTGGTGGACATGCCGCTGGTGCTGCTGGGCCTGACCCTGTTGCTGATCGCGGTGAAGCTGGTACTGCTGATCGGCGTCGGCCGCCTGGCCGGTGGCCTCAACAGCGCAAGCGCGCTGCGCCTGGGCATGGTGCTGGCGGCCGGCGGCGAGTTCGCCTTCGTGGTATTCAAGCTGGGCAAGGATCAGGGTCTGTTCGATACGCAAACCTACGACCTGCTGCTGATGACCATCACCCTGTCGATGGCCATCACCCCACTGCTGATGCTCGGCTGCGCCCGCGCCCTGAAGCGCCCGCAAGCAGTGCGCGAGGTGCCCGAGCAGTACAAGAGCATAGATGCCGGTAGCCCTCGGGTAGTGATTGTCGGCATGGGCCGCATGGGCCAGATCGTTTCGCGCATCCTGCGTGCACAGAAGATCCCCTTCATCGCCCTGGAGACCTCGGTGGACGCCATCGAGATGACGCGCATGTTCGAACAGGCGCCGGTGTTCTACGGCGACCCGCTGCGCCCCGAAGTGCTGCATGCGGCCAAGGTCGGCGAGGCCGAGTATTTCATCATTACCAGTGACGACCCCGAGGTGACCATTCGCACCGCCGAGCGGGTCAAGCGCCTGTACCCGCACCTCAAGGTCATCGCTCGGGCACGCAACCGTCAGCATGTGCACAAGCTGATGGATGTCGGCGCGGAGCCGATCCGCGAGACGTTCTATTCCAGCCTGGAAATGAGCCGTCGTGCGCTGGCCGGGCTGGGGCTATCGGATGAGCAGGCCGCCGACCGTATCGCACGCTTTACCGAGCATGACGAGCAGGTATTGGAAGCCCAGGGCCGGGTGCGTGACGATCGGGCCAAGGTCATGCAGACGGCCAAGGAAGCGCGGGTGGAACTGGCGCGCCTGTTCGAGTCGGATGTGGATTGAACTGCATGGGGTGGGCACCCATTGCCTGCCCGCTCAACCTGCTCTATTACTGACGTTCAGCCCCCTGCAGCGAGAACACCATGCTGGCGCTCATCCAGTCCTACCCCTTGCTGCTCGGCACGTGCCTGATCATTGGCGACTTGTTGCTCTGGCAGCTGATCCCCCAGCAGCATCGCATCTGGCGTATTGCCTCACGGCTGGTGATCTTCCTGCTGTTCAGCGCCGTGCTGGTCGCTGCCGGCATGAGCCCGCTGCAGCCACCACCCTGGATTGACGAAGTGTCGCGCAACCTGATGGCAACGGTGCTCGCCATTGGCTGGTGGCTGTTCGGTGCGCGCACGGTGACGGTGGTGTTCGGCCTGCTGCTGGGGGCACGTGGCAGCCATGGCGGGCGCCTGTTGCAGGATGTGATTGGGGCGCTGATCTTCCTGGCCGCAGTGGTGGCCGCAGCGGCCTATGTGCTGCAGCTGCCGGTCAAGGGGTTGCTGGCCACGTCCGGGGTGATGGCCATCGTCATTGGCCTGGCCTTGCAAAGCACGTTGAGCGATGTGTTCTCCGGCATCGTGCTCAATACCACACGGCCCTATCAGATAGGCGACTCTATCTCCATCGACGGTACCGAAGGCAAGGTGGTGGATATCGACTGGCGCGCCACGCGAATGATCACCGGCACCGGTAGCCTGGCGGTAATACCCAATTCGGTGGCGGCCAAGGCGCGGCTGCTTAACCACAGCCGCCCAGCTGATCGGCATGGGATTGTGATCAGCGTGGTGGTGCCGGCCAAGGTCCGGCCAAAGCGCGTGTTCGATGCGTTGGAGAAGGCCCTGCAAGGCACCAGTGCCTTGCTCGCCTCTCCTGCCCCTAAGGTAACGGTTAAAACTTCTTCCCTGGAGTCGGTGGAATACGAGGCCAGTGCTTTCGTTGCCGACATGGCGCTCAAGACCGAGGTACGCAACCAATTGTTCGACCTTGCCCATCGCCACCTGGAGGCCAGCGGGGTGATGTGGAACGTCGACCTGACGCTTGCGCCACGCAGCCGTCAGCGCGAGCTCATCGATGAGGTGCGGGTATTCCGCTCGCTCAGCGGTGAGGAGCGTGACACGCTGAGCCAGCGCATGACGGCGGTGGAGTACCTGGCCAACCAGGTGATCCTGGGCATCGGCGACAACTCGGACCACCTGCTGGTGATTGGCAGCGGTGTGATTCAGGCCTCGGTGCGTAATGGGGACAAGCTGGTAGAAGCCGGCCGCATGGGCCCGGGCGAGGTGCTCGGGATCGAGGGGCTGGTTGACGACGATGACTCTTTCGCCGAATTCCGTACCCTGACCGGATGCCTGCTTTACCGCATCGAGAAGGAACAGGTACGCAGTTGCCTTGAGCAACGTAGTGAGGTGCAGTCGGCGTTGACCAAGTTGCAGCGGTTCCGCCGGCAGAGTAGAGAGTCACTGCTCATGCAGAAGCCTACGGAAGTGAAGAAAGGTGGGTTCCTGAGCTGGTTGCGCTAGCGTAACGCCATGCGTTGCAGGCTACGGCCCTGAAAAGACAAAGCCCCTGATCGCATTGCGATCAGGGGCTTTGGATTTGAATCTTGACGATGACCTACTCTCACATGGGGAAACCCCACACTACCATCGGCGATGCATCGTTTCACTGCTGAGTTCGGGATGGGATCAGGTGGTTCCAATGCTCTATGGTCGTCAAGAAATTCTGTGTGCTGGCCCGTCTCTCGGACGTGCCTGCGAATCTCTGTAGTTCCTACTTAAAGACAAAACCCCTACCTGCATGCGCAGATAGGGGTTTTGCGAAATGAATCTTGACGATGACCTACTCTCACATGGGGAAACCCCACACTACCATCGGCGATGCATCGTTTCACTACTGAGTTCGGGATGGGATCAGGTGGTTCCAATGCTCTATGGTCGTCAAGAAATTCGGTTGCCCAGAATGTCTTGTGAACACTCTTGGCTAATTCGGATATGCGATTTGTGATGTTGCGAACTTTCGGGTTTTTCGTCTTCACCACCACAATTCGGCTTACGCGCAAATTGCTTGGGTGTTATATGGTCAAGCCTCACGGGCAATTAGTATTGGTTAGCTCAACGCCTCACAGCGCTTACACACCCAACCTATCAACGTCGTAGTCTTCGACGGCCCTTCAGGGGATTCAAGATCCCAGTGAGATCTCATCTTGAGGCAAGTTTCCCGCTTAGATGCTTTCAGCGGTTATCTCTTCCGAACATAGCTACCCGGCAATGCCACTGGCGTGACAACCGGAACACCAGAGGTTCGTCCACTCCGGTCCTCTCGTACTAGGAGCAGCCCCTCTCAAATCTCAAACGTCCACGGCAGATAGGGACCGAACTGTCTCACGACGTTCTAAACCCAGCTCGCGTACCACTTTAAATGGCGAACAGCCATACCCTTGGGACCGGCTTCAGCCCCAGGATGTGATGAGCCGACATCGAGGTGCCAAACACCGCCGTCGATATGAACTCTTGGGCGGTATCAGCCTGTTATCCCCGGAGTACCTTTTATCCGTTGAGCGATGGCCCTTCCATACAGAACCACCGGATCACTAAGACCTACTTTCGTACCTGCTCGACGTGTTTGTCTCGCAGTCAAGCGCGCTTTTGCCTTTATACTCTACGACCGATTTCCGACCGGTCTGAGCGCACCTTCGTACTCCTCCGTTACTCTTTGGGAGGAGACCGCCCCAGTCAAACTACCCACCATACACTGTCCTCGATCCGGATAACGGACCTGAGTTAGAACCTCAAGGTTGCCAGGGTGGTATTTCAAGGATGGCTCCATGAGAACTGGCGTCCCCACTTCAAAGCCTCCCACCTATCCTACACAAGCAAGCTCAAAGTCCAGTGCAAAGCTATAGTAAAGGTTCACGGGGTCTTTCCGTCTAGCCGCGGATACACTGCATCTTCACAGCGATTTCAATTTCACTGAGTCTCGGGTGGAGACAGCGCCGCCATCGTTACGCCATTCGTGCAGGTCGGAACTTACCCGACAAGGAATTTCGCTACCTTAGGACCGTTATAGTTACGGCCGCCGTTTACCGGGGCTTCGATCAAGAGCTTCGCTTGCGCTAACCCCATCAATTAACCTTCCGGCACCGGGCAGGCGTCACACCCTATACGTCCACTTTCGTGTTTGCAGAGTGCTGTGTTTTTAATAAACAGTCGCAGCGGCCTGGTATCTTCGACCGGCATGGGCTTACGGAGCAAGTCCTTCACCCTCGCCGGCGCACCTTCTCCCGAAGTTACGGTGCCATTTTGCCTAGTTCCTTCACCCGAGTTCTCTCAAGCGCCTTGGTATTCTCTACCTAACCACCTGTGTCGGTTTGGGGTACGGTTCCCAGTTATCTGAAGCTTAGGAGCTTTTCTTGGAAGCATGGCATCAACCACTTCGCGCTCTAAAGAGCACTCGTCATCAGCTCTCGGCCTTGAGATCCCGGATTTGCCTAAGATCTCAGCCTACCACCTTAAACTTGGACAACCAACGCCAAGCTGGCCTAGCCTTCTCCGTCCCTCCATCGCAATAACTGGAAGTACAGGAATATTAACCTGTTTTCCATCGACTACGCTTTTCAGCCTCGCCTTAGGGACCGACTAACCCTGCGTCGATTAACGTTGCGCAGGAAACCTTGGTCTTTCGGCGTGGGAGTTTTTCACTCCCATTGTCGTTACTCATGTCAGCATTCGCACTTCTGATACCTCCAGCAAGCTTCTCAACTCACCTTCACAGGCTTACAGAACGCTCCTCTACCGCATCATCAAAAGATGATACCCGTAGCTTCGGTGCATGGTTTGAGCCCCGTTACATCTTCCGCGCAGGCCGACTCGACTAGTGAGCTATTACGCTTTCTTTAAAGGGTGGCTGCTTCTAAGCCAACCTCCTAGCTGTCTAAGCCTTCCCACATCGTTTCCCACTTAACCATGACTTTGGGACCTTAGCTGACGGTCTGGGTTGTTTCCCTTTTCACGACGGACGTTAGCACCCGCCGTGTGTCTCCCATGCTCGGCACTTGTAGGTATTCGGAGTTTGCATCGGTTTGGTAAGTCGGGATGACCCCCTAGCCGAAACAGTGCTCTACCCCCTACAGTGATACATGAGGCGCTACCTAAATAGCTTTCGAGGAGAACCAGCTATCTCCGAGCTTGATTAGCCTTTCACTCCGATCCACAGGTCATCCGCTAACTTTTCAACGGTAGTCGGTTCGGTCCTCCAGTCAGTGTTACCTAACCTTCAACCTGCCCATGGATAGATCGCCCGGTTTCGGGTCTATACCCAGCGACTAAAGCGCCCTATTAAGACTCGCTTTCGCTACGCCTCCCCTATTCGGTTAAGCTCGCCACTGAATATAAGTCGCTGACCCATTATACAAAAGGTACGCAGTCACCTAACAAAGTAGGCTCCCACTGCTTGTACGCATACGGTTTCAGGTTCTATTTCACTCCCCTCTCCGGGGTTCTTTTCGCCTTTCCCTCACGGTACTGGTTCACTATCGGTCAGTCAGTAGTATTTAGCCTTGGAGGATGGTCCCCCCATATTCAGACAAAGTTTCTCGTGCTCCGTCCTACTCGATTTCATTGATAAGAGATTTTCGTGTACGGGGCTATCACCCACTATGGCCGCACTTTCCAGAGCGTTCCACTAATCTCAAACCAACTTAAGGGCTGGTCCCCGTTCGCTCGCCACTACTAAGGGAATCTCGGTTGATTTCTTTTCCTCAGGGTACTTAGATGTTTCAGTTCCCCTGGTTCGCCTCTTGCACCTATGTATTCAGTACAAGATAACCAGCTTATGCTGGCTGGGTTCCCCCATTCAGAGATCTCTGGATCACAGTCTGTTTGCCGACTCCCCAAAGCTTATCGCAGGCTACCACGTCTTTCATCGCCTCTGACTGCCAAGGCATCCACCGTATGCGCTTCTTCACTTGACCATATAACCCCAAGCAATCTGGTTATACTGTGAAGACGACATTCGCCGAAAATTCGCATTTCGCTCAATTAAGAGCAGAACTCACAAATTTTACCTTAGCCTGATCACACACCAGTGAAAGTGCATGTCAGTCTATCTATCACATATCCGAATTTTTAAAGAACGATCTGACAAAAGTCAGAAATCAACATTCATTGCCGAATGTTCATTTCTAAGTTCTGAGCAGTGCTGCGAAACCTGAAAGAGTGGTGGAGCCAAGCGGGATCGAACCGCTGACCTCCTGCGTGCAAGGCAGGCGCTCTCCCAGCTGAGCTATGGCCCCATTTGACCAGCCGCACCAAGTAATTGGTAGGTCTGGGCAGATTTGAACTGCCGACCTCACCCTTATCAGGGGTGCGCTCTAACCAACTGAGCTACAGACCTATACAGGGTCGCGTTACAGCATCGTCTTTACACAATGAATCAAGCAATTCGTGTGGGAGCTCATCAGCAGGCTGATGTCGTCGATTAAGGAGGTGATCCAGCCGCAGGTTCCCCTACGGCTACCTTGTTACGACTTCACCCCAGTCATGAATCACACCGTGGTAACCGTCCTCCCGAAGGTTAGACTAGCTACTTCTGGTGCAACCCACTCCCATGGTGTGACGGGCGGTGTGTACAAGGCCCGGGAACGTATTCACCGCAACATTCTGATTTGCGATTACTAGCGATTCCGACTTCACGCAGTCGAGTTGCAGACTGCGATCCGGACTACGATCGGTTTTGTGAGATTAGCTCCACCTCGCGGCTTGGCAACCCTCTGTACCGACCATTGTAGCACGTGTGTAGCCCAGGCCGTAAGGGCCATGATGACTTGACGTCATCCCCACCTTCCTCCGGTTTGTCACCGGCAGTCTCCTTAGAGTGCCCACCATAACGTGCTGGTAACTAAGGACAAGGGTTGCGCTCGTTACGGGACTTAACCCAACATCTCACGACACGAGCTGACGACAGCCATGCAGCACCTGTCTCAGAGTTCCCGAAGGCACCAATCCATCTCTGGAAAGTTCTCTGCATGTCAAGGCCTGGTAAGGTTCTTCGCGTTGCTTCGAATTAAACCACATGCTCCACCGCTTGTGCGGGCCCCCGTCAATTCATTTGAGTTTTAACCTTGCGGCCGTACTCCCCAGGCGGTCAACTTAATGCGTTAGCTGCGCCACTAAAATCTCAAGGATTCCAACGGCTAGTTGACATCGTTTACGGCGTGGACTACCAGGGTATCTAATCCTGTTTGCTCCCCACGCTTTCGCACCTCAGTGTCAGTATCAGTCCAGGTGGTCGCCTTCGCCACTGGTGTTCCTTCCTATATCTACGCATTTCACCGCTACACAGGAAATTCCACCACCCTCTACCATACTCTAGCTCGCCAGTTTTGGATGCAGTTCCCAGGTTGAGCCCGGGGCTTTCACATCCAACTTAACGAACCACCTACGCGCGCTTTACGCCCAGTAATTCCGATTAACGCTTGCACCCTCTGTATTACCGCGGCTGCTGGCACAGAGTTAGCCGGTGCTTATTCTGTCGGTAACGTCAAAACAGCAAGGTATTAACTTACTGCCCTTCCTCCCAACTTAAAGTGCTTTACAATCCGAAGACCTTCTTCACACACGCGGCATGGCTGGATCAGGCTTTCGCCCATTGTCCAATATTCCCCACTGCTGCCTCCCGTAGGAGTCTGGACCGTGTCTCAGTTCCAGTGTGACTGATCATCCTCTCAGACCAGTTACGGATCGTCGCCTTGGTGAGCCATTACCTCACCAACTAGCTAATCCGACCTAGGCTCATCTGATAGCGCAAGGCCCGAAGGTCCCCTGCTTTCTCCCGTAGGACGTATGCGGTATTAGCGTTCCTTTCGAAACGTTGTCCCCCACTACCAGGCAGATTCCTAGGCATTACTCACCCGTCCGCCGCTGAATCGAAGAGCAAGCTCTTCTCATCCGCTCGACTTGCATGTGTTAGGCCTGCCGCCAGCGTTCAATCTGAGCCATGATCAAACTCTTCAGTTCAATACTGCTTGGGTTTTTAAGAAACCCTAAACTTGGCTCAGCAATCTCAAATGACTATGTGATTTCTCGCATGGCCACTTGTGATGCTGATAATCTTTTTGACTATCAGTCCGTACTCACAAGCACCCACACGAATTGCTTGATTCAATTTATTAAAGAGCGTTTGGCTAAGAGCTTTTCGTCTCAACCGAGGCGCGCATTCTACGCTTTCCTCATTGGCTGTCAAGCGTTTATTTTGAAGTTCTTTCCGAGAAACTCGTTTAGCTTCAACCGCTTAACTCGCTGCGATCTCTCGTAGCGGGAGGCGAATCATACAGCGTTACAACCTGCTGTCAACTGCCTTTTTCACCGCTGCCGATCCTGAGACCGAAACGCCTCCGGAGCTTTCGATTCGCTTAACTCGTTGAATTTCAAGGAGTTTTGCGTTCCGTTGTCGCTGGAAGTGGGGCGCATTATAAGGGGATCTGAAACCCCGTCAACCTTTAATTTCAAGAAAGCTTTATTTACCTCAAAAACAAAGCGGGGAGGCCTGTCGGCCTCCCCGCTCTCTACATAGCTACAGCGTCAGAGTACGCCAGCAGCACGCAGCTCGTGCACCGCCATCGCATCCAGCCCCAGCACATCACGCAGCACTGCCTCGGTATGCTCCCCCAGCAGAGGAGGTGCCTGCCGGTACTCCACCGGTGTCTCCGACAATCTGATCGGGCTGGCCACCTGCGGCACGTTCCCCGCCAACGGATGCGGGATGTTCACCGCCAGCCCGCGAGCCAATACCTGCGGATCCTGGAACATCTGCGCCAAGTCATTGATGGGACCACAAGGCACACCAGCCTTCTCCAGCTCACTCACCCATTCAGCCGTAGTCTTGAACACCGTGGCCTGGCGAATCAGCGGAATCAACTCGGCCCGATGTGCCACACGCTGCTTATTGGTAGCGAACCTCGGATCATCCGCCCACTGCGGCTGCCCAGCCACTTCGGCAAACTTGCGGAACTGCCCATCATTACCCACGGTAAGAATGAAATTGCCGTCCGCCGTCGGGAAGTCCTGGTAAGGCACGATATTGGGATGCGCATTACCCAACCGCCGTGGAGGGTTTCCTGTGGTGAGGTAGTTCATCGCCTGGTTGGCCAGGCAAGCCACCTGCACATCCAGCAAGGCCATATCGATATGCTGACCAACCCCAGCCTGGTCCCGGTGGGCGAGGGCAGCCAGGATCGCCACCGTCGAATACAGGCCAGTAAGGATGTCGGTCAAGGCCACTCCAACCTTCATCGGCCCGGCACCTTCCTCACCTTCCGGCCGCCCGGTCAGGCTCATCAGCCCGCCCAAGCCCTGGATCATGAAGTCGTAGCCGGCACGCTTGGCATACGGCCCGGTCTGGCCGAAGCCTGTGATCGAGCAATAGATAAGCTTCGGGTTGATCGCCTTCAGGCTCTGGTAATCCAGACCATAGGCCGCCAGCCCGCCGACCTTGAAGTTCTCGATGACGATGTCCGACTTGGCCGCCAGCTCGCGCACCAGGCGCTGGCCTTCAGGCTGAGTGAAGTCGATGGTCACCGAGCGCTTGTTGCGGTTGGCCGACAGATAGTAGGCCGCCTCACTGGTGTTCTCGCCACGCGAGTCCTTGAGGAAGGGCGGCCCCCAGGCACGGGTATCGTCACCCGAGCCCGGGCGCTCGACCTTGATCACATCGGCACCAAGGTCGGCGAGGATCTGGCCGGACCATGGGCCGGCGAGCACCCGAGAAAGGTCCAGCACCCGCAGATGTGAAAGCGCACCCATGGCCTGGCTCCTCTATTAGTAGAACGCCTGGATACCGGTTTGCGCACGCCCGAGGATCAGCGCATGCACGTCGTGGGTACCTTCATAGGTGTTGACCACCTCAAGGTTGACCAGGTGGCGGGCCACGCCGAACTCGTCGGAGATACCGTTGCCGCCCAGCATGTCACGCGCCATGCGGGCGATATCCAGGGCCTTGCCGCAGGAGTTGCGCTTCATGATCGAAGTGATTTCCACCGCAGCGGTGCCTTGGTCCTTCATCTGCCCCAGACGCAGGCAACCTTGCAGGGCCAGGGTGATTTCGGTCTGCATGTCGGCCAGTTTTTTCTGGATCAGCTGGTTGGCAGCGAGCGGGCGACCGAACTGCTGGCGGTCCAGGGTGTACTGGCGCGCGGTGTGCCAGCAGGCTTCGGCGGCGCCCAGCGCACCCCACGAAATGCCGTAACGGGCCGAGTTCAAGCAGGTGAACGGACCCTTCAGGCCGCGCACATCCGGGAAGATGTTCTCTTCCGGGACGAACACGTTGTCCATGACGATCTCGCCGGTGATCGAAGCGCGCAGGCCAACCTTGCCGTGGATAGCCGGGGCACTGAGGCCTTGCCAGCCTTTCTCCAGAACAAAGCCGCGAATGTCGCCGGCATCATCCTTGGCCCAGACCACGAACACATCGGCGATCGGGCTGTTGGTAATCCACATCTTGCTGCCGGTCAGGCGATAGCCGCCGTCGACCTTGCGCGCCCGAGTGATCATCGACCCCGGGTCGGAGCCATGATTGGGTTCGGTCAGGCCGAAGCAACCAATCCACTCACCGCTGGCCAGCTTGGGCAAGTACTTCTGCTTCTGCGCTTCGGTACCGAATTCGTTGATCGGCACCATGACCAGCGACGACTGCACGCTCATCATCGAGCGGTAACCAGAGTCGATGCGCTCCACTTCACGGGCAATCAGGCCGTAGCACACGTAGTTGAGGCCGCTGCCACCGTACTGCTCAGGGATCGTCGCGCCCAGCAGGCCAACTTCACCCATCTCGCGGAAGATCGCCGGGTCAGTCTGTTCGTGACGGAAGGCTTCCAGCACACGCGGCGCCAACTTGTCCTGGGCGAACTGGAAGGCGCTGTCACGCACCATGCGCTCTTCTTCAGTGAGCTGCTGATCCAGCAGCAGCGGATCGATCCAGTTGAAGCTTGCTTTACCGGCCATGTGCGTGTTCCTCGAAACAAAGATGGGAGCGGATTCTTGCGTTGCATTGATCCTAGGCTTGATCGGCTGTCGGGACAAACGAGGATTGTGCACGCTTTAGTGATATTTTCTCACTCCGTGATCGGTAAAACGCCGTACTGACGAGCACACAAGTGAGGTTGATGTACATGCGTCGCAAGATCCCCAGCACCACCGCCCTGGTCTGCTTCGAGGCGGCCGCGCGTCACGAGAGCTTCACCAAGGCCGCCCACGAACTGGCCCTGACCCAGGGTGCCGTCTGTCGGCAGATCGGTGGGCTGGAGGCGTTTCTCAACGTCGAATTGTTCCGCCGCTCGCGCCGGGGCGTGAAGCTCACCGAGGCAGGCTTGTCCTATAGCCGCCAGGTGGCCAGCCAACTGGACGCCGTAGAGCGCGATACCCTGTCAGTCATGCGCCAGCAGGGTGCCAACGTGATCGAGCTGGCCGTGGTGCCGACCTTCGGCACCCAGTGGTTGCTGCCACGCCTGAAGGACTTCCAGCAACGCCACCCGGAGGTCACGGTTAACCTGACCAACCGCACCCGGCCGTTCCTGTTCGCCGACACGCCCTTCGATGCGGCCATCTACTTCGGCGACGCTGACTGGTCCGGCACCCAGGCCCATCGCCTGATGGGAGAAAACCCGGTACCGGTGTGCAGCCCGAAACTGCTGGACGGGCAGGGCGGCCTCGACGCCCAGCGCATCACCGAGCTGCCACTGCTGCAGCAGACCACCCGTCCGTATGCCTGGCGGCAATGGTTCGATGGGCTGGGCATGAGCGTTGAATGCGACATGGCCGGTCCGCGCTATGAACTGTTCTCGATGCTCGCCCAGGCGGCCATGCACGAAATGGGCATTGCGCTGATCCCACCGTTCCTGATCCAGCGCGAGCTCGAGGAGGGTAGGTTGGTAGTCGCTAACAGGCATGCCCTGTCCAGTGACAAGGCCTACTATCTGATGATTCCAGAGCGCAAGGTGGAGTCGGCTTCGCTACGGGCTTTTCGCGACTGGCTAATAGCGCAGGCACGGCAGTACACTGCGAAAGCCGATAAGCTGACCCCGTAGTCAATTATTTTAAACACCTACAGATATATGTATTTGTCGCAAATACGTAATCTGTTCCGGCTGACCTGAAAATCCCTATCAACCCTAGTTGCCATGCGGGTTTGACGGTTATTTTGCGACATTCACAGCGCCAAGGCCAAAAACAGCAGAATTTTTTTCAGATTTTCCCCTAAGCTCCGAATAGCGCGTGCTTGACGGGTTTGTTTCGAATCATTGCGACATACGGTCACAGGGTGACTTGTAGTTTTGAGTTCGTTTCGCTTCAGAACCAGTTGTAGCCCCAATGGTTCATCTGCAAAATGCCTCCCCGCCCCGGATTCAGGCGGGGTCGTGCTCTACGACCACCCAGCGCGCCACCCGAAGTGAGCTGGTTCAAACAAACACAAAAGGTCACCGCAGGAGACAAAGTCGTGCACATTGGTGTTCCTCTCGAGACGCAGACGGGTGAGACAAGGGTCGCCGCGACCCCGGAAACCATCAAGAAACTTGTTAGCCAGGGCCATCAGGTCACCGTGCAACGGGGGGCAGGGCTCAACGCCAGCATTCCGGACAGTGCCTATGAGGCCGTTGGCGCCACACTGGGTGAAGCGACCGATGCCTTCGGCGCGCAGCTGGTGCTCAAGGTGGTTGCACCCAATGACCAGGAACTGGCGCTGATCAACAGCGGCAGCGTGCTGGCCGGCATGCTCAACCCGTTCAACAACGAGCTGATCGGCAAGATGGCCGAACGTGGCATCACCGCCTTCGCCCTGGAAGCCGCGCCTCGTACCTCGCGGGCCCAGAGCCTCGACGTGCTGTCGTCGCAAGCCAACATTGCCGGCTACAAGGCCGTGCTGCTGGCCGCGCATCACTACCCACGCTTCATGCCCATGCTGATGACCGCCGCCGGCACCGTAAAGGCCGCCCGTGTGCTGATCCTCGGCGCTGGCGTCGCCGGCCTGCAGGCCATCGCCACGGCCAAGCGCCTGGGTGCGGTGATCGAAGCCTCCGACGTGCGCCCCGCCGTGAAAGAGCAGATCGAGTCGCTTGGCGCCAAGTTCCTCGACGTGCCGTACGAGACCGATGAAGAGCGCGAGTGCGCCGAAGGCGTCGGCGGTTACGCCCGCCCCATGCCAGCCAGCTGGATGCAACGCCAGGCCCAGGCCGTGCACGAACGAGCCAAACAGGCCGATATCGTCATCACCACTGCGCTGATCCCCGGGCGCAAGGCGCCGACGCTGCTCAGCGCCGAGACCGTCGCGCAGATGAAACCCGGCTCGGTGGTGATCGACCTCGCTGCGGCCCAGGGCGGCAACTGCCCGCTGACCGTCGCTGACCAGGTGGTACAGGCAAACGGCGTGACCATCGTCGGCCCGACCAACCTGCCGGCCCAGGTCGGCGCAGACGCCTCGGCGCTTTACGCCCGCAACCTGCTGGACTTCATGAAGCTGCTGTTCGACAAGGACGGCGCGCTGGTGATCAACCTCGAAGACGACATCGTCGCCGCGTGCCTGATGTGCCGCGACGGCCAGGTCGTACGCAAGAACGGCTGAGGAGCTCGACAATGGAAGACCTGCTGATTTCCCACGGCATCTACAACCTGATCATCTTCGTGCTGGCCATCTACGTGGGCTACCACGTGGTATGGAACGTCACCCCGGCACTGCACACCCCACTGATGGCCGTCACCAACGCCATTTCGGCGATCGTCATCGTCGGCGCCATGCTCGCGGCCGCGCTGACCGTCACCCCGGCCGGCAAAGTGATGGGCACCCTCGCCGTGGCGCTGGCCGCGGTCAATGTGTTCGGTGGCTTCCTGGTCACCCGCCGCATGCTGGAAATGTTCAAGAAGAAAACCAAGAACGAGGCGCAGAAGTAAGCATGAGCATGAATCTGGTAACGCTTCTGTACCTGGTCGCCTCGATCTGCTTCATCCAGGCGCTCAAGGGCCTCTCGCACCCCACTACCTCACGCCGGGGCAACCTGTTCGGCATGATCGGCATGGGTATCGCCATCCTCACCACGGTCGGGCTGATCTACAAGCTGGGCGCCGAGCTTGCCACTGCCGGCATCGGTTACGTCATCGTCGGCCTGCTGGTCGGCGGCAGCGCCGGTTCGATCATGGCCAAGCGCGTCGAGATGACCAAGATGCCCGAGCTGGTCGCCTTCATGCACAGCATGATCGGCCTGGCCGCGGTGTTCATCGCCATTGCCGCGGTACTCGAGCCGCAATCGCTGGGCATCGTCGCCAGCATCAGCGACCCGATCCCCACCGGTAACCGCCTGGAGCTGTTCCTCGGCGCGGCCATTGGTGCCATCACCTTCTCCGGCTCGGTCATCGCGTTCGGCAAGCTGTCGGGCAAGTACAAGTTCCGCCTGTTCCAAGGCGCACCGGTACAGTTCGCCGGCCAGCACAAGCTGAACCTGATCCTCGGCCTTGCCACCATCGCCCTGGGCCTGCTGTTCACCTTCACCGGCCACTACAGCGCCTTCACCCTGATGCTGGCCCTGGCCTTCATCATGGGCGTACTGATCATCATCCCGATCGGCGGCGCCGACATGCCGGTGGTGGTGTCGATGCTCAACAGCTACTCGGGCTGGGCGGCCGCAGGTATCGGCTTCTCGCTGAACAACTCGATGCTGATCATCGCCGGCTCCCTGGTGGGTTCGAGCGGTGCGATCCTCTCGTACATCATGTGCAAGGCGATGAACCGTTCGTTCTTCAACGTCATCCTTGGCGGCTTCGGCGGCGATACCGACGTCGGCGCGGCGCAAGGCTCCAAGGAGCAGCGCCCGGTGAAGTCCGGTTCGGCCGACGACGCCACCTTCCTGCTGAGCAACGCCGACAGCGTGATCATCGTTCCCGGCTACGGCCTGGCGGTGGCCCGCGCCCAGCACGCGTTGAAAGAGCTGACCGAGAAGCTGGTGCATAACGGCGTGACCGTGAAGTACGCGATCCACCCGGTTGCCGGCCGTATGCCAGGCCACATGAACGTACTGCTGGCCGAAGCGGAGGTGCCGTACGACCAGGTGTTCGAGATGGAAGACATCAACGCCGAATTCGGTCAGGCCGACGTTGTGCTGGTGCTGGGCGCCAACGACGTGGTCAACCCGGCGGCGAAGAACGATCCCAAGTCGCCGATCGCCGGCATGCCGATCCTCGAAGCGTTCAAGGCCAAGACCATCATCGTCAACAAGCGCTCCATGGCCAGCGGCTATGCCGGCCTGGACAACGAACTGTTCTACCTGGACAAAACCATGATGGTGTTTGGTGACGCGAAGAAAGTCATCGAGGACATGGTCAAGGCCGTGGACTGATAACCGCCTCTATATATAGAAGCGTCTAAAGCCCCCGGGTGTTATGCCCGGGGGCTTTTTCATTTGCATGATCCAGATCAACGGCTCTATTCCAAGGCTTCGCCTACGACCATGGTCGCGGGACGGCACCGGGCTAAATCTCTAGACTGCGCTTCCAGTAGCTTCAGTAGCCTGAGATAACAATCCATGTACCGTGATCGCATCCGCTTGTCCTCCCTGCACAGCAAGGTAATGAGTGCGGCTGACGCCGCTGGCCTGATCGAGGACGGCATGACCGTCGGCATGAGCGGCTTCACCCGCGCCGGCGAAGCCAAGGCCGTGCCCCACGCACTGGCCGAGCGCGCCAAGCTGTCGCCGCTGAAAATCAGCCTGATGACCGGCGCCAGCCTGGGCAACGACCTCGACAAGCAACTGACCGAAGCCGGCGTACTGGCCCGGCGCATGCCGTTCCAGGTCGACAGCACCCTGCGCAAGGCCATCAACGACGGCCAGGTGATGTTCATCGACCAGCACCTGTCGGAAACCGTCGAGCAACTGCGCAACAAGCAGCTGACCCTGCCGGACATCGCGGTCATCGAAGCGGTGGCGATCACCGAAGAAGGCCATATCGTGCCGACCACCTCCGTCGGCAACTCGGCCAGCTTCGCGATCTTCGCCAAGCAGGTCATCGTCGAGATCAACCTGTCGCACAACGCCAACCTCGAAGGCCTGCACGACATCTATATCCCGACCTACCGCCCGACCCGCACGCCGATCCCGCTGGTGAAAGTCGACGACCGCATCGGCAGCACCGCAATCCCGATCGACCCGGCCAAGATCGTCGGCATCGTCATCAGCGACCAACCGGACTCGCCGTCCACCGTGCTGCCGCCTGACCACGAGACACAGGGCATCGCCGACCACCTGATCGCCTTCCTCAAGGGTGAAGTGGACGCCGGCCGCATGACCAACAGGCTCGGCCCGCTGCAAGCCGGCATTGGTAGCATCGCCAACGCCGTGATGTGCGGCCTGATCGAATCGCCGTTCGAAGACCTGACCATGTACTCCGAAGTGCTGCAGGACTCGACCTTCGACCTGATCGACGCCGGCAAGCTGAGCTTCGCCTCGGGCAGCTCGATCACCCTGTCGAGCCGCCGCAATGCCGACGTGTTCGGCAACCTCGAGCGCTACAAGGACAAGCTGGTGCTGCGCCCGCAGGAGATCTCCAACCACCCTGAAGTGGTGCGTCGCCTAGGCATCATCGGCATCAACACGGCGCTGGAGTTCGACATCTACGGCAACGTCAACTCCACCCACGTCTGCGGCACCCGGATGATGAACGGCATTGGCGGCTCCGGCGACTTCGCCCGCAACGCCCACCTGGCGATCTTCGTCACCAAGTCGATCGCCAAGGGCGGCGCGATTTCCAGCGTCGTGCCCATGGTCAGCCACGTCGACCATACCGAGCATGATGTCGACATCCTGGTCACCGAACAGGGCCTGGCCGACCTGCGCGGCCTGGCGCCACGCGAGCGTGCCCGCGCGATCATCGACAACTGTGTGCACCCGGACTATCGCGCTGCGCTGAACGACTACTTCGAACGCGCCTGCCAGCGCGGCGGCCACACCCCGCACATCCTGCGCGAAGCCCTGAGCTGGCACGAGAACCTGGAAGAAAGCGGGCGCATGCTGGCCGGTTGATCCGCTAGCGCTGTACCCATCGCGGGGCAAGCCCGCTCCCACACTAGGTACTTGTGGGAGCGGGCTTGCCCCGCGATCGTTTCACCCCAAATGAGCCAACTGTGGGAGCGGGTTTACCCGCGAATGCTGCAGTGGCCGTACAGACGCTTTCGCGGCTAAACCCGCTCCCACAGTCAACTGGCAACCAAATAGATAAAACTGTACTACTGTACCGGTGATTATCTGCTCTGCCCCCGCCTCATTTCCTACAAAATCTAGAATTCGCACTAAATCAGTGCAGACCAGTACAGTTACGCCAATTTCGGGTGCAACAGTAGGGTTACACAGTTAACTGAGCCATCGCTTTACTACAGAACTGTATCTACTGTTATGGACAGCAGAGGAGGAAGATGGGCACCAGTTAAATCACTCCCTAATGCCGCCACAAGCGGAAGGATGAAACATCATGGAACGCACCCTCAGTTCCGGTCTGGTTTTCGAAAGCAACGCCCAAGCTTCCCACGCTTCTCTGCCTCTGCGCGCCCTGTCGACCCTGCTGCTGTGGCAACGCCGCATGGCCAGCCGCCGTCAGCTGGCTCGTCTGGACTCCCGCCTGCTGGCCGACGCCGGTATCAGCGAGTCGCAGCGCTACGAAGAGCTGAGCAAGCCGTTCTGGCGCTAAGCCTCGGCCGCCGGCCAACGCCGGCACCGCGAATACACAAGAACCCGTCGCCGGAAACCGCGACGGGTTTTTTGTTTGTCCGCCGCGAGATAGAGCCATCGCAACGCAACAGGTACAGTTTCACAAAATGATACATTGGCAGGTACAGTTACCAATTGTGGTCTTTTGCCGCCCCAGGCGCTTGAACCGAGGCGTGTTACGCTTGTCCTACACGCCTGGCAACACCGTACCGTGACGAGCCAAGCGAGCGTCCGATAACCAGAACCATCCAGACCCTGCGCAGGAGTCCACCCATCATGTCCCGTTATCATCTGTTAGGCGCCGCCGTGCTGCTGTCCCTCGCCGGTGCGGCCAATGCCACCAGCTTCGTGGTGACCACTGACGCGGTAGTCGGTGCCGTTGCCGCAACCACCGATGCCACCTCCGACGTAACCTCGTCCTTCCGCGATGACAAGATCGTGCAGGCAGCCCGTGACGACGCCGCCAGCTTCGTTGGCAGCGAAGGCGCGATCCGCGGCGCCAAGCTGGAAAGCGCCTTGGTGCACATTCGCCAGCAGCAGCCCACGCTGCAAGCCAGCGACGCGCAACTGGCCCGCGCCATCCTCGCGCTCTAGCACAAGCCTTTAACCCGGATTCACTGGCCCCAGCCAGTGCATCCGGGGTAGCCTTCGTTGCCCGAAACCACCGCCTAGAGAGCCCATGCGTTATCTGCCGCCAGTGCTGTTAGCCCTCGCCGGTATGGGAAGCGCCCATGCCATGGATGTCACCACCCAGAGCCTCGTTGCCACCGGCTATGTCACCAGCCAGGTGACCACCGCGCCGTTCGATCGCAAGATCGTCGCCGCCGCCCGTGACGACGCTGCTGCCTTCGTTGCCAGTGATGGCTTGATTCGCGGTGCGCGCCTTCAGGCGGCGCTGGTTTCGCTGCGCCAGGTGCACAGTTGTCACTCTGTCGGCGACCTTGAACTGGCCGAAGCCATCCTCGTCCAATAATTACCTGTTACGCCTTTGTACCTTCTGGAGATGCTCCATGCGTAAATCGCTGATCGCCGCTTCCCTCGGCATGTTGCTGCTGGCCGACATGGCCCAGGCTCACACGCTGGTGGCTACCAGCAATATCATCGTCCGTGCCTCGGCGCGCACGATCGATTTCACCTCCGACACCACCACCTCGATTCGCGATTCGAAAGTCATCCGCGAAGCCCACGACGACGCCGCCAGCTTCGTCGCCAGCAACGGCAACATCCGTGGCGCCCAGCTCGAAGCGGCCTTCGACACCCTGCGCACCCGTGTGCCGGAAGCCCGCGACGCCAGCGACCAGGTGCTGGCCGAAGCCATCCTCGCCCTGTGATGCGCGCGCGTGCCTGGCTGCTCGGCTGCGTCCTGACGCTGCTCGGCACGCCCGCCCTGGCCGACCTGCAGCTGGTGCTGCAGGCAGACGGCCTCGACCAGCCACAGCAGCAGGCCACCCAGCAGCTGCTCGATGAAGCCATGGCCAAGCTGCCACCACGCTTCAAGCAACAGCTGGACCGCCAGGTAACGGTGAGCTGGACCGACCGTATGCCCGAGGATGCCTACGGCCAGGCCACGCCGGTCTCCACCCTCGACCTCAACCGCCGCCTGCTGCCAGGCCTGGTGGATGGCAGTGCCGCACGCGAAAAGACCAACCGCCCCCACGGCACCGTCCGTGAAGAGCTGCTGGCCACGGTGCTGCATGAGCTCACCCATATATATGACCGCGCCCGCCTGTGGCCCAGCGCCGAGCGCCAGCTCATCAGCCGCTGCAAGCGCCAGCAGGGCGCACTGGGCAAGGTAGGCCTGCCGCAGGACTGCCGAGGCCAGGCCGAGCGCCGCTTCACCCTGAGCGACGATCCACGCCTGCTCGACCTGGCCGGCTGGCCGCAGTACGTTGGCCGCCGCGGCGAGCGCGAACAGCACAACGGCCAGGTGGCGCGCAGCCCCGACAGTTACGAGCTGAGCAGCCCCAAGGAATACATCGCGGTCAACATGGAGTACTTCCTCCTCGACCCCAGCTACGCCTGCCGTCGCCCGGCGCTCAACCAGTACCTGAGCGAGCATTTCGGCTGGGCACCGCCGCAGAACACCTGCGCCAAGGCCCTGCCGTTCCTCAACGCTGGCAATGACTTCGCCCGCCAGCCGCTGGGCGAAATCGACCCCGAGCGAGTCTACGAAGTCGACTACCTGCTGGCCGAAGCCAATCAGAACCTGGTCAGCCGCTGGGGCCACAGCATGCTGCGCCTGGTGATCTGCGCCCCCGGCCGGCCGCGCGGCCCAGCGTGCCGCCTGGATCTCGACCAGAGCCTGGTGCTGTCCTACCGGGCCTTCGTCAATGACGTGCAGCTGTCGAGCTGGGGCGGGCTGGTCGGGGCCTACCCGTCGCGGCTGTTCGTCCTGCCGCTGGGCCAGGTGATCGACGAGTACACCAAGACCGAACTGCGCAGCCTGGCCTCGGTGCCGCTCAAACTCAGCCGCAGCGAGATCGAGAACCTGGTGCGCCAGGCTGCCGAAATGCACTGGAGCTACGACGGCAACTACTTCTTCCTGTCCAACAACTGCGCGGTCGAGAATTTGAAGCTGCTGCGCAGCGGCACCGCCAACCCGCGCCTGAACGACCTCGACAACATCATGCCCAACGGCCTGCTGGAAGTGCTCAAAGGGCGTGGCCTGGCCGACACCAGTGTGCTCGACGACCCACGTGAGGCACTGCGCCTGGGTTACCGCTTCGACTCCTACCGCGACCGCTACCAAGCCATGTTCGAGGTGTTGAAGAAGCAGTTGCCGATCAAGCAGAGCGCCGTGGAAGACTGGCTGGCCCTGGATGCCGAGCAGCGCCGCCCGTGGTTCGAGCGCGCCGACCTGCGCACCAGTGCGGCGCTGCTGCTGCTCGAACAGGCCAGCCTGCGCCGGCAACTGCTGCTGGCCCAGGATGAGGTCAAGCAGCGTTACCTCAATGGCCGGGCGATAAAGGATGGCAGCTTCGACAAGGCCGACCAGGCCCTGCAGGCGATTCTCGCCAACAGTGGCTACCTCAGCCGCCCGGCGGAACTGCTGGGGGCGGGCGGCTACGGCCTGCCACAGCCCGAGGAGCGCCAGCACCTGGAGCAGGAGAGCAAGGCACGCCAGGCGCAACTGCTGCGCCTGAGCAACGCCTTGGACCAGCAGGTGAGGGCGCTGCTGGGGCCGCAGCGGGCCAGGGAGATCAAGGCGGTGGAAGCCAACGTCAAGCAGGTAGGCGAACACCTGCGTGCGCTGCACAAGGCGGCTGGCGGGTTGCAGTTGCCCTAGCGCATGGCAGGTCAGCTCCTATCGCCGGCAAGCCGGCTCCCACAGGTGATCGCACAACCCTGTGGGAGCCGGCTTGCCGGCGATAGGGCCAGAAGAGGCAGCACAATGCCCTATAGGCTTTCCTCGTCCTCCTCCGGCAACCCCTGACCCACCTGCAACCATGGCAGCCGGCTCCCCACCCAGATATGCCGCTGGGCCGGCACCCGCTCAGGATGATCCAGCGTCGCCACCGTCACATCGATCGTCTGCGGGCTGCGCTCAGTCACCAGCGCCACATGGGCCCCACAGCCACCACAGAAATAGCGGCTGCACCCCGCCGGCGCCACATACCGCTGCGGCGAGCCCGCCAACCACTCGAAATCCTCAGCGGCCAGCGTCACCCAGGTCACCAGCGTGCCGCCACTAACCCGCCGACAGATCGAGCAATGACAGTGGGCAACATCGCCCAGATCGCCCCGCAACCGGTAACGCAGGGCGCCGCAATGGCACCCCCCTTGCTCGACACGCGCCATCGTCATGACCTCCCGTCGCCTTGCACTGGTCGAAAGCTGGCTGAAAGCTTGCGCACATAGGATAGCGCCACTACCGGCAGCAGACCGGTCAGCCAGGGCACCCGGAAACTTCCGTGCCCGGCCCAATCAACAACAACAATGGTGATTCTGATGTTTTCCTGTGCCCGCCTTCCCGCAGTCCCTCTTCGCCTACTCCCCGCGCAGCGCCTGACGCGCTGATCCGCCCGAATCGTCCTTCCTTTCGCCGCGCCACGCCTGGAGTACCGCCATGCTGACCTTCCTCGGCTTTGCCATGGTCATCACCTTCATGTACCTGATCATGACCAAGCGCCTGTCGGCCTTGATCGCGCTGATCCTGGTACCGATCCTGTTCGCCCTGTTCGGCGGCTTCTACAGCGACATCGGCCCGATGATGCTGCAAGGCATCAGCAAGCTTGCGCCCACCGGCGTGATGCTGATGTTCGCCATCCTGTACTTCGCCCTGATGATCGATTCCGGCCTGTTCGACCCGGCCGTGCGCAAGATCCTCAAGCTGGTCAAGGGCGACCCGCTGAAAGTCTCGGTCGGCACCGCCGTGCTGGCCCTGGTCGTCTCCCTCGACGGTGACGGCGCCACCACCTACATGATCTGCTGCGCCGCCATGCTGCCGCTGTACAGCCGCCTGGGGATGAGCCCGCGGATCATGGCCGGCCTGATCATCCTGGCCGGCGGGGTGATGAACATGACCCCCTGGGGCGGCCCGACTGCCCGCGCCGCCAGCGCCCTGCACGTGGACCCTTCGGACATCTTCGTGCCGATGATCCCGGCCATGGCCTTCGGTGTGCTGGCGATCCTCGCCATCGCCTACTGGTATGGCCTGCGTGAACGTGCCCGCCTGGGTGAGCTGCACCTGCCGACCGACGACATCGACCACAGCGAAATCAGCGTGTCGCAGTTCCCCGAAGCGCGCCGGCCCAAGCTGATCTGGTTCAACGGCGCCCTGACCGCCGCCCTGATGGTCGCGCTGATCGCAGGCGTGCTGCCGCTGCCGGTGCTGTTCATGATCGCCTTCAGTATCGCCATGATCGTCAACTACCCGTGCCTGCAGCAGCAGAAGGACCGCATCGGCGCCCACGCCTCCAGCGTGCTGGCCGTGAGCGGGTTGATCTTCGCCGCCGGCATCTTCACCGGCATCCTGTCGGGCACCGGCATGGTCGACGCCATGTCCAAGAGCCTGCTGGCGGTGATCCCGGAAGCGTTCGGCCCGTACATGGCGGTGATCACCGCCCTGGTCAGCATGCCGTTCACCTTCTTCATGTCCAACGACGCCTTCTACTACGGCGTGCTGCCGGTGCTGTCGGAGTTCGCCAGCCACTACGGCGTCACCCCGGTGGAAATGGCCCGCGCATCGATCGTCGGCCAGCCGGTACACCTGCTCAGCCCGCTGGTACCCTCCACCTATCTGCTGGTGGCCCTGGCCGGCATCGAGTTCGGCGATCACCAGCGCTTCACCCTCAAGTGGGCAGTGCTGGTGTGCCTGTGCATAATGTTCGGCGCGCTGGCCCTGGGGACATTCCCGCTGTTCAGCAGTCTGTAATACACACGCTTTATCCAACCGCAAAGCGCCCACCCCGGGCGCTTTGCCATTACCGCTCGAAGGAATACACATGGAATGGCTGACCAGCCCGGAAATCTGGGTTGCCTTTTTCACCCTCACGGCCCTTGAGATCGTGCTTGGGATCGACAACATCATCATGATCTCGATCCTGGTCAGCCGCATGCCCAAGCACATGCAGCCGCGCACGCGGATCTTCGGCCTGGCCCTGGCCATGGTCACGCGGATCCTGCTGCTGCTGTCGATCACCTGGGTCATGCGCCTGACCGACGACCTGTTCCATGTGCTCGGCCAAGGCATCTCCGGGCGCGACCTGATCCTGTTCTTCGGTGGCCTGTTCCTGCTGTGGAAAAGCTCGCAAGAGATCTACCACGGCCTGGAAGGCGAGGACGAAAGCCCGGACCAGCCCAAAGGCGCGGGCGGCAAGTTCTTCTACACCATCATCCAGATCGCCATCATCGACATCGTGTTCTCGCTGGACTCGGTGATCACTGCCGTGGGCATGGTTTCCCACGTGCCGGTGATGATCGCCGCGATCATCGTCGCAGTACTGGTGATGATGCTCTGCGCCGGTACCATCAGCGACTTCATCGACAAGCACCCATCGCTGAAGATGCTTGCGCTTTCGTTCCTGATCGTCGTCGGTACCGTGCTGATCGCCGAATCTTTCGACGTGCATGTGCCGAAGGGCTATGTCTACTTCGCCATGGCCTTCTCGCTGGCGGTGGAAGCGATCAACATCCGCATGCGCACTGCGGCGGCGCGCAAGAAGGGTGAAGAGCCTGACGCTGTGAAACTGCGCAAGGACATTCCGGGTCAGTAATCCCGGCGAGTGCAGTACAGAAAGGGCCCTTCGGGGCCCTTTTTGCGTTCCTGTGGGAGCGGGTTTACCCGCGAAACAGGCACCGCTATGCATGGCACCGGCTTTGCCGGTGTTCGCGGGTAAACCCGCTCCCACAGGATCGTGCCATGTTTCAAATAGTTTTCCGTCATGCCAAGCTGGCACCCACCGCGCAAAACAACTAAAGCTTCAGTGAGCACTGGAAAAACCAGCCCACCCCCGGGCCAGGCTCACCGCCGCACCATTGGCCCCGCCCAGGGGCATAGAAGAACAAGGGGGCCCGACCATGCTGACCCTGCTCAACCTGCTCTCCGCCGTGGCCCTGCTGGTGTGGGGCACGCACATCGTCCGTACCGGCATCCTGCGCGTCTATGGTTCGAACCTGCGCCGGGTGCTCAGCCAGAACATGAACAAGCGCCCGCTGGCGTTCATCGCCGGCATCGTGGTCACCGCCATGGTGCAAAGCAGCAACGCCACCGCCATGCTGGTCACCTCGTTCGTCGGCCAGGGCCTGATGGCCATGACCCCGGCCCTGGCAATCATGCTCGGCGCCGACGTCGGCACCGCGTTGATGGCGCGGGTGCTGACCTTCGACCTGTCCTGGCTGTCGCCGCTGCTGATCTTCCTCGGGGTGATCTTCTTCCTGTCGCGCAAGCAGACCCGCGCCGGCCAACTGGGCCGCGTCGGCATCGGCCTGGGGCTGATCATCCTGGCGCTGCAACTGATCGTGCACGCCGCCACCCCGATCACCCACGCCCAGGGCGTGAAAGTGCTGTTCGCCTCGCTGACCGGCGACATCCTGCTCGACGCGCTGATCGGCGCGCTGTTCGCCATGATTTCCTACTCCAGCCTGGCCGCCGTGCTGCTCACCGCCACCCTGGCCGGCGCCGAGGTGATCAGCCTGCCAGTGGCCATCGGCCTGGTGATCGGCGCCAACATCGGCAGCGGCCTGCTGGCCTTCCTCACCACCAGCCTGCAGAACTCGGCAGGGCGCCGGGTGGCATTGGGCAGCCTGCTGTACAAGCTGTTCGGCCTGGTGCTGATCATCCCGGTGCTGCACCCGCTGGTGGACTGGATGGACAGCCTGAGCTTCAGCCCGCAGGAGCTGGTGATCGGCTTCCACCTGCTCTACAACACCCTGCGCTGCCTGCTGATGCTGCCCACGGTCAAGCCCATGGGCCGTCTGTGCAACTTCCTGCTGCCCGAACAGGGCAACGGCAACGGCCATACCCAGGCACGCCATCTCGACCCCACGGCACTCACGACCCCGAGCCTGGCGCTGGCCAATGCGGTGCGCGAAACCCTGCGCCTGGGCGACCTGGTCGACAGCCTGCTCGACGCCATGCTTGGCGCCCTGCGCGGCACCCAGACCGCCATGCCGCAGCAGGTACGCACCCTCGCCGAAGACGCCGAGGCGCTGTACAACGCCATCAAGCTGTACCTGGCACAGATGCCCCGCGAAGACCTGAGCGAGCAGGACAACCGGCGCTGGGCCGAGATCATCGAGCTGGCAATCAACCTCAAGCTGGCCACCGACCTGATCGAGCGCATGCTGCGCAAGGTCCAGCAGCAAAAAACCTCCCAGCGCCGCGAGTTCTCGCAAACCGGCCTGGAGGAGCTGACCGGCCTGCAGGAGCAACTGCTGGCCAACCTGCGCCTGGGCCTGTCGGTGTTCCTCAGCGCCGACCCGCAAAGCGCGCACCAGCTGCTGCGCGAAAAACGCCGCTTCCGCGCCCAGGAGCGGCGCCTGGCGCATGCCCATGTCAGCCGCCTGCAACGTAAAGTGGTGCAGAGTATCGAAACCAGTTCGCTACACTTGGAACTCATTGCCGACATGAAGCGGTTGAACTCTTTGTTCTGCAGCAGTGCCTATGTGGTACTGGGCGGCACCGACACCGGCGGGCTGATGCTCGACAGCGTGCCGGACGAAGCCCGCCAGCCTTGAGCCTTTGCCCCCGGAGACCGTAGCTCGCCCATGCGTTGTCTGATGTTCATTTGCCTGCTGATCGCCAGCCTGCCTACCTTCGCCCTCGATCGCTCGCGGGTTGAGGGCTACCTGTTGCCCAACGGCCTGCAGGTGATCCTCAAGTCCGGCTACGAGCGCGACCATGTGTCGATCCGCCTGGTGGTGGGCGTGGGCCTGGACGATTTCGACTGCAACCAGCGCGAGCTGCCGCACCTGCTCGAACACCTGCTCTTCAGCGGCATCGACGACACCGGCGAGGGCGGCCTGGAAGAACGCCTGCAAGAGCTGGGCGGGGAATGGAACGCCTTCACCAGCAGCGCCGACACCACCTTCGTCATCGAGGCCCCGGCACGCAACCAGCGCAAGGTGCTCGACCTGCTGCTGGCGCTGCTGCGCGACACCCGTATCGACGCCAAGGCGCTGGCCACGGCCAAGCGCATCATAGAGCGCGAGGACGGCGGCCATTACGGGCACCTGCAGCGCTGGCTCGACCGCCAGGAAGTCGGCCACCCGGCCAGCGATCAACTGGCGACCGAACTGGGCCTCAAGTGCAAGGAGCGCTCCGACCTCGACGACATGACCCTGGAGCAGGTGCAGCACCTGCGCGAGCACTGGTACGCCGCCAACAACATGAGCCTGATCGTCGTCGGCGGCCTCGACCGCCTGCTGCCGGCCTATCTGGAACGTACCTTCGGCGCCTTACCGGCGACCGAACCCGAGGAGCGCCGCAGCCTCGAGACCATCAGCCAGCAGGCCGAGCAACGCCGCGACCTGACCCGTGGCTGGCTGGGCGACAACGTCAAGCTGCACTGGTTGTTCATCGAACCCACGCTGGACACGGACAACGACCAGACCCTCGAACTGCTCTCGCGCTACCTGGACTGGGCACTGTATGACCAGCTGCGCTTGCGCCACGGCCTGTCCTACGGCCCCTCGGCGCAACGCGAGAGCTTCGGCGACACCGGCCTCTTGAGCCTCAATGCCGACCTTGAGCGCCAGGACCTCGATGCGGCGGTGAAGGTGCTCGAGCAACTATTCGAGCACCTGCGCAAGCACGGCCTGGACCCGGACACCTTCGCCCGCATCAAGGACGCGGCGATTGCCCGCGAGAGCTGGAGCACCCAGGGCAACACGGCGTTGGCCGACTATTACTGGGGTGCGCTGAACGCGTACGAGAACGGCCGCTTCAGCGACCCGGTGCGGGCAATGCGCCAGGTCAGCCTCAAGCAGGCCAACGAGGCCCTGCGCGAAATGCTCAAGGAGCCGGGGTACCTGCGCATCGAGAAACCGTTGCTGGGGTATGACGAACTATATGGGTTGGTGGCGCTGTTGCTCGGGCTGATCCTTGCGGCCGGGCTGGTTCGCTGGCGGCGCGTAATGGCGAATCGCCCCAGCGGCGCTACACGAAAGTAGGGGTTCGGCGGTATCCTGTGCCGGCCTCTTCGCGGGTAAACCCGCTCCCACAGGGTTATCGGTGAACCTTGTGGGAGCGGGTTTACCCGCGAAGAGGCCCGAGCAGCCTCCCAATCATTCTGTTGTAGCCCCATGCCCCCAATACCCAACTTCGTCCTGCGCGTGATCGAACTGCTCAAGCGCTACCCCGGCATCATCGCGCTCTACGGTTTCCTGTCGGGTATCGGCAGTTTCATCCTGGTCGACCGCCAGGCCGGCCTGGCCAGCTGGATCGCCATCGTCATGCTGATCAGCTGGGTCTGGCTGATGCTGGAGAACACCCTCACCGAGCTGTTCGCGCGCACCTTCAAGCGCGAGATCCCCCAGCCGCTGCTGCGCTTCGCAACGCAGATGATCCACCAGGAGAGCCTGTTCTTCGTCCTGCCGTTCTTCTTCATCACCACCACCTGGAACAGCGGCCAGCTGGTCTTCACCGGCCTGCTCGGCGCCGCGGGGCTGATTTCCATCGTCGACCCGCTGTACCACAAGTGGCTGGCCCCCAGGCGCTGGCTGTTCCTGGCACTGCACACCCTGACGCTGTTCGCCGCGCTGCTCACGGCGCTGCCGATCATCCTGCACCTGACCACCGCGCAGAGTTTCAAGCTGGCGCTGGTCGCCGCCATGGTGCTGTCGTTCCCAAGCCTGGCCAGCAGCTTCCCGATCAGCAACTGGCGCCGGGGCGTGGCACTGGTGCTGGTGACCCTGGCAGTGGGCGGCGGCGGCTGGCTGATGCGTTCCTGGGTGCCGCCAGCGACCCTGTGGATGACCGACGTGGCGATCAGCACCGAAGTGCTCAACCGCCAGCCGGGCGCGTCGCTGGAGGAAGTGCCCGCCAGCCGCATCCGCAATGGCGGCCTGTACGCCTACACCGCGATCAATGCCCCGCGCGGCCTCAACGAGCGCATTTACCACGTGTGGCAGCTGGACGGCAAAGAGGTGGACCGCATCGCCCTGGACATTCACGGCGGGCGCAAGGAAGGCTACCGGGCCTGGACCCACAAGCAGAACTTCCCGCCCAACCCGGTGGGCAAGTGGCAGGTGCGGGTGCTGACCGAGGATGGCCAGGTGATCGGGGTGCTGCGGTTCAAAGTACTGGATGACGCAGCGAAAAGTTGATCGGCTCTGGCCCTATCGCTGGCAAGCCAGCTCCCACAATGATCACTCACTGGAACCTTGTGGGAGCTGGCTTGCCAGCGATAAGGCCGCAACGCGGCCCCACTGCGCTATGATCTGACTCGCCATCCGCCAGTCAGATGCATGGAGCCTATGACCGCCCCGAGCGCAACTCTGGACAACAACCAGCAGCCCACTCGCCTGCGTATCGTCGGCGACTGGACCCTGGCCCACTACGCCAGCCTCAAGCGCGACTGCGAGCAGCTGCGCAGCCAGTACGGCGCCGACACCCAGGTCGACCTCAGCCAGCTGGGCCGCCTGGACACCGCCGGCGCCTCACTGCTGGCCGAACTGCTCGGCTCCGAACGCCTGGCGCACTGTACCGACCAACTCCCCGACGCCAGCCGCGCCCTGCTCAAGAACGTCTACTGCTCGGTGCAGGACTACTGCATCCCGGTCAAACAACCCGAGCGCCCGGTGCTGCTCCTGCTGCTGGCGCGCATCGGCTGCGCCGTCGACACCCTGTGGCAAGACACCAAACAAGTGCTGGGCTTTATCGGCCTGATCCTCGAAACCCTGCTGCGCCGCCTGCTGCAGCCCCACCGCTGGCGCGTCACCCCGGTGGTCGCCCACCTCGAACAGACCGGCCTGGACGCCGCCCCCATCGTTGCCCTGCTGACCTTCCTGGTCGGCGCCGTGGTGGCCTTCCTCGGCGCCACGGTGCTGGCCAACTTCGGCGCGACGATCTTCACCGTCGACCTGGTGGCGTTCTCTTTCCTGCGCGAATTCGCCGTGCTGCTGACCGCCATCCTCATGGCCGGGCGGACCGCCAGCGCGTTCACCGCGCAGATCGGCTCGATGAAAGCCAACGAAGAGATCGACGCCATCCGCACCCTGGGCCTGAACCCCATCGAGCTGCTGGTGGTGCCGCGGGTGCTGGCGCTGCTGATCGCGCTGCCGTTGCTGACCTTCGTCGCGATGATCTGCGGCATCGTCGGTGGCGCGGTGGTCTGCGCACTGTCGCTGGGCATCTCGCCGGCCATGTTCCTCTCGCTGCTGCAAAGCGACATCGGCGTGCAGCACTTTTTGGTGGGCCTGGCCAAGGCGCCGTTCTTCGCCTTCCTGATCGCCACCATCGGCTGCCTGGAAGGCTTCAAGGTCAGCGGCAGCGCCGAATCGGTGGGCGCCCACACGACCTCGGCGGTGGTGCAGTCGATCTTCGTGGTCATCGTGCTGGATGCGGTGGCCGCGCTGTTCTTCATGGAGATGGGCTGGTGAACGGCCGGGAAGCGGTGATCGAAGCCCGGGGCCTCTGCAACCGCTTCGGCAGCCAGAGCGTGCACGAAAACCTCGACCTGGACCTGTACCGCGGCGAAATCCTCGCCGTGGTGGGGGGCTCGGGCAGCGGCAAGTCGGTGCTGTTGCGCAGCATCATCGGTTTGCGCCGGCCCAACGAGGGCATCGTCAAGGTGTTCGGCCAGAACCTGGCCACCCTCGACGAAGGCCAACGCTCGCAGGTGGAGCGGCGCTTTGGCGTGCTGTTCCAGAAGGGCGCGCTGTTCTCGTCGCTGACCGTCACCGAGAATGTCGCGCTGCCGCTGATCGAGCACGCCGGGCTGTCGCGCGCCGACGCCGAGCACCTGGCCGGGGTCAAGCTGGCCCTGGCCGGGCTGCCGATCAGCGCTGCCGACAAGTACCCGGCCTCGCTGTCCGGCGGCATGATCAAGCGCGCGGCCCTGGCCCGCGCCCTGGCGCTGGACCCGGACATCCTGTTCCTCGACGAGCCCACTGCCGGCCTCGACCCGATCGGCGCCGCCGCCTTCGACCAACTGATCCTCACCCTGCGCGACGCCCTGGGGCTGTCGGTGTTCCTGATCACCCACGACCTGGACACCCTCTACACCATTACCGACCGGGTGGCGGTGCTGTCGCAGAAGAAGGTGCTGGTGGCCGGCCCCCTCAGTGAAGTCGAACAGACCGACGACACCTGGATTCACGAATACTTTCACGGCCCGCGCGGCCGGGCGGCCGAAGACGCCGCCCTGCGCGCCCGCCAGGAGCCTTGAACGATGGAAACCCGAGCGCATCATGTCCTGATCGGTCTGGTCACCGTGCTGGTGGTGGCTGGCGCCATGCTGTTTGGCCTGTGGCTGACCAAGTCCAGCGTCGACGACGCCTTCAAGGACTATCAAGTCGTGTTCAACGAGGCCGTCTCCGGCCTGTCCCGCGGCAGCCCGGTGCAGTACAACGGCATCAAGGTCGGGGACGTCAGCACCCTGCGCCTGGACCCGAAAGACCCGCGCCGGGTACTGGCGCGCATTCGCCTGTCCGCCGACACGCCGGTGAAGGAAGACACCAAGGCCAAGCTGACCCTGGCCGGGGTCACCGGCAACTCGTTCATCCAACTCACCGGCGGTACGCCAGAGAGCCCAGCGCTCAAGGGCCAGGACGGCAAACTGCCAGTGATCGTCGCCTCGCCATCGCCGATTTCGCAACTGCTCAACGACAGCAGCGACCTGGTGACCAACATCAACCTGCTGCTGCATAACGCCAACCAGATGTTCTCGGAAACCAACATCGAGCACCTGAGCAACACCCTGGCCAACCTCGACCAGACTACCGGCGCCTTCGCCAACCAGAAAGACGGCATCGGTGCGGCCATCGCCCAGCTGGGCGAGGTCGGCAAGCAGGCCAGCGCCACCCTGGCCGAAACCCAGGCGCTGATGCGCAACGCCAACGGCCTGCTCGGCACCCAGGGCAAGCAGGCCATCGGCAGCGCCGAGCAGGCCATGCAGTCGCTGGCGCAAAGCAGCGCGACCATCAACAGCCTGCTGCAGGACAACCGCCAGTCCCTCGACGATGGCGCCCAGGGCCTGAACCAGATCGCCCCGGCCATCCGCGAGCTGCGCGACACCCTCAATGCGCTCAAGGGCATCTCCCGGCGCCTGGAGGCCGACCCCAGCGGCTATCTGCTCGGTCGCGACAACAACAAGGAGTTCCAGCCATGAGCCTGTCGCCACGTCTGCTCGCCCTGGCCGCCACGCTGAGCTTGGCTTCGGCCTGCTCGATCCTGCCGCAGACCGAACCTGTGGATATCTACCGCCTGCCCGTGCAGCAGGCGGCCGGCAACGCCACACCGGCGAGCTGGTCGCTGCGCCTGAACAAACCCCTGGCCAGCGAAGCCCTGGCCGGGCCGCGCATCGCGGTGATCCCCCAGGGTGACGTGATCAGCAGCTACAAGGGCGTGCGCTGGAGCGACCCGGTGCCGATGCTGGTGCGCAACCGCCTGCTCGATGGTTTCCAGCGCGACGGCCGGGTGCAGCGCCTGAGCGCCGACGACGCCAACCTGCAGGCCGACTACGAGCTGGGCGGCGAGCTGCAGGCGTTCCAGAGTGAATACCGGGCCAAGGACCAGGTGGAGGTGGTGATCCGCTACGACGCGCGGCTGGTGCAGGGGCGCAGCCAGCGCATCCTCGCCAGCAAGCGCTTCGAGGTACGCCAGCCACTCGCCAACCCGCAGGTGCCCTCAGCGGTCGCCGGCTTCGGCGCGGCCAGCGACCAGCTGGCGCGCCAGGTGATCGACTGGACCGTAAGCCAGGCCGCCCAGGCTCAGGCGAAGAACCAGTAGCAGACGAAGATCGCCGCGACCACGCCGGACAGCTCGGCCAGCAGGGCGCAACCCACGGCATGGCGCACCCGCTGGATGCCCACCGCGCCGAAGTACACCGCCAGCACGTAGAAGGTGGTTTCGGTGCTGCCCTGGATGGTCGCCGCCACCAGCGCCGGGAAGCTGTCGACGCCGTGGGTCTGCATGGTCTCGATCAGCATGGCCCGCGCCGCGCTGCCCGAGAACGGCTTGACCAGCGCGGTGGGCAGGCCCTCGACGAAGCGGCTGTCCAGGCCCATCCAGTTCACCGCATGGCGGATACCGTCCAAAGCCAGCTCCAGGGCGCCGGAAGCACGCAGCACGCCGACTGCCACCAGCATCGCCACCAGGTACGGCAGCAGGCTCTTGGCCACGTCGAAACCTTCCTTGGCGCCTTCGACGAACACCTCGTACACCTTCACCCGCTTCAAGGCGCCGATCAGCAAAAACAGGATGATCACGCCAAACAGCGTCAGGTTGCCGAGGATCGACGACAGGCTGGCCAGCGCGGCCGCCGAGAGGGTGCCGAGAAACGCCATGAAACCGCCCAGCAGCAGCGCACCGGGAATCAGGTAGGCCAGCACCACCGGGTCCCACAGGCGCAGGCGCTGCATCACCGCTACCGACAGCAGGCCAACCAGGGTCGAGCAGCTGGTGGCCAGCAGGATCGGCAGGAACACCAAGGTCGGGTCGGTCGCACCCTGCTGGGCGCGGTACATGAAGATGGTCACCGGCAGCAGGGTCAGCGACGAGGCGTTGAGCACCAGGAACAGGATCTGCGCATTGCTTGCCGTGGTGCTGCTGGGGTTGAGCTCCTGCAATGCGCGCATGGCCTTGAGGCCGATGGGGGTGGCGGCGTTGTCCAGGCCCAGGCCGTTGGCGGCGAAGTTCATGGTGATCAGGCCCAGGGCAGGGTGGCCGGGCGGCACTTCCGGCATCAGCCGGGCGAACAGCGGGCCGAGCACCTTGGCCAGCCATTCGACGATGCCGGCCTGCTCGGCGATCTTGAGAAAGCCCAGCCACAGCGTCAGGGTGCCGAACAGCAGGACCATGACCTCGACCGACAGCTTGGCCATGGCGAAGATGCTCTCGACCATCGCGGCGAAGATGCCGGCGTTGCCGCCGACCAGCCATTGGGCCAGGGCGGAAATGGCCGCCACCAGGAAAAAGCCGAGCCAGAGGCCGTTGAGCATCTGTGATCCCCCGTGAAAAATGCCCGAATGATAGCGTAATCGGCACGGCCCCTGTGGGAGCGGGTTTACCCGCGAAGCAGGCACTGCGGTGTATGGCACCGGCTTTGCCGGTGTTCGCGGGTAAACCCGCTCCCACAGGGGATAGCGTAAATCCCCAAAATGCAAAAAAGCCCCGACAAGTCGGGGCTTTTGGGTTCAGCGCGAAGGCTTACTGGTTGACGGTCTTGCCGGCCACCACTGCCTCGGTCTTGCCTTTGTCCAGCACCAGCGACTTGTAGTACGCCTCGCCTTTTTCGGCGTCGTACATACCCTGCCATTTGGCGATGACCACGGCGGCCAGGGCGTTACCCACCACGTTCAGCGCGGTACGGGCCATGTCCATGATGCGGTCGACACCGGCGATGAAGGCCAGGCCTTCCAGCGGGATACCGACGCTGCCCAGGGTGGCCAGCAGCACCACGAAGGACACGCCCGGTACGCCGGCGATACCTTTGGAAGTGACCATCAGGGTCAGCACCAGCAGCAGCTGCTGGCTCCAGGACAGGTCGATGCCGTACAGCTGGGCGATGAAGATCGCCGCGATGCTCTGGTACAGGGTCGAGCCGTCGAGGTTGAACGAGTAGCCGGTCGGCACCACGAACGAACAGATCGACTTCGGCGCGCCGTACTTTTCCATCTTCTCGATCACGCGCGGCAGCACGGTCTCGGAGCTGGAAGTGGAGTAGGCGAGGATCAGCTCGTCTTTCATGATGCGCATGATCTTGATGATCGAGAAGCCGAACACGCGCGCCACCAGGCCAAGCACCATGAAGGCGAAGAAGGCGATGGCGAAGTACACCAGCAGCACCAGCTTGGCCAGCGGCAGCAAGGAGGCGAAGCCGAAGTTGGCGACAGTGGCGGCGATCAGGGCGAACACGCCGATCGGGGCGTAGTTCATGATCATGTGAGTGACCTTGAACATGGTCTCCGACACGCCCTGGAAGGTGCGCACCAGCGGCTCGCGCAGCTCGGCGTTGAGGCTCGACAAGCCCATGCCGAACATGACCGAGAAGAAGATGATCGGCAGCATTTCGCCACGCATCAGCGCTGCGAAGATGTTCGACGGGATCAGGTTGAGCAGGGTTTCGATGAACGCGTGCTCATGCTGCACCTCGGCCGCAGTGGCCTGGTACTTGGAGATGTCGACGGTACCCAGGGTGCTCATGTCGATGCCGGCGCCCGGGTGGAACACGTTGGCCAGCACCAGGCCGACGACGATGGCGATGGTGGTCACCACCTCGAAGTAGAGAATGGTCTTGAGGCCAATGCTGCCCAGTTTCTTCGCGTCGCCAACTCCGGCGATACCCACGATCAGCGACGAAATCACGATCGGGACAACGATCATCTTGATCAGGCGAATGAAGATGTCGCCGGCTGGCTGAAGGACGTTGCTGATCCACCATGCCTTTTCTGCACTGAAATGATTCAGTAGCGCGCCGACTGCAACGCCCAGCAACAGACCGATGACGATCTGCCAGGCGAGGCTCAGTTTTGCCTTCTTCATGTCATTACCCTTTGTTGTAGTGGTCAAGGACGCCAACCGCAAAGCCGCGTACCAGAGCCGTTTAGAGCGTGATGGCAACACGACCTTGGCGTGCGGTGGCCCCATGAAAGGACACCGCGAGCACATCTTTCGAGTGCTTGGGCCAGGGAAAAAGGCGGCAACTATTGCGACGGGAAGGGGGGCAGTCTAATGCCGGAAACGAGTACCCCATGCCGAATCGGCATGAGACCGAAACATGAAATCGAGCATCGCCAAGCCCTTGATTTTCAACGTTCGGATTTCCGAACAAGACCAAAGCGCCATAATTCGGCAGATTTGACGGCGCGAGTACGGGGGTTTGAATGGCGTGTTCGACAATCCGAATGGCTGAAATGCCACTGAACCTGAGCTGTCAGTCAGGCTAAAAAATTTCGATGTACGGTCAAGACAAAATGTGTCTTTGGTGAAAAGACGTACATATAAGGAATGAGTCCTACATAAAGGCACCTCGGAAGCCAGATCGGTCTCTGATCTCTGTAGACCATGACCGACCTGAAACTTCCGATGCCACCTTCGCCTGACCCGGCCCTTGCGGAGGTACTCCCTGTACCCCTAGGCCACTCCGATCCTGCATCAATCAGAACAGCCCGGCCCCCTGGTCATGCGCTGCCCCTCCTCGGGGCGGCGCATCATAGAAGCCAGAAAGATAGAAAGGTTCAGCTTCTATTTCGTGACAGTGCGTACCCGCAGGCCTCAAATGGCTCAGTACCAGTTCGGGTCGCGCTTGAGCTGCTCCTGCAGCAAGGCTTTCATGCCGTCGTCAGGTTTGCCCAGCCAGCGATAGTCCGCATGGCGGGTGGGCGACTTGTCCGAGGGCAGGCCTTCGGGTACTTCCACGAGCATCCCGTAGGCATTGTCCTTGTCCCAGCTGAACGCCACGATCAGGCGCTTGTAGGTGCAGGTGCTGTCGGCCTCGCACAAGGGGCCGACCAGATACTGCTGGCCGTCCTCGGTGACCGCCGACATCTGCAGCGGGGCGCTGCCGGTGAGGTTGATCACCCATTCGGGCAAACGTTCCTCGCCCTTGATCGTGTGCTGCCAGGTTTCCTGGTATTCGGGGTCCGAGCCTAACAACTGGTTGGCCCGGACCTGGCCGTCATTGGCCGCCAGCGCCAGGCTGCCGGCGCCCGCAAGCAGGGCGCCAGCCAAGGCGTGGCAAAGCATCCGCCTCATGGTTCAACCCCTGCCTCGTCCGAAGAAGAAAGAAGCCACGAACAGCACCAGGAAGACGATGAACAGGATCTTCGCGATGCCGGTCGCCGCGCCAGCGATACCACCGAAGCCCAGGACCGCGGCGACAATGGCGATGATCAGGAAGGTGATAGCCCAGCTCAGCATGATGTTTCTCCTTTCGTGTGCAAAATCGTTGGTGGTCTAGAACACCCAGCGTTGCTCGGGTTGGACGTTCTCGACCCGTGCAGGGGTGGTGTCACCCACCGGCAACGGCGCCACCGCCGCCACCTGGGTGCTCACACGGCTCGCCTTGAGCTGCGTCAGCACCAGGGTCTGCGCCGCCACCTGGTCGGCCAGGCGGGCGGTCTGCCAGCTGTAGTAGAACTGGCCGGCTGCCAGGGTGATCAGCAAGGCCGCGCCGAGGAACAGCAACTGGCGCAGGGGCAGTACGGCGTACTGCGTGCGGTTGGTGGATGGGTGATTCATGCCGGCTCCTCCTGCTGTACTTGTTCTTGAAACCTGAACAGGTATTTGCAGCTCGCGTGCCAGTCTTTTTCAGCCAAGAAAACCAATAAAATCAAAGAGTTATAAAAAACTAGGAAATCGAGTAGGGCGTATCCTGCACGATGACCGGCAAACGCGTCGGGCGATTTGCACGATTGACCCTCGCACCTGGCCCGCTTTTTGGGGTGGGTGTCATCCACCAGGGCTCCGCACAACCTCCATGATGGCCACTTCCTTACATCTAATTTCAAATTTATCAGTCACTTAGCCACTATGGAGGCAACCAGCTAGCATGCAGGGTGTCGGATCAATCAGAATCGACCATGCAACTTGCCCGATTTTTCCGACACTAATTGAGATCTATCCCAAAGGAGCGCAGGAAAATGGAATCAGCCCAGGACAACCAAGGCCGCATTCTGCTGGTGGACGATGAGTCCGCCATCCTGCGTACCTTCCGCTACTGCCTCGAGGACGAGGGCTATAGCGTGGCCACCGCCAACAGTGCCGCCCAGGCCGAGGCCCTGCTGCAGCGCCAGGTGTTCGACCTGTGCTTCCTCGATTTGCGCCTGGGCGAGGACAACGGCCTCGATGTGCTGGCGCAGATGCGCGTCCAGGCCCCCTGGATGCGCGTGGTGATCGTCACTGCCCATTCGGCGATCGATACCGCAGTGGACGCGATCCAGGCCGGCGCCGCCGACTACCTGGTCAAACCCTGCAGCCCTGACCAACTGCGCCTGGCTACCGCCAAGCAACTGGAAGTGCGCCAGCTGTCGGCGCGCCTGGAAGCCCTGGAGGGCGAGCTGCGCAAACCCAAGGACGGCCTCGACTCCCACAGCCCGGCCATGATGGCCGTACTGGAAACCGCCCGGCAGGTGGCGACCACCGACGCCAACATCCTCATCCTCGGCGAGTCGGGCACCGGCAAGGGCGAGCTGGCCCGCGCCATCCATGGCTGGAGCAAGCGCGCGCGCAAGGCCTGCGTGACCATCAACTGCCCATCGCTGAATGCCGAGCTGATGGAGAGCGAGCTGTTCGGCCACACCCGGGGCGCCTTCACCGGCGCCAGCGAAAGCACCCTTGGGCGAGTCAGCCAGGCTGACGGCGGCACCTTGTTCCTCGACGAGATCGGCGATTTTCCCCTCACGTTGCAGCCGAAACTGTTGCGTTTCATCCAGGACAAGGAATACGAACGGGTCGGCGACCCGGTCACCCGCCGTGCCGATGTGCGCATCCTGGCGGCGACTAACCTCAACCTGGACGAGATGGTCCGCGAGAACCGTTTCCGTGAAGACCTGCTCTATCGCCTGAACGTGATCACCTTGCACCTGCCACCGCTGCGTGAGCGCAGCGACGACATCCTGACCCTGGCCGAGCGCTTCCTCGCCCGCTTCGTCAAAGAATATTCACGCCCAGCCCGTGGTTTCAGCGACGAAGCCCGCACCGCACTGCTCAACTATCGCTGGCCAGGCAACATCCGTGAGTTGCGCAACGTGGTCGAGCGCGCCAGCATCATCTGCCCGCAGGAGCGCGTGGAAATCAGCCACCTGGGCATGGGCGAGCAGCCCACCGGCAACGCGCCCAGGGTCGGCGCCGCACTGAGCCTGGACGAACTGGAGCGCGCCCATATCGCGGCAGTGCTGGCGGCCAGCGACACCCTCGACCAGGCCGCCAAGACCCTGGGCATCGATGCCTCCACGCTGTACCGCAAGCGCAAGCAGTTCAACCTGTGAAAACGCCAATGAAGCTGCGCACGCGGCTGTTCCTGAGCATTTCGGCGCTGGTCACGGTGGCCCTGCTGGGGCTGCTGCTGGGGCTGGTCAGTGTGCTGCAGATGGCAACCATGCAGCAGCGCCTGGTGCAGGACACCTCCCACACCCTGGAACTGGGGCTGAAGCTGCGGCAGAACCTGGGCGAGCAACTGACCCTGATGCTCGACGAGGACACCACCGCGCAAAGCCTGGCCAGCTTGCAGAGCGAGTTCCAGGCCCTGCTCACCCAAGGGCTGGAGCAGGGCGGCGAACGGACCGGTTTCAGCAAAGCCGCCAGCCATTACCAGGCCTTCCTCCAGGCCTACCGGGAGAGCCCGGCCCCCTGGCGCAGCCTGGGGGCCGAGCAACCCCTGGGGGCGGCCTTCAGCCAGTTGCGCAACGACCTGCTCGACTCACACGAGCAGGCGTTGCAGCACATCACCCGCAGTGAGGAAACCTCCCGCGACCGTGCCTTGCTGATCAGCGGCCTGCTTGGCCTGATGGGCCTGGCCGTGCTGGTGCTGGGTTTCATCACCGCGCATAACATTGCTCGGCGCTTCGGCCAGCCCATCGAGGCGCTGGCCGAAGCGGCCGACCAGCTGGGACAGGGCAACTTCGACGTGACCCTGCCCGTCACCCAGGCCACCGAGCTGAACCAGCTGACCCGGCGCTTCGGGCTGATGGCCGATGCCCTGCGCAAGCATCAGGCGACCAACGTCGATGAACTGCTCGCGGGCCAGCAGCGCCTGCAAGCGGTGCTCGACAGCATCGACGACGGCCTGCTGATCATCGACCGCCAGGGCCGCCTGGAGCACTTCAACCCGGTGGCCCAGCGCCAGTTGGGCTGGGACCGCGACCGCCTGGGCGCGAGCCTGGCCGAAGCGCTGCAACGCCCGGAACTGGAGCAGCAACTGCGCCAGGTGCTGCGCGGCGGCAGCCTGGATCGCCCGCCCGACGACCTGAGCCTGGAGGTGGACGAAGAAAGCCGCCTGCTGACCTACAGCCTGACCCCGGTCAGCCACCCACAAGGGCCGATCCTCGGCGCGGTGATGGTGCTGCACGATGTCACCGAACAGCGCGCCTTCGAGCGGGTACGCAGCGAATTCGTGTTGCGCGCCTCCCACGAACTGCGCACCCCGGTCACCGGCATGCACATGGCCTTCGGTCTGCTGCGCGAGCGGGTCAGCTTCCCGGCCGAAGCCCGTGAGCATGACCTGCTTGAAACCATCGGCGAGGAGATGCAGCGCCTCACCCAACTGATCAACGACCTGCTCAACTTTTCCCGCTACCAGAGCGGCCTGCAAAAGCTGGAACTGGCGCCCTGCGCACTCGACGACCTGTTCGAACGGGCCCAGGCCCGCTTTGCCGAGCAGGCTGCGGCAAAACAGATCGAGCTGATTCGCGAACTGGAACCGCCGCTGCCGCGGATCCAGGCCGATATCGCCCAGCTCGACCGGGTGCTGGACAACCTGCTGCACAACGCCATCCGCCATACCGCCAGCGGCGGGCATATCCGCCTGCATGCACGGCGGCACGCGGAGCGGGTGATCGTCAGCGTCGAGGACAACGGCGAAGGCATCGCCTATGGCCAGCAGGGGCGGATCTTCGAGCCGTTCGTGCAGGTCGGGCGCAAGAAAGGCGGGGCCGGCCTGGGCTTGGCGCTGTGCAAGGAGATCGTGCAGTTGCATGGCGGGCGCATGGGGGTGTTCTCACGGCCAGGGCAGGGGACACAGTTCTACATGGCGTTGCCGGTTTGAGTGCACCGCCAGCCTGGACGCTCGGGCTTGGCTCACCGCCTTCATCGCCGGCAAGCCGGCTCCCAAGGATCACCGCAGCCCCTGTGGGAGCCGGCTTGCCGGCGATGAGGGCCCCAAGGGCAGCAAAACGCTCAAGGCTCATCATCGATCCGCCGCCCCGCCACCCGCCGCCCGCGGGTGATCAACTCGGCGAACTGGCGGGCGTTGAGCGGGTGGGCGAACAGCCAGCCCTGGCCGTAGTTGACCCCTTCGCTGCTGAGGAACTGCGCCTGGTCCTCGCACTCGATACCCTCGGCGATCACCCGCAGGTGCAGGTCGTGGGCCATGCGAATGATGTGCGGGGCCACGCCACTGCTGGCGGCGTCGTGGCCAAGGGCGTCGATGAACGCCTTGTCGATTTTCAGGCAGTCCACCGGCAGGGTCTGCAAATAGGCCAGGCTGCAATAGCCGGTACCGAAATCATCGATCAGCACCTGATGGCCTTCCGTGCGCAAAGCCTGAAGGTTGTCCCGGGCCACCACGACGTCGATCAACCCGCGCTCGGTCACCTCGAAGGCGATCTGGCTGGCGGCCACCCGATGCTGCGCCAGCAGCCGCGCGGCAACCCGGCCGATGCGCGGTTCCATGACATCACAGGCCGCCAGGTTCACCGAGATGTACAGGTGGCGGTTGGCGCGCAGCAGTTGGCCGAGCTGTTCAAGCACCCGCTGCAGGACAAAATCGGTGATCTGGCGGATCTGCCCGGTATTTTCCGCCAGCGGGATGAACAGCTCCGGGCTGGTCAGGCTGCCGTCCGGGCGGCGCCAGCGTATCAACGCCTCGGCCCCCACGCAGCGGCGGCTGTCCAGTTCGATGATCGGCTGGTACAGCACCTGCAGCTCGCCCCGGCGCAGGGCCTGCTGCAGCTCGGAGCTCATCGAGCGGCGCTGCTGGATCAGTTGCAGCACCAGCCAGCCGATGCAGCAGGCCAGCACCAGGCTGCCCGGGAACAGCAGCCAGAGCAGCCCGTTGAGTTTCAGCGGCAGGCTGGCCCGCGGGGCGATCAGCACCAACTGGTAGTCGGGCGACTTGGTGGCCATGCGATAGACCAGCCGATCATGCAGCTCCAGCAGCGACTTGTGCGACGGCGGCGGCCAGTCCGCCGTGGGCGGCCAGGCCTGCGGCGGGCCGAGCACCGGGATCGCGCGGTTGCCGCGGTCAAGCACCACCAGCAGGCTGCCGCCCGGCGGCAGGTCGACCACATCGCTCAGATGCCCGCGCGAGGTCGACACCAGGAAATTGCCACGGCCCAGCATCAGGGCAGCCAGGTTTTCATTGGGTTCGGTGGTGGTGTTGAGCCAATAGCTGTAGGTCGGCCCTTCTATGTCCGGCGCTCGCAAGGGCTCGATGACCCGCTCGCCGCCGCGGTTGGAGCAGGCCGACTGGCCATCGGCATAGGCCGCCTCGTAGATGAACCGCGACTTCAGCGCCACCTGCTGCAGCAGGGCCTGCATGGGCGGGCCACAGCCGCGCAGGGGTTGCGACTGCAATTGGTCGACCCCTTCACGCAACTGGCCGAACACCTGCTCCAGCCGTTCGAGAAAGCGCTCGCCACGGGCATTCATCTGGGCGCTTTCACTGTCCTTCATCTGCTGCAGGGTCACACCGACACTGGCGGCCAACAGCAGCGCAGCGCTGCCCAAGGCCGCGAGCACCGCGAGCAGCCAGGGGTGGTGAAAAAATTGACGCACTGAGGCGTTAGGGGCAGGCATGCGCGGCATCCAGTTGAATACCAAAGGTATAGCAACTGAATGACTAGCCAGCTTTGCCGTTCGGAAGACGGCGCCGCGAAGCAGCCCCTACAAGGTTCAACGTTTGCGGTTGAGCACCTGGAGCATGGCGGCAGTCTGCGCATCCGGCAGGCCGTCGAAACGCTGCGGGCGGAAGCGCATCTGGAACGCCGCGATGACGTGGCGCGTGGCCACATCAAGCTCGCCGGTCTGGTCGATGGCGTAGCCGAAACGCGCCAGTTGCTGCTGGTACCAGGCGACGGTCGGCGGGTTGGCGTCGAAGTAGGCCTGTTGGCGTGCCACCGACGCGGCGTCCGGCCAGATGCTTAGCCCGGCATCGGCCAGGCGCTTCCAGGGGAACAGCGGCCCGGGGTCTAGCTTGCGCAGGGGGGCGATGTCGCTGTGACCGATGATATGGCGTGGGTCGATGTTGTTACGCTTGACGATGTCCTTGAGCAGGGCGATCAGCGCCTGCACCTGGGCTTCGCTGTAAGGGTGCCAGACCCGGCCAGCCGGCGTGTCGGTGTAACCCGGGTTGACGATCTCGATGCCGATGGAGCTGGAGTTGAGCCAGGTGCGGCCCTGCCACTGGCTGTCGCCGGCATGCCAGGCGCGACGGTTTTCGTCGACCAGTTGGTAGACCGTGGCCGGGCCATCGCCGATCAGGTAGTGGCTGCTGACCTCGCCGTGGGTCAACAACGCCAGCGAGCGCTCCAGCGAAGCGTTGGTGTAATGCACGACGACGAACTGGATGCGGCTGTCCTGGTTGACCGAGGGGTGGCTGCGGTCGATGCGCAGGCCGCTGGAACAACCGGCCAGGGCCAGCAGAAGCAGGGCGGTGAAGAGCTTTTTCATTGCAGGGGGCACGTCATTGAGTAGGCGACAACAGCGCTACAGTATAACGTGCTGCCGCCCTGGCGTTAGTGATCCTTTCAGCGAGTGCACATAACCAGGAACTCCAGCGAGTTGTCCCCGCTCGGACCTTTCTTGTCCACGAGTTGGGTCATGACCGTCACCTGTTCCGCCAGCGGCTTGCCGATGACCTTGGCCTGCCCATGCATCAGGCTGTCATGGCTGCTGGCATCGATTGGCTGCACCGAACAGTAGCCCGGGTCCTGATGGACGATACGCGGATTGAACTTAAGCTTATATTGCGTGAAATAGTCGGGTTGCGATTGGCGCTCGACCTTGCTGATCCACTCCGGCCATTGGCGCAGGACACTGCCATCGGCAGCCACATGCGCGGTCAGCACCACATCCTTGGCCATGGCGTTTGCCTGGAACATCAGGCTCAGCAGCACTGGCATGATCCACTGGGTCATCTTCATTTATTCACTCCGGGTTTGATCGAACTGTTGGCAATGCGCTGAAAACCAGCGCTCGCCCGCAGTGTCGATGACCCCGTAGTGACGCAAGCGGTATCTATTTATGCCTGCTCGACGCGATTGCGCCCTTTGTCCTTGGCCCGATACAAGGCTTCGTCCGCGCGCTTGAGCACCTGGTCGCCACGCTCGCCGGGGCGGAAGGCGCTGAGGCCGATGGACGTGGTGATCACCACCCGCTCGCCCTTGAAGTGGAACGGGCAGGCTTCGATAGCCCCACGCAGTGCTTCGGCAACCTGCACTGCGGCGGGCGGTGAGGTTTGCGGCAGCAGCAAAACGAATTCCTCACCGCCGAAGCGGGCGATGAAGTCGCGACCACGCAGGCGTTTGCGCAGCTGGTCGGCGACGATCTTCAGCACTTTGTCGCCCGCCAGGTGGCCATAGCCATCATTGATGCGCTTGAAGTGATCGAGGTCGAGGATGGCCATCGCCAGGTGGCCGCCGTTTTCATGCCAGTCGAGCACTTCCTGTTCAACCCGCTCGGACCAGGCCGCGCGATTGGGCAGGCCGGTCAGCGGGTCGATCATCGCTTTCTGCCGCTGCTCTTCAAGGTGCTCGCGGTAACCCAGGGCCTCCTGCTCCATGCTCGCCACACGCTCGGCCAAGCCATGCAGGCGGCCGGCCAGCTCCTGCTCGCGGCGGTCACGCTCGTGCTGGTGGTCGTCCATGGTCAGCAGCAACCCTTCCAGGCGGCCTTCCAGGATGTGCTTGAGGCTGTCGACATCGGCAGCACCCTGCACGCTGCTCTGCAGGCCGTCGACCTGCTCGCGCAGCTGGCTGTCCAGCTCGCGTGCGGCGGAGCTGTTGTCGGCATGGCCGGTACTGGCTTCGTGCAGATGGCTCTGGAAGCTTTCCAGGCGTTCGTTGAGCTGCTGCAGGTAGGCTTCGAACTCGTGCTGGCCGCTGTCGGTAATGGCCAGCATCAGTACTGCCAGGTCATCCAGCACCGGGATCAGTTCATACCAGTTGAGGCCGCGCGCCACCCGCTCGCGCATCTCCAGGGCCTGAGCCTTGTGGCGCTCGGGCAGGCTGAGGTCGTCGAGCAGGCCGATCAAGGTCTGCTCGATATGGGCGGCCACCTGGCTGTAAGGCGGCTCGACGGCGTCGGGCAGGGCATATGGGCCGTCTTCGCCGACCAGCTCTTCGAGTGTCTTTACAGGTGATGGCTGGGCGACTTCGGGCACAACCTCGGCAGGTAATGGCGCAGGCTCGGCCGCCTGCTGCTCGATGATCTGCGTCTCGGGTTCAGGCTCAGGCTCGGCTTGAGGCTCAGGCTCGGCCTGCGGCCGTGGCGCCGCGAAAACGGCTTCAACGGCTTCGACCAGTACCGGGCCCGACGGCTCTATTATCGGCTGCTGCGGTGGGGCGGGTACGCTGGCCGCAAGCGGGTGGAGCTCGTCGGCATCCTGCGGTTGCGTATCCGGCTCGGCAACCAGGCTCGCGCTTTCCTCAGGCTGAGCAGGTTGTGGCGCAGGCTGCAGCTCACCCTGCGCTTCATCGCGCCCACCGAACAGGCGCTGCAGCAAACCCGGACGGGCCTCGTCGTCCGGCTTTTGCACGGCACTCAAGGCTCGCCCTTGCAGACCACTGAGCTCACCCAGCAGGGGCGGCAGTTCACGGGACTGGCTGACGCCACCGTCGAGCTTTTTCGCCAGTTTCTTCAGGGGCCGCGACACTTCACCCGGCAGCGGCAAGGCCTGCAACTGATTGACCAGTGCTGTCAACGCGTCGCTGACCTGGTTCATGCGGGTTTCCCGACGCTGCTCGGAATCGAGCACGGCCTTTTCCAGGCGTGGGATCAACCCGGCGAGCCCGGCGTCCATATTGTCGCTGCGGATGACTTCGCGCATTTCCTTCATGCACTGGTCGACGATCTTGTCGCTACCTTCAGCTGCCAGGGTGCTGCGCACCAGGCCACGACGCAACAGGTCGAGCCGGGCGTCCCAACGCCGCTCGAGCTTTTCCTGCTGTTCGATGCTTTTAAGGTATTTTTCTTTCCAGCGCTCGGCTTCTTCGCTCATGCCTGAATCCGCAAAGGGTGATGGCATCTAGCCCTGTGATGACTGGATTTCGGCACAAGTCCCCAACACTTGAACGCGCCGATCACATACGCAGGCCTAGCTCAGGACCGGCAGCGTATCCACAGTCAGGGCATCAGGCAATCGGATCTCGACGGCGACGGGCAGGTGATCGGAAATCGGTTGTGCCAGCACCTCGACCCGTTCCAGGGTGAGGCTCGGGCTGAGCAGGATGTGATCGAGGCAGCGCTGTGGCCGCCAGCTCGGGAAGGTGGCCTCGACCTGGGGGGCAATCAGGCCCAGATCGCGCAGCGGCGAGTGCTCGAGCAGGTCGGTGGCGTGGGTGTTCATGTCACCCATGAGGATCTGATGACGGTAGCCGCCGATCAGCTCACGGATGTAGGCCAGCTGGCGGGCGCGGGTCTTGGCACCCAGCGCCAGATGCATCATCACCACGATCAGCGCGTCGTCACCTTCGCCAAAGCGCACCAGGATCGCGCCGCGACCGGCCGGGCCGGGCAGCGGGTGGTCTTCCAGGTGCTGGGGCTTCAGGCGGCTGAGTACGCCGTTGCTGTGCTGGGCGAAACGCCCGAGGTTGCGGTTGAGCTGCTGGTACCAGTAGGGGAAGGCGCCCAGCTGGGCAAGGTGCTCCACCTGATTGACGTAGCCTGAGCGCAGGCTGCCGCCATCGGCCTCTTGCAGGGCCACCAGGTCGAAATCGCCCAGCAGGTCACCGATCTTCTGCAGGTTGCCCGCTCGCCCGGTATGCGGCAGCAGGTGCTGCCAGCTGCGGGTCAGGTAATGACGGTAGCGCTCGGTGCTGATGCCGACCTGGATGTTGAAACTGAGCAGCCGCAGGCGACCATCCTCTGGCAGGCCAGAGGCCTGCAGGTGATGTTCGTTGACCTGCGGCTGGTGCAGGCCGACGCCACGGGTGGGGCGCAAGCGAGCCATGGGGTTCGCCGCTTACTTAGCGGCGCGCTCCTTGTCGATCAACTGGTCGGCAACGTTCAGTACGCCTTCCGGACCACCTGCGGTGCCCAGGTCGAAGCGGTACTTGCCGTTGACCACCATGCTTGGCACGCCGGTGATTTCGTACTTCTTGGCCAGTTCTTTGGCCTGGTTGACCTGGCCCTTGATGGCGAAGGAGTTGAAGGTGGCAAGGAACTTGTCCTTGTCGACGCCCTGGGTAGCCAGGAAGTCGGCCATGTCTTGCGGGTCGGTCAGGCGCTTGCGCTGGTTCTGGATGGCATCGAAGACCGCGGCATGCACCTTGTGCTCGACGCCCATGGCTTCGAGGGTCAGGAACATCTGGCCGTGGGCATCCCACGGGCCGCCGAACATGGCGGGGACGCGCTTGAAGTTGACGTCCTTGGGCAGCTTCTCGGCCCACGGGTTGATCACAGGTTCAAAGTGGTAGCAGTGCGGGCAGCCGTACCAGAACAGTTCGACCACTTCGATCTTGCCCGGCACGGACACGGGGACGGGGTTGCTCAGCTCGATATATTCCTTGCCGGCGGTGGCAGGCTCCGCGGCCTGTACGGCGGTCATACCGAACACGCTGGCGGCGACCAGCGCAGCGCTGAGAATCAGTTTACGCATGCTTTACTCCTGAGCAGTCTTTGGTCGCCTCGACGCGACCTGTCTGGGACAGGCCGGGAAGGGCGTGAGTTCTGTAGTGTACGACCCTGAACGAAAAAAAGGGCAGCACGGGCTGCCCTTTCATCTTTGTCGCACATCATTAACCCATTGTTAACGCGCGGGTTGCGAAGCCCTGTTGCCGGCAGGCAGACGCCAGGACCTGGCGACTGACCTCAGTGCAACCCCTGGATGTAGCTGGAGAGCGCCTCGATATCCTTGTTGCTCAGCTTACCGGCGATAGTGCGCATGGTCATGGCGTCGCCGTCGTTGGTGCGGTTGCCCTCACGGAAATCAGTGAGCTGCTTGGTCACGTACTGCGAGTGCTGGCCACCGAGGTGCGGGAAACCGGCCAGGGCGATCCCTGCGCCGTTGGGCGAGTGGCAGCCGGTACAGGCGGGCATGCCTTTTTCCAGGTCGCCGCCGTTGAACAACGCGCGGCCTCGTTCCACCAGTTTCGGGTCGGCTGCGCCGACACTGCCTTTCTGGCTGGAGAAGTACGCGGCGATATCGGCCAGGTCCTGGTCGCTGAAGTTGGCGAGCATGCCCGTCATTTCCAGCACGGTACGCTTGCCGGCCTTGATATCGTGCAGCTGTTTTTCGAGATAACGTTCGCCTTGGCCGGCGAGTTTCGGGAAGTTCGGCGCCAGGCTGTTGCCGTCGGGGTTGTGGCAGGCGCCACAGACGGCCGTCTTGGCCTGGCCAGCGGCAGCATCGCCTTTGATGGGTTCGGCAGCAGTGGCCGCACCCGCGACACCCATGGTCAACAGCAGACTCACGACTAGTTTGTTCATCAGCTAATCCAACACGGCTAAGGGTGAAATGTTATGTATCGGGACTGCCGCTCATCCAAAGGATGACCAATCGGTAGTCCTCGGCACTGCAGTCCATGCACAATCCACGCGGCGGCATAGCCTTGAAACCCTGTGTAACATGCGCCACCAGTTGCGCCATGCCTTGCGCCAGCCTTGGCTCCCAGGCCGCCCGGTCACCCCGTTTTGGGGCCTGTGGCAACTGTCCGGCGTGACAGGCCGCACACGTGCGGTTGTACAACGCCTCGGGATCCTGTGTAGCCTGTGCGCTGAAATACGGCAGGAACATACCGACAGCAAGCAGCCATTTCGCCATGCGGAACGACCTGACAGGGTTGGGGGCCGCGCTGCGTTCTGTTGCGCGAGCTATTGTTCGGCACCCCATGCCCGTTCTCCTTCGCTGGGAGAATGAGCACACAAAAACTGGGGCATTATATACTTCCGTCATCCAAACGGAAACGACACCGCTTGCCGCGCCTGGGCCAACCGTTCCAGTGCCGGGCAACACCCACATCGGATATCCCATGCAAGTCAAGAACCCCATCCTCGGCCTCTGCCAGAAAGCCACCTTCGCCCTCAGCGCCGCCAAGGTCGAACAATGCCCTGAAGACCAGGGTTACGAGGTGGCCTTCGCCGGCCGTTCCAACGCCGGCAAATCCAGCGCCCTCAACACCCTGACCCATGCCAGCCTGGCGCGGACTTCCAAGACCCCAGGCCGCACCCAGCTGTTGAATTTCTTCAGTCTGGACGATGAACGGCGTTTGGTCGACCTGCCGGGCTACGGTTATGCAAAAGTGCCGATCCCGCTCAAGCAACACTGGCAAAAGCACCTGGAAGCCTACCTGGGCAGCCGCGAATGCCTGCGCGGGGTGATCCTGATGATGGACGTGCGCCATCCGATGACCGACTTCGACAAGATGATGCTCGACTGGGCCAAGGCCAGCGGCATGCCCATGCACATCCTGTTGACCAAGGCCGACAAGCTGACCCACGGTGCCGGCAAGAACACCCTGCTCAAGGTGCAGTCGGAAATTCGCAAGGGCTGGGGCGACAGCACCACCATCCAGCTGTTCTCGGCGCCCAAGCGCCTGGGCCTGGAAGAGGCTTACCGCGTGCTGGCGGACTGGATGGAGCTGGAAGACAAGCCGGTGGCGTGAGTGCTTTCGAGCTGGGTGCGTGGGAGCGGCGGTGCGCCGGCCCCACGATGCCCCCGCAAACGCTGAATTGCGGGCAAAAAAAACCCCGGACTTCGTATGGGGAGGGGGAAGTTCGGGGTCTAAGTCCGGACCGCTAGGGCGGGGTCCAGATATCTGCCAACACTTAACACAACATAGGAGCATCGAAAGGCTTCACCAGCCATTCAGTTACTCTGAGTGGCGGTTCACCGGATTAGTTCCGAGGCCCTCAAAACTATTTGAAATAGTTTCATGAACCAGCCGATCTAAGGCCAGGACCCGCGACATCACGCCGCAGATCCTACACAGCTTTTACCCCGCGTTTAGTGAGCTTCGTCCCAATTCGAGCCGACGCCCACTTCCACCAGCAGCGGCACGTCCAGCTCGGCGGCGCCACTCATGTAGCCGCGAATTTCATCTTTGACCTGCTCCACCAGGTCTTCGCGCACTTCCAGCACCAGTTCGTCGTGCACCTGCAGGATCACCCGCGCATCCAGCCCGCTGTCGGTCAGCCAGTTGTCCACCGCCACCATGGCGCGCTTGATGATGTCCGCCGCAGTGCCCTGCATCGGCGCGTTGATCGCGGTGCGTTCGGCGCCTTTGCGCAGGGCCGGGTTCTTGGCGTTGATGTCCGGCAAGTACAGGCGGCGCCCGAACAAGGTTTCGACGAAGCCCTGCTCGGCCGCCTGGGCGCGGGTGCGTTCCATATAGGCCAGCACGCCCGGGTAACGGGCGAAGTAGCGGTCGATGTAGTCCTGGGACTGTTTGCGGTCGACACCGATCTGCTTGGCCAGGCCGAATGCGCTCATGCCGTAGATCAGGCCGAAGTTGATCGCCTTGGCGCTGCGGCGCTGGTCGGTGGTGACTTGCTCCAGCGCCACGCCGAAGACTTCGGCGGCGGTGGCGCGGTGCACGTCCAGGTCGTTGCGGAACGCGTGCAACAGCCCCTCATCCTTGGCCAGGTGGGCCATGATGCGCAGCTCGATCTGCGAATAGTCCGCCGCCAGCAGCTTGTAGCCGGGGCTTGCGACAAAGGCCTGGCGGATGCGTCGGCCTTCGGCGGTGCGCACGGGAATGTTCTGCAGGTTCGGGTCGCTGGACGACAGACGCCCGGTGGCGGCGACCGCCTGCTGGTAAGAGGTATGCACACGCCCGGTACGCGGGTTGATCTGCCCCGGCAGCTTGTCGGTGTAGGTGCTCTTGAGCTTGCTCAGGCTGCGGTACTGCATCAGCACCTTGGGCAGCGGGTAGCCTTGCTCGGCGAGGTCGTCCAGCACGGCTTCGGCGGTGGAGGGCTGGCCCTTGGCGGTCTTGCTCAGCACCGGCATGCCCAGCTTGTCGTAGAGGATCACCCCCAGTTGCTTGGGTGAGCCAAGGTTGAATTCCTCGCCGGCCAGCTCGAACGCCTCGCGCTCCAGCTCGACCATCTTCGCCCCCAGCTCACCGCTCTGCACCCCAAGCAGCGCGGCATCGACCAACGCGCCCTGGCGCTCGATCTTCGCCAGCACCGGCACCAGCGGCATTTCGATGTCCATCAGCACTGGCAGCACGCTCGGCGTTTCGGCCAGCCGCGCCTGCAAGGCATGGTGCAGGCGCAGGGTGATGTCGGCGTCCTCGGCGGCGTAGGGACCGGCCTTCTCCAGCGGGATCTGGTTGAAGGTCAGCTGCTTGGCGCCCTTGCCGGCGATGTCTTCGAAGCTGATGGTGGTGTGCTCGAGGTACCTCTGCGCCAGGCTGTCCATGTCGTGACGGCTGGCGGTGGAATTGAGCACGTAGGACTCGAGCATGGTGTCGTAGGCCACGCCGCGCATCTGGATGGCAGGGCTGCCGTTGGCCAGGATGTTGATGTCGTACTTGGCGTTCTGGCCGATCTTGCCTTTGGCCGGGTCTTCCAGCAGCGGCTTGAGCGCCTGCAGCACTGCCTCGCGGTCCAACTGGGCAGGCGCGCCTTCATAGTCGTGGGCCAGGGGCACGTAGGCAGCCACATTGGGTTCGATGGCGAACGACAGGCCGACCAGTTGCGCCTTCTGCGCATCGAGGCCGGTGGTTTCGGTGTCGAAGGCGAACAGCGGTGCCTGACGCAGCTTCTCCAGCCAGGCGTCGAAACGCGCCTGGTCAAGGATGGTTTCGTACTGCGGCTCGACCTTGGCCGCAGGTGCCTCGAGCACATTGGCAGGGCCAGTGGCGGCGCCCTTGGGAGCTGCCTGGGCAGCATCACGCTGCACCTCGGCGACCCAGCTCTTGAACTCCATCTCGGTGTACAACGCCAGCAAGGCTTCACGGTCCGGCTCGCCGCAAACCAGGGCGTCAACCTCGACATCCAGCTCCACATCGCACTTGATGGTGGCCAGCTCGTAGGAAAGGAAGGCCGCGTCGCGATGCTCCTCAAGCTTGGCGGCCAGGGTCTTGGCCCCGCGAATGGCCAGGCCCGCGACTTTGTCCAGGTTCTGGTACACATCGCTCAGCCCGCCACCGATACCGGTCAACAGGCCCACCGCGGTCTTCTCGCCAACGCCCGGCACGCCGGGGATGTTGTCGACCTTGTCGCCCATCAGGGCGAGGAAGTCGATGATGTGTTCGGGACCGACGCCAAACTTCTCGTGCACGCCAGCCACGTCCAGCACGCTACCGGTCATGGTGTTGACCAGCGTAACGTGGCCGTCCACCAGTTGGGCCATGTCCTTGTCGCCGGTCGAGATGATCACCGGCCGGCCGGCGGCCGCGCTGCTGCGGGCCAGGGTGCCGATCACGTCATCGGCCTCCACACCCTCGACACACAGCAGCGGGTAGCCCAGGGCACGCACGCTGGCATGCAGCGGCTCGACCTGCACCCGCAGGTCGTCGGGCATGCTTGGGCGGTTGGCCTTGTACTCGGCGAACATGGCATCGCGGAAGGTCCCGCCCTTGGCATCGAACACCACCGCGAACAGGCTGTCGGGGTATTGCTTGCGCAGGCTCTTGAGCATGTTCAGCACGCCCTTGACCGCGCCGGTGGGCAGGCCTTTGGAAGTGGTCAACGGCGGCAGCGCGTGGAAGGCACGGTAGAGGTAGGAGGAACCGTCCACCAGGACGAGGGGCGCTTGGCTCATGAGGAGAATCAACCTTTTCGACGGGTCCGGCGCTAGAATAGCCAGAATCATTGACGACAAAGGGACTAGGTTATCATGCGTACATTGAATCGCCTGTTAGTGCTCGGCCTGTTGGCAACCATGCCAGTCGTCACCCTGGCGGCGGACGACGCCCCATCGGCAGATCCCGATGTGACCATTCGCACGGAAGGCGACAAAACCATCCAGGAATACCGGCAAAACGGCTTCCTGTATGCGATCAAGATCACGCCGAAAAACGGCAAGCCTTATTTCCTGGTACGCGCGGATGGCACCGATGCCAACTTCATTCGTTCCGACCAGCCGGACATGCTGATCCCGGCCTGGAAGATCTTCGAGTGGTAAGCCAGTAACGCGTATCGTTCTTATCAACCAGGCACTTCCCGGGGGAAGTGCCCGCATGGGCAATTTTTCAACATGTCAGTCTTCACCCCTGTGTCCCGGCCTGAGCTGGAAACCTTTCTGGCGCCCTACGAGCTGGGCCGTCTGCTCGACTTCCAGGGCATTGCCGCCGGCACCGAGAACAGCAATTTCTTCGTCAGCCTGGAACAAGGGGAATACGTGCTGACACTGGTCGAGCGTGGGCCGGTGGAAGACATGCCGTTTTTCATCGAGCTGCTCGATGTGCTGCACACAGCCGACATGCCCGTGCCCTATGCCCTGCGCGATCGCGACGGCAATGGCCTGCGCGAGCTGTGCGGCAAGCCGGCACTGCTGCAGCCGCGGCTGTCGGGCAAGCACGTGAAAGCACCGAACAACCAGCACTGCGCCCAGGTGGGTGAATTGCTCGCGCATATCCACCTGGCAACCCGCGAGCACATCATCGAGCGCCGTACCGACCGTGGCCTGGACTGGATGCTGGCGTCCGGTGCCGAGTTGCTGCCGGGCCTGACCCCCGAGCAGGCGCAATTGCTGCAACCGGCGCTGGACGAGATCACCGCGCACAAGGCGCAGATCCTCGCCTTGCCCAAGGCCAACCTGCACGCCGACCTGTTCCGCGACAACGTGATGTTCGAAGGCACTCACCTGACCGGTGTGATCGACTTTTACAACGCCTGCTCCGGGCCAATGCTGTATGACATCGCCATCACCGTGAACGACTGGTGCCTGGACGAGCACAGCGGCCTCGACCTGCCCCGCGCCCAGGCGCTGCTGGGCGCCTACGCGGCGTTGCGGCCATTCACCGCGGCCGAAGCCGAACTGTGGCCGCAGATGTTGCGCCTGGCGTGCGTGCGCTTCTGGCTATCGCGCCTGATTGCCGCGCAGGCGTTTGCCGGGATGGACGTGATGATCCATGACCCAAGCGAGTTCGAAGTACGCTTGGCGCAGCGCCAGCAGGTGGCATTGAAGCTGCCGTTCGCCTTGTAACCGAGGCGCACCCATCGCCGGCAAGCCGGCTCCCACAGTTACAGCGCTCGTGCTGCTCTTGTGGGAGCCGGCTTGCCGGCGATGGGGCCCGAGCAGACCTCAAAGCTGCTCCAGGCACCCCGCCAGATCGCCACCCAGCTTCTCCAGCAAGCGCTCATAGCCCTTGGCGTCCACCGGATCGGTGCCGCCCAAGGCATCCAGCTCAGCCAAGCGTACCGGCAGCCCCGCCGTCAGCGTCTCGGCCAGGCGCGGGCGCAGCGGCGGCTCGCTGAACACACACGTCTTACCCACTTCCTGCAGGCGCTTGCGCATCGCGGCGACGTGCTGCGCGCCCGGCTGCACTTCGGCAGCGACACTGAACACGCCGGTGTGCTTGAGGCCATAGTTGGCCTCGAAGTAGTCGAACGCTTCATGGAATACGAAATACGGCTTGCCGGCGATCCCCGCAACACGCTGCTTGATGCGCAGGTCCAGGGCATCCAGGCGCTCGACGAAAGCTTTCAGGTTGCCCTGGTAACGTGCCGCATTGGCTGGGTCGGCCGCCGCCAGGTCAGCGGCCATCTTCGTCGCGATCACCCGCGCGTTGACCGACGACAGCCACAGGTGAGCATCGAGGCTGCCCGGGCGGTGGTCATGGTCGTGATCGTCGTGGTCGTCTTCGTCGTGAGAATGGCTGTCCTCACCGAAATGACGCAGTTGCATGCCAGCCAGCGACTGCACGGCCACGGTCGGCTTGCCACGGCTACCCAGCACGCGGGGCAGGAAGCTCTCCATGTCCGGGCCAATCCAGTACAAAAGGTCGGCATCGCCAACCTTGCGCACGTCAGACGGGCGCAGCGCGTAGTGATGCGGGGAGGCGCCCGGCGGCAGCAGCACATCCGGGCTGCCGACACCGTCCTGCACCGCAGCGGCAATCTGTTGCAGGGGCTTGATGCTGGTCAGCACGCGCACGTCGGCCTGGGCCGAACAGGCGATGAAAGCGACAAACAGGGCAAGGAATCGGGACACGGTGGCTACTCGGCTCGTCAGAAACAGGTAACATAATAACGTCTCCATCCTGAACCGTCGCTGCCCATGTCCATCACGCCGCTGGCCCACCGCCCCCACGATCACTCCCACTGCGTACACAGCGCACTGGCCGAGGCCGACACGTTGTGCACCCGTCAGGGCCTGCGCCTGACCGCCTTGCGCCGCCGCGTGCTGGAGCTGGTGTGGCAGAGCCACAAGCCGCTGGGTGCCTACGACATCCTCGCCGTGCTCAGCGAGCAGGATGGCCGCCGTGCGGCGCCGCCGACCGTGTACCGCGCCCTCGACTTCCTGCTCGACAACGGCCTGGTGCACCGCATCGCCTCGCTCAACGCCTTCATCGGCTGCAGCCACCCCGAGCACGCGCACCAAGGCCAGTTCCTGATCTGCCGCGAGTGCCACGTGGCCATCGAGCTGGAGCAGGACAGCATCAGCGACGCAATCATCGCCAGCGCCAAGGGCGTGGGCTTCAGCGTCGAAACCCAGACCGTGGAAATCGTCGGCCTGTGCGCCAACTGCCGGGGCGCGGCATGAGCGATGCCCTGATCCGCCTTGAGCAGGTCGGCGTCAGCTTCGGCGGTGAAGCGGTGCTCGACAGCATCGACCTGGCGGTGGCACCGAAGCAGATCGTCACCCTGATCGGCCCCAACGGTGCCGGCAAGACCACCTTGGTGCGCGCCGTACTGGGGCTGCTCAAACCGCACCGCGGCAAAGTCTGGCGCAAGCCCAAACTGCGCATCGGCTACATGCCGCAGAAAATCCAGGTAGACCCGACGCTGCCGCTGTCGGTGCTGCGTTTCCTGCGCCTGGTGCCCGGGGTAGACCGCGCGGCAGCCTTGTCGGCGCTGCAGGAAGTCGGTGCCGAGCAGGTGATCGACAGCCCGATCCAGACCATCTCCGGTGGCGAGATGCAGCGTGTGCTGCTGGCCCGCGCACTGCTGCGCGAGCCCGAGCTGCTGGTGCTGGACGAGCCGGTGCAGGGTGTCGACGTGGTCGGCCAGACCGAGCTGTACAACCTCATCACCCGTCTGCGCGATCGCCATGGCTGCGGCGTGCTGATGGTCAGCCACGATCTGCACCTGGTGATGAGCACCACCGACCAGGTGGTCTGCCTCAACCGCCACGTCTGCTGCTCGGGCCACCCGGAGCAGGTCAGTGGCGACCCGGCCTTCGTCGAGCTGTTCGGCCAGAACGCCAAGAGCCTGGCCGTCTACCACCACCATCACGATCACAGCCACGACCTGCACGGCGCAGTGATCGCCCCTGGCACCCATGTTCACGGAGAGCACTGCAAGCATGGCTGATTTTCTTCTGTATGCCTTGCTTGCCGGCCTGGCGCTGGCGCTGGTGGCCGGCCCCCTCGGCTCGTTCGTGGTGTGGCGGCGCATGGCCTATTTCGGCGACACCCTGTCCCATGCCGCGCTGCTCGGCGTGGCGCTGGGCCTGGCCCTGGATGTCAGCCCGGCGCTGGCGGTGACGGTCGGCTGCCTGTTACTGGCAATCCTGCTGGTGACCCTGCAACAGCGCCAGCCGCTGGCGTCCGACACCCTGCTCGGCATCCTCGCCCCCAGCACCCTGTCGCTGGGGCTGGTGGCGCTGAGCTTCATGCACGACGTGCGGATCGACCTGATGGCCTACCTGTTCGGTGACCTGCTGGCGATCAGCACCACCGACCTGGCCTGGATCCTCGGCGGCAGTGCGCTGGTGCTGGTGCTGCTGGCGATGTTCTGGCGCCCCTTGCTGGCCGTCACCGTGCACGAGGAGCTGGCGATGGTCGAAGGGCTGCCCGTGGCGGGCCTGCGCCTGGCGTTGATGCTGCTGATCGCCGTAGTGATCGCGGTAGCGATGAAGATTGTCGGCGTGTTGCTGATCACCTCATTGCTGATCATCCCGGCGGCCGCGGCACAGCGTCACGCCCGCTCACCGGAGCAGATGGCCCTGGGCGCCAGCCTGCTGGGGGTCACGGCCGTGTGCGGGGGGCTGGCCATGTCGTGGTTCAAGGACACCCCCGCCGGGCCGTCGATCGTGGTCTGCGCGGCGGTGCTATTCTTGCTGAGCCTGGCGTTGCCAAAGCGCTGAAAAATCAGGCTGTGAACCAACGCAGCCTGCAACCTTTACGCAGGTTCAAGGTCAATCAGACCTATTTTCGAGCGTGCGCACCTGGGTGTAGACTTGCTCGCTTTTTGCGCAAATAGAGAGTCGCAGGAATGAAGCCGTTCGCCTCACGTTATCTGCTTGTTGCCGCGTTTTCCCTGTTCCTGACGGCCTGCGCCAGCACGCCCGCCGAGCAGCCGGCCGCGCCTGCCCAACCGGATGCCTGGCAGCAGCTGGAGCAGAACATTGCCAGCAATGAGCTGGCCACCGCCGAAGATCAACTGGCCGCCCTGCAGGCCCAGGCACCCGACGATGCGCGCCTGGAGCCCCACCAGCGGCAGCTGGCCGAAGCGTATCTGCGCCGAAGCCAGATCGTCCTGCAGAAAGGCGATGTGAATGCCGCCGCCACCGCGCTGGCCCGCGCCCGTGCACTGATGCCGCAAGCACCGGCCGTGACCGGTGGCGACACCATGGCCCAGGCACGCAAGGCCGAGCTGGAAAAAGCCGAGGCTGCCCTCAAGGCCGCTGCGGCACAACCCAAGGCCCGGCTGCTCGACCCAACCGCCCCGAGCACCGTGGTCGCCCTGAAGACCACCGACAGCCGCGCCCTGCGCCGCCAGCTCGATGACATCGCCGCCGACGTGGTGAACTACCAGTGCGACGTGGTGTTCCAGGTGCCCCGCACCCAGGATGCGCCCTGGCTCAAGACGCTGCTGCACAAGCGCGTGCACAAGTTCGACAGTGGCTTCGTGCTGAACCAGAAGCACGAGATCCAGCGTTCGCTGCCGGCGCAGGTGGTATTGATCCCCCATCAGCAGTAAGCCTGTCAGGGCCTCATCGCCGGCAAGCCGGCTCCCACAGGGATCACCTGCAACCTGTGGGAGCCGGCTTGCCGGCGATGGGCTGCAAAGCAGCCCGCCCCTAGGCCGGCACAGATTCGGCAGCCGCCTCCCGCACCCACAGCCGGTGCCCTTCAACAGCCTTGAAGAACTGCTCGAACACCTTCTGCTGATCTCCCAACAGCAATCCCGCATCCTCCTTCAACCCCAATGTGTTCAACAGCAGCTTGCCGTCCACGGCCAACCCCATGGGCTTGAGGTGCTTGTAAGCCTCCAGCAGAAAATGCCTGGCCACGCCGCTGCCTTGCAGCGCTTCCAGCGAAGCCTTGCCGGCCGGCACCCACACCCCGTCGAACATGACCGACGGCATGCCCTCCATGGCGGCATCCACCGGCAACAGCTGGCCATCAATGGTCTTCACCGGCGCCGAAGTCGGCCCCAGCAATATGGGCCGGGCACTCTGCGCCTCCAGGGCCTTGACGACCTTGTCGACGCTGGCGCCGTCCACGCCATTGGCCACCAGCACGGCGACCTTGCGCCCCTTGATACCGATGTTCCCCGGGTGGTTCATCTGGCTCAAAGCCTTTGACTGCGCTGGCTTGCCGACTTTTACCTTGACCGTCCCCGCCTTGGGCGCCGGCAGCCCGAGGTTGACTGCCACCGCCGCTGCCAGCTTCAGATCGATGTTGGCGAGTATTTCGTTCACCTCCCGCACCCGGATCGCTTCGCGCTCCACCTTGCCCAGCTCGAAGCTGTAGGCCTTGATGATGTGCTGCTGCTCGCTCGCGCTCATGCTCTGGAAGAACAGCCGTGCCTGGGAGAAGTGGTCAGCGAACGACGGGCTGCGCTGGCGGATCTTGTTCGCGTCGATGCGTTCCTCATAACTCTCGAAGCCCCCTTGTTGCGCAGCCGGCGGCGTCTCTTTCGGCCAGCCACCATCGATGCTGTTCGGCTCGTAGGCAGCGCGGCCCTTGTCGAGGGTCATGCGGTGCATGGCATCGCGCTGGCTGCTGTGGTTGGGCGCGATGGGCCGGTTGATCGGAATTTCGTGGAAGTTCGGTCCACCGAGGCGGCTGATCTGCGTGTCGGTGTAGGAGAACAGCCGGCCCTGCAGCAAGGGGTCATTGCTGAAATCGATGCCCGGCACGATATGCCCGGGGCAAAAGGCAACCTGCTCCACCTCGGCAAAGAAGTTGTCCGGGTTGCGATCGAGCACCATCTTGCCCAGCGGGGTCACCGGCACCAGTTCCTCGGGGATCAGCTTGGTCGGGTCGAGCAGGTCGAACTCGAATTTGTGTTCATCGGCCTCGGCAACGACCTGCACGCCCAGCTCCCATTCGGGGCAATTACCGGTCTCGATGGCCTCCCACAGGTCGCGGCGGTGGTAATCGGCGTCCTTGCCGGCCAGCTTCTGTGCTTCGTCCCACAGCAGCGAATGCACGCCCTGGCGAGGCTTCCAGTGGAACTTGACGAAGCTGGCCACGCCCTCGGCATTGACCAGGCGGAAGGTGTGCACGCCAAAGCCCTCCATCATCCGCAGGCTACGCGGGATGGCGCGGTCGGACATGGCCCAGATGACCATGTGCGCCGTCTCCGGCACCAGCGAGACGAAGTCCCAGAACGTGTCATGGGCCGAGCCGCCGGTGGGTATCTCGTTGTGCGGCTCGGGCTTCACTGCATGCACGAAGTCGGGGAACTTGATCGCGTCCTGAATGAAGAACACCGGCATGTTGTTGCCGACCAGGTCGAAGTTGCCTTCGTCGGTATAGAACTTCACCGCGAACCCGCGCACATCACGCACGGTATCGCCCGAACCGCGCGGCCCCTGCACGGTGGAAAACCGCACGAACACCGGGGTGATCTTCTCCGGGTCCTGCAGGAAGCCGGCCTTGGTCAGCTCGGCATGGCAGCCATAGCTTTGAAAGTAGCCATGGGCGCCGGCGCCGCGAGCGTGGACGATACGTTCGGGGATGCGCTCATGGTCGAAGTGGGTGATCTTCTCGCGCATGATGAAGTCTTCGAGCAGCGACGGCCCGCGCGCCCCAGCCTTGAGGCTGTTCTGGTTGTCGGCGACCTTGACGCCCTGGTTGGTGCGCAGCGCCTGCCCCGTGGCATCGCTGCGAAACGCCTCCAGGCTCTGCAACTTGGCATTGGTATTGGCCCGGTCGGGAGTATCGGTGCCCGCTACCTGGCTTTCCTTCGGCTGCGGCGCTTTCTTGCTGGCCATGTTCGGCTCTCCTCATCAGTCTTCAGGCTGCCCGTACGGGCTTGTTCAACTAGTGACTGGGAGGCCTTGGCGAGCGTTCAATCAGGATTGCCGGTTGTCGCGTTATGCCCAACGGATTGGACAGATCACAAATAAATGCTAAGAACGCCTATGGGAAAAGGCTAAAATGCGCGACCCCAGCTAACCGCTGACCCAAATTCCATGCGCCCCACAAGGTTCGCTCAGTGATCGAGTTTCAAAACGTCCATAAGACCTACCGCGTCGCCGGTAGGGATATCCCGGCCCTGAACCCGACCAGCCTGACCATCGAAGATGGCCAGGTGTTCGGCCTGATCGGCCACTCCGGCGCCGGCAAAAGCACCATGCTGCGCCTGATCAACCGCCTCGAGGCCCCGAGCGGCGGCAAGATCATCGTCGACGGTGAAGACGTCACCGCCTTCGATGCCAACCAGCTGCGCCGCTTCCGCCAGCAGGTCGGGATGATCTTCCAGCACTTCAACCTGCTGGCCTCCAAGACCGTCGCCGACAACGTCGCCCTGCCGCTGGTGCTGGCGGGCGAGCTGCCCCGCGCCGCGATCGACAAGCGCGTGAGCGAGCTGCTGGCCCGCGTCGGCCTTTCGGAGCACGCCAAGAAGTACCCGGCACAGCTGTCGGGCGGGCAAAAGCAGCGCGTCGGCATTGCCCGCGCCCTGTCCACCAACCCCAAGGTCCTGCTATGCGACGAGGCCACCAGTGCCCTCGACCCGCAAACCACCGCCTCGGTGCTGCAACTGCTGGCCGAGATCAACCGCGAACTCAAGCTGACCATCGTGCTGATCACCCACGAGATGGACGTGATCCGCCGGGTCTGCGACCGCGTGGCGGTGATGGATGCCGGGCAGATCGTCGAGCACGGCCCGGTGGCCGAGGTGTTCCTGCACCCGCAGCACGCCACCACCAAGCGTTTCGTCCAGGAAGACGAGCAGGTCGACGAGAACGACCAGCGCGACGACTTCGCCCATGTGCCGGGGCGCATCGTGCGCCTGACCTTCCAGGGCGATGCCACCTATGCGCCGCTGCTGGGCACCGTGGCCCGCGAAACCGGGGTCGACTACAGCATCCTTGCCGGGCGCATCGACCGCATCAAGGACATCCCCTATGGCCAGCTGACCCTCGCCCTGATCGGCGGGGACATGGACGCGGCATTCGCCCGCTTCACTGCAGCTGACGTACATATGGAGGTACTGCGTTGATGGACGCCCTGAATTTCTTTGCCAACGTCGACTGGGCCGAAATCTGGCTGGCCACCGGCGACACCCTGATCATGCTGTTCACCTCGCTGGTGTTCACCGTGCTGCTGGGCCTGCCCCTGGGCGTGCTGCTGTTCCTGTTCGGGCCACGGCAGATGTTCGAGCACAAGCAGATCTATGCGGTGATGGCGACCATCGTCAACATCGTGCGCTCGCTGCCGTTCATCATCCTGCTGATCGTGATGATCCCCGCCACGGTGCTGATCACCGGCACCTCGCTGGGCGTCGCCGGGGCCATCCCGCCGCTGGTGGTGGGGACCACGCCATTCTTCGCACGCCTGGTGGAAACCGCGCTGCGCGAAGTGGACCGCGGCATCATCGAGGCAACCCAGTCGATGGGCGCCACCACTCGCCAGATCATCTTCAAGGCGGTGCTGCCTGAAGCCATGCCGGGCATCATCGCCGCCACCACCGTCACCGCCATCACCCTGGTGTCCTACACGGCCATGGCCGGTGTGGTTGGCGCCGGCGGCCTGGGCGACCTGTCGATCCGCTTCGGCTACCAGCGTTTCCAGACCGACGTGATGATCGTCACCGTGGTGCTGCTGGTCATCCTGGTTCAAGTCCTGCAGATGATCGGCGACAAACTGGTTGTGCATTTTTCCCGTAAGTAACCCCAATGGGGTCGGCCCGGCCGACCCGTTCGGGGGCCGTCGCGGCCCTCACAAGGAGTGATCAATGAAGAAGCTGCTTGCTGTTGTCGCCGCCGTCGCGGCCTTCTCGGCCCACGCCGAAACCCTGACCGTCGCCGCTACCCCGGTGCCGCACGCCGAGATCCTCAACTTCGTCAAACCGCAACTGGCGAAAGAGGGCGTGGAGCTGAAGGTCAAGGAATTCACCGACTACATCCAGCCGAACGTGCAGGTGGCCGAAAAGCGCCTGGACGCCAACTTCTTCCAGCACCAGCCGTACCTGGATGAATTCAACAAGGCCAAGAAGACCAACCTGGTCAGCGTCGCCGGTGTGCATATCGAGCCGCTGGGCGTGTACTCGGCCAAGGTCAAGAAGCTCGACGAGCTGGCCTCCGGCGCCACCGTGGTCATCCCCAACGACGCCACCAACGGCGGCCGCGCCCTGCTGCTGCTGGACAAGGCCGGTGTGATCAAGCTCAAGGACAACAAGAACATCCTGTCGACCGTGAAAGACATCACCGGCAACGACAAGGGCCTGAAATTCCGTGAGCTGGAAGCGGCCACCATTCCGCGCGTGCTGACCCAGGTCGATGCGGCGCTGATCAACACCAACTACGCGCTGGAAGCCAAGCTCAACCCCGAGAAGGACGCGCTGGCCATCGAAGGCAGCGACTCGCCGTACGTGAACATCCTGGTTGCCCGCCCGGACAACAAAGACTCCGACGCCATGAAGAAACTGGCTGCGGCGCTGCACTCGCCTGAGGTGAAGCAGTTCATCACCGAGAAGTACAAGGGCGCTGTGGTTCCGGCGTTCTGATCAAAGCCTGAAACAATCGCGGGGCAAGCCCGCTCCCACGTGATAGTCGTGGGAGCGGGCTTGCCCCGCGATGTTTTCAAGCCCCGATCAATCCCGCTTGACCAACCCCGGCAACTGCGCCACCAGCTTCTGGTTATTGAACGGCGCACGAATGAACCCGCGCTGACGCCCATCCGGCCCCACGACCGCCAGGTTGCCGCTGTGATCCACGGTGTAGCCCGGCTTGCTGGTGTCGGCCGGAATGAACGGAATGCTCAGGCCGTTGGCCAGCTTCTGGGTATCCTCGATAGTCCCCGTCACCCCGACGAAATCCTTGTCGAAATAGCCCAGGTACTGCTTGAGCTGGTTCGGCGTGTCGCGGTTCGGGTCGACGCTCACCAGCACCACCTGCAAGCGCTCCCACGCCTCTTTCGGCAGCTCGCTCTTCACCTGGCGCAACTGGGCGAGGGTGGTCGGGCAGATGTCCGGGCAGTAGGTGTAGCCGAAGAACAGCAGCGACCACTTGCCCTTGAGCTGGTCCATCGCAACGGGCTGGCCATTCTGGTCGGTCATCGACACATCAGGCACGGTGCGGCTCTGCGGCAGCAGGATGATGCCGGCGTCGATCAGTTCAGTGGGGTTCAACTGCCCCCGGTCACTGAGCACCTTGTTGACGGTCAGGCCCATGATCAGCGCGACCAGGGCAACAAGGATGAATACGGTTTTCTGGGTTCGGGTCATAGGTTCAGCAACAAGTAGTGGTCAACGAGCAGGGCGATGAACAGGGCGAACAGGTAGCCGATAGAGTACTTGAACGTGTTGATCGCCGCGTGCGGCCGGGTGCCACGGTACAACACCCAAGCCCAGTGCAGGAAGCGCAGGCCCAGCCCCAGGGCACAGGCCAGGTACAGCGGCCCGCTCATGTGGATGGCGTAGGGCAGCAGGCTCACCGCCAGTAAAATCAAGGTGTACAGCAGGATATGCAAGGCCGTGTAACGCTCGCCGTGGGTCACCGGCAGCATCGGAATATCCGCTTTTTCGTACTCGCCCCTACGGTGAATGGCCAGGGCCCAGAAATGCGGTGGGGTCCAGGCGAAGATGATCAGCACCAGCAACAGCGGCTCGGCACTCACATGCCCGCTGACCGCCACCCACCCCAGCAGCGGCGGGGCCGCGCCGGCCAGGCCGCCGATCACGATGTTCTGCGGCGTGGCACGCTTGAGAAAGCCGGTGTAGAGCACCGCATAGCCCAGCAGCGAGGCCAGGGTCAGCCAAGCGGTCAGTGCATTGGTGAAGGCCAGCAGCAAACCCATCCCCGACATCGCCAGCAGCGCGGCGAAGCACAGCGCTGGCAGCGGCGCCACCCGGCCCTGGGCCAACGGGCGCTTGTGGGTGCGGGCCATCAGCGCGTCGATGCGCCGGTCCAGCACATGGTTGACCACCGCCGCGCCGCCCGCGCACAGGGCGATGCCCAGGTTGCCGAACAGCAGCACGCTCCAGGCCACGCCGGCACGGGTGGCGAGGAACATTCCCACCAGCGAGGTGATCAGCATCAGCACCACCACCTTGGGCTTGGTCAGCTCCAGATAGTCGCGCCAACCGGCGCGCTGTCGCTCAGCGCTCAGAAGCGTCGCCACGAATCGTTCCTCAAGTGATGGGTGAGGCTCACGCCGGTGACCGGGGTCAGGCGCCAACCTTGGCCTACGCGCACCTTGTCGGCCACGCGGATGCGGTAGTTCACCAACACCATGCTCAACAGCAGCAGGGCGCCGCCGGCGTTATGCGCCACCGCCACGGCCAGCGGCAGGTGCAGCAGCACGTTGCTGATGCCCAGGCTCAATTGCAGCCCCAGGGCCAGCAATACCAGGCGCGCCAGGCCGCTCAGGCCATGGCGCTGGAGCTTCCAGCTGAGCAGCAGCAGCACCGCCGTCACCAGCAACGCGCCCAGGCGATGGCTGATATGGATCGCCGTGCGCGCATCGCTGTCCAACTGCCCGCCCAGGTAGTTGGGGCCGACATGCTGGGTAAGATGGAAGCCGTTGCTGAAGTCCGCCGCCGGCCACCACTGGCCGTGGCAGGTGGGCAGGTCGATACAGGCCACCGCCGCATAGTTGGCACTCACCCAACCCCCCAGGGCGATCTGGCCGATCACCACCAGCAAGGCCAGGGCAGCTATCCGGCGCAGGCTCAAAGGCAATTTGGGGAGTGGCGCAAAGGCCCGGGATAGACGCAGCGATAGCAGGAAAAGCAGGCTCAGGGTGGTGAACCCGCCGAGCAGGTGCGCGGTGACCACCTGCGGCCACAGCTTGAGCGTCACCGTCCACATGCCGAAGGCCGCCTGGGCCAGTACCACCGCCAGCAACAGCAGCGGCAGACGATAAGGCTGGCCATCGCGGGCATGCCTGCGCACGGCCTGGAAGGCGAGCAGGGCGATCACCAGCGCCAGGCTGCCGGCGAAGTAACGGTGGGTCATCTCGGCCCAGCCCTTGGCCTCTTCCACCGGGTGCTCGGGGAAGTGCAGTTCGGCGTGGGCCAACTGCGCCTCGCTCTTGGGCACGCTGATGAAGCCGTAACAACCCGGCCAGTCGGGGCAACCGAGGCCGGCGTGGGTCAGGCGGGTGTAGGCGCCGAGCAGCACCACCAACAACGCCAGCAGGGTGGCGAACACGGCAAGGCGAAATCCAGGTCTGGCCATGGCAGGCTCCTAGCCAATGTTGGACAGCTTGAGCAGGTGGCGCAGGTCGTCCAGCACCTTCTTGCCGTTGACCTTGGCGTCGTAGCGCAGCACCAGGTTGCCGTGAGGGTCGACGATCCACAGCTGCGGGCCGGGCTCGCCGACCTGCTGCTGGTAGCGCTGGCTATCCAGCGGGTAGCGTTGCAGCTGCGGGTATTCACGACCGAGCACGGCCTGGTAGTCCGCATCGAGCGCCTGCGCGGCGGCCAGGGCATGGCTGGCGCGGCTGGCGTCACGGCCCAGGCCCACCTGGATCTGCCGGGCCAGGTACACCAGCTGGCGGCAGTCCTCGGCGCAGGCTTGCGGGGCGCTGACCAACAGCTGCCAGCGCTGGTCCTGGGCATCGATGCCAATGTCGGCGCGGCTCTGGCCATTGCCGATCATTACCCCATGGAAGTTGCGCCCGTCCGGCACCCAGAACTGCAGTTTGTACATGCTGGTGGCTAGGATCATCGGCCCCAGCACGACGAACAGGATCAACAGCAGCTGCAAGCGCCCGCGGGCCTTGCGCCCTTCAGGCACGTTCAGTGGACTCGTGGCGGCGGCCATGGCGGTTCTCCTTGTTGTGGTTGTGCCAGCCGAAATACAGGTAAAGCAGCACCAGCGTGGTGGCCAGGGCAAACCACTGCACGGCATAGCCCAGGTGCTTTTCCGGGCCCATGGCGACCACCGGCCAGCCCAGTCGGTAGCTGGCCGGCCCAGGCTCCAGGCGCAGCTCGTGGGCGAAACCTTCACGCCCGAGCAGTTGCCAGAGGCCGGCCGGGTCGACGGCAGTCAGCAAATGCGGCCACTGGCCGCCGGCGGGGTCGGGGTGCAACTGGAAGGTCTTGCCGGGCGCCACATAGACCGAGGCATCCAACGCCAGGGGTTGATCGGGTGTGACGAACTGCACCGGCACCCGCCGATCGGGCCAGGGCAACCAGCCGCGATTGACCAGCAGCCACTGGCCGCTGGCCTGGTCGTGGAAGGGCTGCAGCAGTTCGACGCCGGCCTGGCCGTCGCGCATCTGGTTGTCCAGCAACAGGCTGTGGCGAGCGTCGAAACGGCCATAGAGGTGCACACGGTAGAAGGCAGGGTCGGGCAACTGGGCAAGCTGGGCGGCGGCCAGTGGCGCCTCCACCTGGCGTTCGGCGTAGCTGTCCATCAGGGCGCGCTTGTCGTCGGCCCGGCCCAGTTGCCAGAAGCCAAGCGCGATCAGCCCCGGCAGCAGCGCGAGCACCACCAGGGTCGGGATCCAGCCGGGGCGAAACGGCCTCACCGTGGCCCCGCAAGGTCGAACGCTATACTTGCACTCATCACCGCATCCCCCCGGAGTCTCGTCATGCTCAAGGCCGCGATAGTCCTGATGCTGCTGGCCACCGTCGCCAGCCTGTTCAGTGGCCTGGTGTTCCTGGTCAAGGACGACGACCAGTCGACCCGGCTGCTCAAAGCCCTCACCGTGCGTGTCACCCTGGCGGCCCTGACCATCGGGCTGGTGGCCTGGGGCTTGATCAGCGGGCAGTTGGTGTCACACGCGCCGTTTTGAAATCACCTGGATCCCTGTGGGAGCGGGTTTACCCGCGAATACGGTGTCAAATCCACCATCGCATTCGCGGGTAAACCCGCTCCCACAGGGTCGTGTGTAGCTTGCCCTAGAGCACATACACAAAGATGAACAAGCCCACCCAGACCACATCGACGAAGTGCCAGTACCAGCTGGCCGCCTCGAAGCCGAAGTGTTTCTCCGGATTGAAGTGCCCGCGCAAAATACGCACGAACATCACGATCAGGATGATCGTGCCCAAGGTCACGTGCGCACCGTGGAAACCGGTCAGCATGAAGAACGTCGCGCCATAGATCCCCGACCCCAACGTCAGCCCCAGCTTGGTATAGGCCTCGTGGTACTCGTAGGCCTGCAACGTGATGAAGCTGATACCCAGGAGAATGGTCAGCGCCATCCAGAACTTCAGCGGTCCACGGTGCCCCTTGCGCAAGGCATGGTGGGCAATGGTGATGGTCACGCTGGAGCTCACCAGCAGGATGGTGTTGATCAGCGGCAGGTGCCACGGGTCGATCACCTCTTTAGGCGGCGGGAACAGCTTCGGGTCTGGCGTGTGCAGCAGCGGCCAGGCGAATTCGAAACTGGGCCAGAGCATGTGCGCCACGCCCTTGGCCCCTTCGCCGCCCAGCCACGGCCCGGCCAGCACGCGCACGTAGAACAGCGCGCCGAAGAAGGCCATGAAGAACATCACCTCGGAAAAGATGAACCAGCTCATGCCCCAGCGGAACGAGCGGTCCATCTGCGGGCTATACAACCCGGCATGGCTCTCCTTGACCACCGCGCCGAACCAGCCGAACAGCATGTACGCCAGGAACAACGCACCGACGAAGAAGATCAGCGGCCCGTGGGATTCCGGGTGGCCGGCCTTCAGGTCGTTGAACCAGGTGCCCAGGCCGAACACCGTGATGAACATGCCGATCGTGGCGATGATCGGCCACTTGCTCTGCGCCGGTACGTAGTAGTGCTCGTGGCTTGCCATGACGTATCTCCTTCCCTCAACGGGCGCCCTCGGTCGCGGCTTGGGCGACCGGGGGGTGGCGAGCGGTGATGTCGAACAAGGTGTAGGCCAAGGTCAGGTGTTTCACCGAATCCGGCAGGTCGCGGTCGACGATGAAGCGCACCGGCATCTCGATGCGTTCGCCAGGCTGCAACACCTGCTGGGTGAAGCAGAAGCATTCGGTCTTGTGGAAATACGCCGCCGCCTCGGCCGGGGTGATGCTGGGGATGGCCTGGGCGCTCATCGGGTGCTTGGTCGGGTTGCGGGCAATGAAGATCATCTGGTTCACCGCCCCTGGGTTGACCTCGATCTGGTCGGCGCTGGAGTGGAACTCCCAGCTCATGTCGCCAGCGTTGGTCGACATGAACTGCACCCGCACCGAGCGCGTCGGGTCGCTGACCTGGCTGCCCTCGTACTGCCCGCCGGTCTTGCCGTTGATGCCGAAGGCCTTGCACATCACGTCATAGATCGGCACCAGGGCAAAGCCGAAGGCGAACATCACCACGGTCAGCATGACCAGGCGGGTAACCAGGCGGCGCAGCGACAGGCCGTCCATGGGCGCGCTCCTACTTCACTTCCGGCGGAGTCTGGAAGGTGTGGTAGGGCGCCGGCGACGGTATCGACCACTCCAGCCCCTCGGCACCGTCCCACGGTTTGGCCGGCGCCGGCGCGCCGCCACGGATGCACTTGATGACGATGAACAGGAAGAAGATCTGCGTGGCGCCGAACATGAACGCGCCGATCGACGAGACCATGTTGAAGTCGGCGAACTGCAGGTTGTAGTCGGGGATCCGCCGGGGCATGCCGGCCAGGCCGACGAAATGCATGGGGAAGAAGGCCATGTTCATGCCGATGAACGACAGCCAGAAGTGCAACTTGCCCAAGGTCTCGTCGTACATGTGCCCAGTCCACTTCGGCAGCCAGTAATAGGCCGAGGCAAAGATCCCGAAGATCGCCCCGGGCACCAGCACGTAGTGGAAGTGCGCCACCACGAAGTAGGTGTCGTGGTACTGGAAGTCCGCCGGCGCGATGGCCAGCATCAGCCCGGAGAACCCGCCGATGGTGAACAGGATGACGAAGGCGATGGCGAACAGCATCGGCGTCTCGAAGGTCAGCGAGCCTTCCCACATGGTGCTGACCCAGTTGAACACCTTCACCCCGGTGGGCACGGCGATCAGCATGGTCGCGTACATGAAGAACAGCTCGCCCACCACCGGGATGCCGACCACGAACATATGGTGGGCCCAGACGATGAACGACAGAAAGGCGATCGCCCCGGTGGCGTAGACCATCGAGGTGTAGCCGAACAGCGGCTTGCGCGAGAACGCCGGGATGATCGAGCTGACCGCGCCGAACGCCGGCAGGATCATGATGTACACCTCGGGGTGGCCGAAGAACCAGAACACGTGCTGGAACAGCACCGGGTCGCCGCCACCGGCGGCGCTGAAGAAGCTGGTGCCGAAGTGGATGTCCATCAGCATCATGGTCACCACGCCGGCCAGCACCGGCATCACCGCGATCAGCAGGAAGGCGGTGATCAGCCAGGTCCAGACGAACAGCGGCATCTTCATCAAGGTCATGCCCGGGGCACGCAGGTTGAGGATGGTGGCGATCACGTTGATCGCGCCCATGATCGAGCTGATGCCCATCAGGTGGATGGCGAAGATGAAGAAGGTCACGCTGGCCGGGGCGTAGGTGGTTGAAAGCGGGGCGTAGAAGGTCCAGCCGAAATTCGGCCCGCCGCCGGGGCTGAATAGGGTCGAGACCAGCAGCAGGAAGGCCGCCGGCAGCAGCCAGAAGCTGAAGTTGTTCATCCGCGGCAGGGCCATGTCGGGCGCGCCGATCATCAGCGGGATCATCCAGTTGGCCAGGCCCACGAAGGCCGGCATCACCGCGCCGAACACCATGATCAGCCCGTGCATGGTGGTCATCTGGTTGAAGAAGGCCGGCTCGACGATCTGCAGGCCCGGCTGGAACAGCTCGGCGCGGATCACCATGGCGAACGAGCCGCCGAGCAGGAACATGGTGAAGGCGAACCACAGGTACATCGTGCCGATGTCCTTGTGGTTGGTGGTCAGCACCCAGCGCATCAGGCCCTTGGCCGGGCCGTGGGCGTGGTCATGGCCGTGGGCGTGGTCGTCGATCACTGCACTCATGTCCTGTCTCCTGCAATCCACTGACTGCCGCGGGTAACCCGGCTCATTGCGCTTCGGCCTGCTTGAGCGCCAGCACGTCCTTCGGCGTGACCATGTCGCCCTTGTTGTTGCCCCAGGCGTTGCGCTCGTAGGTGACCACGGCGGCGATATCGACTTCCGAGAGTTGCTTGCCGAACGCCGCCATGGCGGTACCAGGCTTGCCGTGGAAGACGATGCTCAGGTGACCTTCCTTCGGCCCGGTGGCGATTTTCGAGCCTTTGAGCGCCGGGAACATCGGCGGCAGGCCCTGACCCTCGGCCTGGTGACAGGCCACGCAGGTGGTGTGGTAGACCTTGTCGCCGCGCGCCACCAGCTCTTCGAGGGTCCATTCCTTGCTGGTCAGCTCCTTGAGCTTGGCCGCCTCGGCCTTGCGCTCACCGAGCCAGGTGTCGTAGTCGGCCTTGGATTTCACCTCGACCACCACCGGCATGAAGCCGTGGTCCTTGCCGCACAGTTCGGTGCACTGGCCGCGGTAGATGCCGGGCTTCTCGATCCGCGTCCAGGCCTCGTTGACGAACCCGGGGATGGCGTCGCGCTTGACCGCGAAGGCCGGCACCCACCAGGAGTGGATGACATCGGCGGCAGTCACCAGGAAACGCACCTTGGCCCCCACCGGCAGCACCAGCGGCTGGTCGACTTCGAGCAGGTAATGCTCGTCCTTGGGCGCCTTGTTGTGGATCTGGTCGGCGGGGGTGGCCAGGTTGCTGAAGAACTCGACGTCCTGGCCCAGGTACTTGTAGTGCCACTTCCACTGGTAGCCGGTGACCTGGATATCGATGTCCGAGTCGGTGGCGTCGTAGATGTCGATCAAGGTCTTGGTGGCCGGGATGGCCATGGCCACCAGGATAAGGAAGGGGACGACCGTCCAGAGGATTTCCACCCAGGTGTGCTCGTGGAAATGCGCAGGCTGCTGGCCGGTAGAGCGGCGGTGGATGACCATCGACCAGAACATCGCGCCGAACACCACGATGCCGATGATTACGCAGATCCAGAAGATGGTCATGTGCAGGTCGAAAACGGCGTGGGAGACCTCCGTCGCCCCGGGCGCCATGTTCACGGTCCATGCAGCCTGTGCCTGACCAAACACCGACCACAGCAGGAGGCCCATCCAGACATGTGGATGTCGCATCATTGCGGGTTCCCCTTATCGTTCTTGTAGTCCCGGAGGCGTGGACAACCTGCTACGACAAAGAAGGGTACGGCGGCCAAGACTGCTGACTTCGACGACCGAGCCCCCTGCTAAAGGCAGTCGGGCCTCATCAACGAATCACGTTTCATCGGGAGTATAGACAGCGACCAATGGCGCGCAATGAACAGCATCAAATGACTTTCACCTAACCAAACGTTTGCGCTGAAAGCCGCATGGATACTGGGCTGGGGCACAATGATGGCATATTGATATAGCCAATTTCCTACACGTGTCTCAGTGATATAACAAATACGTCTTAGCCAATCTCCTAAGCGAGCTAACTTAGTGTCTTCCGTTTGTAACGCCTTGTCCCTGGAGTTGTCATGAACATCGCTGCTGTACGCGAGCAGATTGAAAATGCCCATCAACATGAGAGCCGCACAGGCCAGCTGAAAACCCGTCTCGAGCAGCAATTGCCGCACTTGCATCCTTCGATCCAACTACCCGAGCAGGATGCCCAGGGTACCCTGGCGCGCTTCGTCGGCGCCTATATCAACGAAGTGCCGGAACTGCTCGAGGCCGCGCACAGCGTGGCCCGCGAGGCCGGCATCGAGTCGCAGATCAAACCGGTGCTGAAAATCGCCGAAGCCTACTTCCTGCAGCCACCCAGCGTGATGGCCGGGCATGTCGGCCTCGACTGCCTGCTGGACGAGGCCTACCTGGCGCATCGCCTGGTGGAGGAGGTCAACGACCTGTATATCCGCCATTTCCAGCAGCCGCTGATTCCGGTGGATACCACGGTGGCCAACGTGATCGCCCATCAACTGATTGGCGAGACGTTTGCCAATCAGCTGGATGAGGTGGTGCACCACTCGGTGGATGAAATGCTCGACGATGAGAGCTTTGCCGTGGAATCGGTGGAGCGCTATCGCGACAAGCTGTCGAGCCCTGAGACCGGTGAGGCATGGAAACGCTGGCCGTGCCTGTCGCGCCAGCTTGGTGTGGAGCTGGGCCAGTCGGCCTGAGTTGAAGTCATCGCGGGGCAAGCCCGCTCCCACGCTTTATCCGTCGTGGGAGCGGGCTTGCCCCGCGATGCTGTTAAGCCCCAACCCCCGCCGTAGTCCGCAACCGTCCCTCGACCCGCCGCTTCAACCGCCGCTGCTCCAGCACCAGCCGCGTCCCCTTGGCCGCACTGCTGCGCCCCCAATCCTCCAGCAGTTCCAGACAGGAATGGTCGATGTAGCTCAGGTTGCCCAACGGCACATGCAGCGTGGTCCCTTCCGGCACGGTGTCGAGCACCTGGGTCAGCGCCGGCACCTTGAGAAAGGTCGCCGCCCCGCTCAGGCGCAGCTCCATGTGCCCCGGCTTGGCCAGTGTCACCAGGTTGATCTTCAGCCGCGCCGCCTTCAGCGCCAGCTTCAGCAGGGTGAGCGCAAAGCCCAGCAGCACACCGGTGAGCAGGTCGGTGAAAACGATCGCCAGTGCCGTCGCGGCATACGTGAACATCGGCATCCGCCCATAACGGCTCAACCCTCGGAACGCCTTGAAATCCACCAGCTTCACGCCGGTGTACACCAGCACGCCCGCCAGGCTGGCCACCGGGATCTGCTGCAGCACGCTGCTCAAGGCGACGACGAATGCCAGCAACCACAGCCCATGCAGGATCGCCGAAGCGCGGGTTTGCGCGCCGGCCTGCACGTTGGCCGAACTGCGCACTATCACCCCGGTCATCGGCAGCGCACCGAGCACACCGCAGAGCATGTTGCCGACCCCTTGCGCCGACAGTTCACGGTCGAAGTCCGAGCGCTGGCCACTGTGCATGCGGTCCACCGCCGCTGCCGACAGCAGCGTTTCGGCACTGGCGATGAAGGCCAGGGCGAAGGCCGCCACCAGCAGGGTAGGGTCGGCCAACTTGAGCAGATCGTCCGGGCGCAGCCAGTCGATGGCCTCGGACAGGTCCGCCGGTACCTGCACCCGGTTGACCGGCAGCGCCAGCCACAGGCTGATGGCGGTCATCGCCGCCACCCCCAGCAATGCGCCGGGGATGAAGCGCAGGCGTTGCGGGCGCAAGCGTTCCCAGCCCCACATGACGGCGATGGTGCCCAGGCCCAGCCCGCCGGCCTGCCAGCCATTGCCTGCGCTTTCCAGCGGCAGCGCCGCAGCCAGCGTGGCCGGGAAGCCCAGCAGGTTATCCACACCCGACGGCTGTGGCGCCGCGTCGAACATCACATGGACCTGGGACAGCACAATCAGCACGCCGATACCGGCGAGCATGCCGTACACCACCGCCGGCGCCGTGACGCGGAACCAGCAGCCCAGGCGCAAACGCCCGGCCAGCAGCTGCAGCAGGCCGGCCAGCAACAGGATCGGCCCCAGCATGGCCACGCCATGTTGGCGCACCAGCTCGAACACCAACACCGCCAGGCCGGCGGCGGGCCCGCTGACCTGCAGCGGTGAGCCGGCGATGAAGCCAACCACGATGCCGCCGATGATCCCGGTGATCAGGCCCTTGGACGGCGGCAAGCCAGAGGCGATGGCAATGCCCATGCACAGCGGCAGGGCCACCAGGAACACCACCACCGAGGCCAGCAACTCACGCGGCAATGCCGCTTTGATCTGTGTCTTGTTCACCATGACGCTCCTTTATCGATTCACGGCCATTCCTCTGGCCGCGAGCACTGGGAACCCCGAATCGCGCGCAGGCGCGGGCCGCCAGCGGGTTTGCCGGCAGGGCGTTCGGGGGAATTCAAGGCAGGCGAAGGCCGCGCCGCACCCGTGGGGTGCAGCCGGCTATCAAGGTTTGTTCAGCGTGGTCGGGTCGCTTAGTAGCGGCCTCTCGGAGTGGCGCTCGGGATCGGCTGGCCAGCGATCAGCGGCAGGAAACTGTCGCTGGCGGCATCGTAGGCTTCGATCTGGCTGGTCTCGATGTCGTACAGCCAGCCATGGATGTGCAACTGGCCAGCAGCCAGGCGCGAGGCCACCGATGGGTGGGTGCGCAGGTGGTGCAGCTGGGCGATGACGTTTTCCTTGGTCACCAGTTGCATGCTTTCGTGCGGGGTTTCGCAGGAGCAGTTGTCTTCGACCACGGTACGCGCCACCTCGGCATGGCGCAGCCAGGCCGCGACAGTCGGCATCTTGTCCAGCGAGTGCGGGTTGAGCACCGCACGCATGGCGCCGCAGTCGGAGTGGCCGCAGACGATGATGTGATGCACGCCCAACGCCAGCACCGCGTATTCGATGGCACTGGAAACACCACCGTTCATCTGCCCATACGGCGGCACCACGTTGCCGACGTTACGGGTGACGAACAGGTCGCCAGGCGAACTCTGGGTGATCAGCTCGGGGACGATGCGCGAGTCGGCGCAGGTAATGAACATGGCGCGGGGTTTCTGCGCGGTGGCCAGCTTCTTGAACAGCTCTTGCTGCTCAGGGAAGACCTCGGTGTGGAACCGCAGGAAGCCGTCGACGATATGCTTGAGGGCGGCATCGGCGCTTTCGGCGGGTGCGGCCGGGACAACCTTGGATGGGTCCTTGACGGGCATGATTCATCCTCTTGACGGTTTGAAGGTAAGTTCCATGTTACCGGGGAAAGATTATGGCTATGCGGGGATTAGATGACGCGCACAGACAATAGATCACAGTCGGGGTGGACTGGGGGCCTACGCTAGCGGAGAAAACTTAACTGAAACTTAATTTGGACAGCTCTAGAACGGGCGTTCCAGAGGTTTTAGGCGGGATTTGGATAATAGCAAAAAAGCATCAGATGCCAATACCCAATACTGATATTGATGCCTAGCATTAGCGACGCTGAGGGTAGCTTTGCAGGGAATGACGCAGACCTTGTGGGAGCGGCTTTAGCCGCGAAGCAGGCGACGCGGTAAATGGCACCGGCTACGCCGGTGTTCGCGGCTAAAGCCGCTCCCACAGATGCATTCAGAACAATGCCATCTGCCCGCCTGGAGGGCAGAAAGCGCTGCAATCCAGCGCCAACTCCTCCCGCCCTTCGAACCCCAGGCGCCTGGCCGCCTTGCGAAACCGTTGCGCCAGCAGTTCGGCGAACACGCCTTCACCCCGCATGCGCGCGCCAAACCGGCTGTCGTACAACTCGCCTCCCCGGCTCTGGCGGATCAGGCTCAGCACGTGATCGGCACGTTGCGGGTAGTGATCGCGCAGCCACTGCTCGAACAGCGGCGCCACCTCCAGCGGCAGGCGCAGCATCATGTACGCCGCGCTCTGGGCGCCGGCTTCCTTTGCCGCCTCCAGCAGGCGCTCCAGCTCACTGTCGTTGATCATCGGGATCATCGGCGAACACAGCACGCCCACCGGCACTCCAGCCTCGCGCAACACCCGAATCGCACGCAAACGCGCTTTCGGCGCGGCGGCACGGGGCTCCAGCGTGCGCTTGAGCTCATCGTCGAGGGTGGTGAGGCTGATCATCACGCGGGCCAGGCGCTGGCTTGCCAGTTCGCTCAGCAGGTCGAGGTCACGCAGCACCAGCGAGCCTTTGGTGACGATGGTCACCGGGTGGCGGTAGCGCAGCAGCACCTCCAGCAGCCGCCGTGTGAGTTGCTGCTCGCGTTCGATGGGCTGGTAGGGGTCGGTGTTGGAGCCCAGGTTGATCGGCGCGCAGACGTAGCCCGGTTTGCTCAGTTGCTGTTCGAGCACCTCGGCGGCGTTGGTCTTGGCGATCAGCTTGGTTTCGAAGTCCAGGCCGGGGGAGAGGTCCCAGTAGGCGTGGCTGGGGCGGGCGTAGCAGTAGATGCAGCCGTGCTCGCAGCCACGGTAGGGGTTGATGGTGCGGTCGAAGGGCAGGTCGGGGGAGGTGTTGCGGGCGATGATGGTCTTGGCCAGCTCGATCCGCACCTCTGTGCCCTGGGTGAGCGGGACTTCCTGGTACCAGCCGTCGTCCTCGGCCACCGAGTGGTTGGGGGCGAAACGGTTGTGCGGGTTGGCGGTGGTGCCGCGGCCACGGAGGGGGGCTGGCTTCATGATGAAAAACCCGGATTACTGTATGCGCATACAGTAATCCGGGTTTTCCTTGAGCACCAGTGCCGTCAGGCGGATTGCAAAGGGCTGCTGCGCAGCCCATCGCTGGCAAGCCAGCTCCCACAGGGTATCGCTGCCTCCTGTGGGAGCTGGCTTGCCAGCGATGGGTCGCGAAGCGACCCCGACCTCACTCGGGCTTCTTGAGCTTCGGATTGGGGAAGAACTGCACCGTCTGCACCTGTACTTTCACCGGCGCCGCCTTCGGCGCCAGCTGGTTGACCCGGGTACCGAGTTCCTTGGGCACCGACAGCCCCTGCTCATTCAAGGTATCGGTGAACCCGCAGGCCATGCACTCGCGGTGCGGCACGTCGTCTTCGCTCCACATCATCAGCTTGTCCATCTCGCTGCACGCCGGGCACACGGCCCCGGCGATAAAGCGTCGCTTGGTCTTGCTCACGGCTACCTCACTCATGCCGCTGCGTCCTCACTCAGGCCGCAGTGGCGCAGCAATGCGTTGATGGAAGGCTCACGGCCACGGAAGTCGACGAACAGCACCATCGGCTCGCAGGAACCGCCCCGCGCCAGGATCGCCTCGCGGAACGAGCGGCCGGTCTCGGCATTGAGCACGCCTTCTTCTTCAAAGCGCGAGAAGGCGTCGGCCGACAGCACTTCGGCCCACTTGTAGCTGTAGTAACCCGCCGCATAACCGCCAGAGAAAATGTGCGCGAAGCTGTTGGGGAAACGGTTGTACGCTGGCGGGCGCATCACCGTGACTTCCTCGCGCACGCCCTCGAGCACTTGCAGCACGCTGCGGCCGTCACCGTGGGTGGCGTGCAGTTCGAAGTCGAACAGCGAGAACTCCAGCTGGCGCACCATCATCATGCCGGACTGGAAGTTCTTCGCCGCCAGCATCTTGTCCAGCAGGTCCTGGGGCAGTGGCTCGCCGGTTTCGTAATGGCCAGAGATCAGCGCCAGGCCTTCCGGCTCCCAGCACCAGTTCTCCATGAACTGGCTCGGCAGCTCCACCGCGTCCCAGGCAACGCCGTTGATGCCGGACACACCGGCATGCTCGATGCGGGTCAGCAGGTGGTGCAGGCCGTGGCCGAACTCGTGGAACAGCGTGGTGACTTCATCGTGGGTCAGCAGCGCAGGCTTGCCGGGCGCGGCCGGGGTGAAGTTGCACACCAGGTTGGCCACCGGGCTCTGCAGGCTGCCGGCCGCGGTGCGGCGACGGTCGCGGGCGCCGTCCATCCAGGCACCGCCGCGCTTGTTGGCGCGGGCGTAGAGGTCGAAGAAGAAGCGGCCCACGTGCTGGCCGTTTTCCTTGATCTCGAACAGGCGCACATCCGGGTGCCAGGCGTCGAAGCCTTTGAGCTCGGCGATTTCGATGCCGTACAGGCGCTGGACGATGGCGAACAGGCCGGTCAGCACCTTGTCGATCGGGAAGTAGGCGCGCAGGGCTTCCTGGGACACGCTGTAGCGCTGCTCGCGCAGCTTCTCGCCGAAATAACCGGCATCCCAGCTGGCCAGTTCCGGTGTGCCTTGCTCGGCGGCGTAGGCCTTGAGCTGCTCCAGGTCCTGGGCGGCGAACGGCTTGGAACGCTTGGCCAGGTCACGCAGGAAGCCCAGCACCTGGTCGCTGGACTCGGCCATCTTGGTGGCCAGGCTCAGCTCGGCGAAGTTCGGGTAGCCCAGCAGCTTGGCCAGTTCCTGGCGCAGGTCGAGGATCTGCTCCATCACCGGGCCGTTGTCGAACTGGCCGGCATTCGGGCCCTGGTCGGAAGCGCGGGTGCAGTAGGCGGCGTACAGCTCTTCGCGCAGGGCGCGGTCGCTGGCGTAGGTCATCACCGCGTAGTAGCTGGGGAATTCGAGGGTGATCAGCCAGCCGTCGAGGCCTTTCGCCTGGGCGGCGGCAGCCATCTGCGCCTTGGCCGAGTCGGTCAGGCCGGCCAGCGCGGCTTCGTCGGTGACGTGCTTGGTCCAGGCCTGGGTGGCATCGAGCAGCTGGTTGGAGAAGCGGCTGCCCAGCTCGCTGAGCGTGCTCTGCACTTCGGCGTAGCGCTGCTGCTGGTCGGCCGGCAGGTCGATGCCCGACAGACGGAAATCGCGCAGGGCGTGCTCGATGATGGTCTTCTGCGCCACATCGAAGCTTGCAGCCTCAGGGCTGTTGGCCAGGGCTTGATAGGCGTCGAACAGGGCGCGGTTCTGGCCCAGTTCGGTGGAATAGGCGCTCAGGGCCGGCAGGCAGGACTCGTAGGCCTCGCGCAGCTCCTGGCTGTTGCACACCGCGTTGAGGTGGCTGACCGGGCTCCAGGCGGCGCCCAGGCGGTCGTTAAGTTCGTCCATGGCCAGCACCAGGCCGGCCCAGCTCGGGTTGTTGCCCTGCTTCTCGAGGATGTCGGCGATGGCCTTGCGGTTGTCGGCAAGGATCTGCTCGATCGCCGGCAGCACATGCTCGGCGCGGATGGCCGAGAAGGGCGGCAGATCGTGGGACTGCAGCAGCGGGTTGTTCGCACTCACGGTTCGGGTACCTTGGCAGGAGAAACACGGGACCATCTTAATTACAATCGACGCCGACCGCAGCAGGCAGCCTGCCTATCGGCATTGCAGAGGAACACTATCATGGCCCTCCGGACCTTCCAGGAACACACGCCGAAAGTGGCAGCACGGGCCTTCGTCGACCGTTCGGCGGTGGTCATCGGCGACGTCGAGATCGGTGACGACAGCTCGATCTGGCCACTGACGGTGGTGCGCGGCGACATGCACCGCATCCGCATCGGCGCGCGCACCAGCGTGCAGGATGGCAGCGTGTTGCACATCACCCACGCCGGGCCTTTCAACCCGGATGGTTTCCCGTTGATCATCGGCGACGAGGTGACCATCGGTCACAAAGTCATGCTGCATGGCTGTACCCTGGGCAACCGCATCCTGGTGGGCATGGGCAGCACCATCATGGATGGCGCCATCGTCGAGGACGAGGTGATCATCGGTGCCGGCAGCCTGGTGCCCCCGGGCAAGCGCCTGGCCAGCGGGTACCTGTACATGGGCAGCCCAGTGAAACAGGTGCGGCTGCTGAGCGAACAGGAACACGCGTTCTTCGCCTACAGCGCCGGCAACTACGTCAAGCTCAAGGACCAGCACCTGGCCGAAGGCTACGACCAGTAAACCCAGTTTCTGCCCGTGGGAGCGGGCTTGCCCCGCGATTGCGTTGGCCCAGTCAGCAGAGGTTGGTACTGCTGCCGCCATCGCGGGGCAAGCCCGCTCCCACGAAACACCTTTCAGGCACCGAGAAAACCATGCACCAGCAGAACATCCTCTTCGACCTCGACGGCACCCTGACCGACCCGCGCCTGGGCATCACCCGCTCGATCCAGTACGCCCTGGCCAAACTGGGCATCGACGAGCCGGACCTTGCCCGCCTCGAACACTTCATTGGCCCGCCCCTGCTGCAGGCGTTCATGCAGTTCTACCACTTCGACGAAGCCAAGGCCTGGGACGCGGTGAACTTCTACCGCGAGCGCTTCAAGGTGACCGGGTTGTACGAAAACCTGGTGTTCGACGGCGTGCCGGAGCTGCTGCAGGCACTCAACGACCAAGGCCGTACGCTGTATATCGCCACCTCCAAGCCGTGGGAGTTTGCCCGCGAAATAGCCCGCCATTTCGCCTTCGACCGGCACTTCAAGGTGATCTACGGCAGCGAGCTGGATGGCACCCGGACCAACAAGGTCGAGCTGATCCGTCACCTGTTGGACGAGGAAGGGCTGGACCCGGCGCAGACCTTGATGATCGGTGACCGCAAGCATGACCTGATCGGCGCGCGCAGCAATGGCTTGCAGGCGGTGGCGGTGGGGTATGGCTTTGGTAGCCGCGAGGAACTGGAAGCCGAAGCGCCGGCGTTCCATTTCGAGACCCTGGCCGAGATGCATCAGGCGTTCGTGCGCTGATTCAAACCTCCTCGCGGGGCAAGCCCGCTCCCACGTCCTAGTCTCAGATCGTGGGAGCGGGCTTGCCCCGCGATGAGGCCAGCTTTGCCAACGCCAATTTGCGCGGTTCAATCGGCAATCGCCCCAGCGCCTCAACTCGCTGATAGAAAACCAGCCAATCCCCACCAACCTCCTTGAACAGCTGCGAAAATGCCGGCACCCACTGGTCATACAGACCAAACGGCAACAACTTCGCATTGTTCATCGGCGCAAAGATCCAGGCATCGAAGCGCCGATCCCCGGCCCAGTCCCGATCCCGCACCTCACGGTACTCGCGCCGCAATCGCTCGAACTCCGCCTGCTTGGCCACTCGCTTGCCCGCTTCATCCAGCGGCCCGGCATAGATCGCCTGCAAGCGCTCACGGCTGGCCAACACCAGGCGAATGAAGGCATCGCGTTGCCCGGCGCCACGCTCCTCAACCGCTGCCAGCCCACGCGCCGCGCGCCATTGCCGGGTGCCTTCCTGCTCGACGAAGGAGGCGAACGACTCGTTGAACTCGGTATCGTCCTGCACATAGAAGCGCTGGTGCGCCAGCTCATGGAAGATCACCGTGGCCAGGCGCTCGCCGCCCCAACCGACCATGCTGGAAAGGATCGGGTCGTCGAACCAGCCCAGCGTCGAATACGCCTCCACACCCCCGACATAGACATCCAGCCCTTGCTCGCGCATCAACGCCGCCGCCCCGCGGGCCGCACCCTGCTGGTAATAGCCGCGATAGGCCACACAGCCGGCGACAGGGAAGCAATGGGTGACTGGCTGCAGCGACAGCTCGGGGGTGGCGAACACATTCCACACCACGTAGGGCCGGCCCAGCTCGGCATACACCCGGTAACTGCCGTTGTCCGGCAGTTTCAGTTGCTCACTGGCAAACACCCGGGCCTGCTGGGCGAATTGCAGGCGCTGGCGCAGCTCCGGGCGAGTGGCAGGGTCGTCGATCACCTGCGCCACGGGCTGGCGCGCCCGCAACAGCTGCCATTGCCCCTCGGCCAACTGGCCGTAGTAACCCAAGCTGGAACAACCGCTCAGCAGGACGCCGAGCGCGGCGGGAACCAAGCGGGTGAAAACGCGGTCCAGACCCCGACGGCTGCAGCGCGTGAAAAGAAAAAGTCCAAACATCGAGGCTGTCTATCTCGCTCGTCGGCCGAATGCGACCAAGACTATCTTGCCAAGGGGGAGCTTCGCCATGCGTACTAGGTTTGCCGTGGGCACACTCATGCTGCTGTCCGGCTGCGCCACTTTGCCCGACCCGGACCCGAACCAGGCCTGGATCGACCTGGCCCCGCACGACAACGCCTCGCTGCATGCCGTGCAGGTGGATGAACGCGCCTGGGCCGACAACCGCTATTTCGAGGTACAGCCCGGCAATCACGAGCTGACCGTGCGCTACCAGTTCCCCGTGGCGCCGAGCAATATCGGCCCGGTCGACGAGCCGCTGTGGCGCGATTGCCAGCTCAACCTCACCTTCAAGGACTTCAATGCCGGCCAGCGCTACCAGATGCAGGCGGGCAGCATTGGTTTGCGCCCATGGGTCAAGCTCTACGACCAGCAAGGCAAACTGATCGGCCAGGGTGAACCGGCAGGCTGCCAGCGCACCTGAAGGCCGCGAACGGCGCTATGCTTATGGCCTGTGAATCGCGAGCGGGAGTTTCGCCATGCGCCAGCCCATGATGCTGTTCGCCATCAGCGCACTGGGGGCTTGCGCCAGCCCCTTGCCGCCAGTCGACCCAGGCAAGGCCTGGATCGACATGTACACCGTCACCCCTGGCCGTACCCTCATGGCCGACCGCCTGGACGGCAAGCGGCTCGAGGATGGCCGCTACTTCCAGGTGACGCCGGGCAAGCATGAGCTGGTGGTGCGCTTCGACTTCGAGGTGTATTCCGGCGGCTTCAGTACCGACCCGACCGAACGCACCTGCTACCTCACCGTGCGCTACGACGACTTCAAGGCCGGCGAACGTTACCGTCTGGAGGCGCGGGCGCCGGTGATGCAGCCACAGGTGCTGCTGTACGACGCCAACCGCAAGGTGGTGGTGAATGAGCCGAGCAATGTGTTCTGCATTCCCTAGGGCTCTGTAGGAGCGGCCTTGTGTCGCGAAAGGGCTGCGCAGCAGCCCCGGCGATTTCTGTTTGATGCTGAAAACCTGGGGCCGCTACGCGCCCCTATCGCGACACAAGGCCGCTCCTACAGAAGTAGAGGCCGGCCTTACCGATCATTCTTCTGGTAAATGATCTTTTTGGTGCCACCCTCGCAACTCCCCACGACCATGCTCTGATCATGGACTTCGCTGTTCGGCACGATCTCCAGCGTGTAGGAGGTCACCCCGCGCGCCTGGATCTTCGCCTCGATCTCGGCCTTGAGTTCCTCGCACGGCTTGACTGCGGCCAGTGCACCCGTGGCCATCAGGGAGGCCAGCATGGCAATTGCTACGCGGATCATGGAACCACTCCTAAAAGGGCAGGTGGGCTGCCGATGCTGGTTAGACTACCGCAAACCGCCGCCGTTGCGCCGGCCTAGGTCAGCAAGGTCGCATCCAGGCTGATCGTCGCGTTCAGCACCTTGGACACCGGGCAACCGGCCTTGGCCTTGTTGGCGATCTCCTGGAACTGCGCCTCGCTGGCGCCCGGCACTTTCGCCTTGAGCGTCAGGTGCACCGCCGTGATTGCGAAACCGTCGGCCTGCTTGTCCAAGCTCACCTCGGCAAAGGTGTCGATGCGCTCCGGGGTCAGGCCAGCCTCGCCCAGCATCATCGACAGGGCCATGGAGAAACACCCGGCATGGGCCGCGCCGATCAGCTCTTCGGGGTTGGTCCCCGGGATGCCCTCGAAGCGGGTGTTGAAGCCGTAAGGGTTCTGCTTGAGCGCGCCGCTTTCGGTGGACAACAGGCCATGGCCATCCTTCAGGCCACCTTGCCAGATCGCCGATGCTGTCTTCTTCATGTTGCCTCCTGGTCACAGGGTGGGGTGCTTATGGTTCTGAGGCCCCTGCCCACGCCAAGTTCAGATCAATCCACCGGTAGGCATTGAATCCTTCGAATGTGCCCATACAGAGTCTGCAAGGCCTTTGGCCAACCACTCTGCTGCGGAGGCTTTCGATGACGCACCTGCGAGACCTGAAGTATTCCACCCTCGACCTGGTGCCCGTGCGCGCCGACGGCGGCCCGGCGCAAGCGCTGCGCAACTCGCTGGACCTGGCGCAACACGCCGAACGCTTTGGTTATCACCGCTTCTGGGTGGCCGAGCACCACAACATGGATGGCATCGCCAGCTCGGCCACCGCCGTGCTGATCGGTTACCTGGCCGGTGGTACCTCGACCATTCGCGTCGGCTCTGGCGGGGTGATGCTGCCCAACCACGCACCGCTGGTGATCGCCGAACAGTTCGGCACCCTCGCCAGCCTGTACCCGGGCCGCATCGACCTGGGCCTGGGCCGCGCCCCCGGCTCCGACCAAATGACCGCCCGAGCCTTGCGCCGCGAGCGTTCCGGCAGCGCCGACGATTTCCCGGATGACGTCGAGGAGCTGTCGCGCTACCTCGGCCCACGCACCGACGACCAGAAGGTCATCGCCGTGCCCGGCCACGACACCGAGGTGCCAATGTGGCTACTGGGTTCCAGCCTGTTCAGCGCCCAGCTGGCCGGCATGCGCGGCATGCCGTACGCCTTCGCCTCGCACTTCGCGCCGCGCTACATGCACGAGGCCATCCGTATCTACCGCGACCACTTCAAGCCTTCCACCACACTGGACAAGCCCTACGTGATGCTCGGGGTACCGATGGTGGTGGCCGAAACCGACGAGAAGGCCGAATACCTGGCCACCTCGGTGTACCAGCGCATCCTGGCGTTGATCCGTGGCCAGAGCCTGATGCAGCGCCCGCCCGTCGAGAGCATGAACGGCCTGTGGCTGCCTCACGAGCGCGACGCGGTGAGCAGTTTCCTGGGCCTGGCGATGATTGGCAGCCCGCAGAAGGTGCGGGCCAAGGTGGAGGTACTGCTGGAACAGACCGGGGCGGATGAGCTGATCTTTACCAGTGACCTGTATGAGCATGCGGACCGGATCCGGTCCTATGAATTGATGGCGCAGGCCCTCAAGACAGAATGAACTGCTTCGCGGGTAAACCCGCTCCCACAGGTGCTCCACTGACTTTGGTATCAGTGGAACACCTGTGGGAGCGGGTTTACCCGCGAAAAACGCTCGGCATCAGCCGCGTCGGTAGACAATCTCTTTGGCGCCACCCTCACAGGTACCCACCACCTTGCCCGCCGGGTCGCCCTTCTTGACGATCTCCAGCGAATAACCCTTCACGCCCTTGGCATCCAGCTTCGCGGCGATCTCGGCCTTGAGCTCTTCGCACGGTTTGCCCGCCGCCATCGCACCGCCGGCCAGCATCATCAGGCCTACTGCCACAATCAACTTCTTCATCTATCGCGTTCCTTGTACAGATCAAAGTCGAAAAGGGCGCAGCCTGTGCGCCCTGCAAACCTATTACCGCATCATGCCGGGCAAAGCCAGCCCGGCTGCCGGTCAGCTGTTGGCGATGCGGAAGCCCACCTTCAGCGTCACCTGGAAGTGCGCGGCCTTGTTGTCACGGATATGCCCGCGGGTATCGATCACCTCGAACCATTCCAGGTGCTTGATGCTCTTGCCTGCCTCGGCCAGGGCATTGTTGATCGCCTCTTCGATGCTGGTGGGCGAGGACCCGACCAGCTCGATCTTCTTGTAAGTGTGATGATCGCTCATGAGTGCGCTCCTTGGATGAAGTGTCAGTTCAGCCTAGCAGCGCCGGCCTGGTTTACCTGCGAGCCAATGCCGCAGGTGAAAATTCGATCGCACTTTCAGCCCGCCGCGCAGTCGCACCCTGTACACCTCATCCACCGCGAAGGAGAGTCACCATGGCCCACAACTCGCTGCGCAAAGCGTCGCTGGAAAGCATGGAAGCCGAGATCGAGAGCCTGCTCAAGACCTTGGAACACCTCAAGCACGACGCCTCGGAAGAATCGCAGAAAACCATGAAGGCGCTGCGCGGCAGTGCCGAAAGCGCCCTCAAGCACTCGCGCAGCTTGCTCAGCGATGCCTATGCGGATGTCAAAACCCGCACCCGCCAAACCGGTATCGCCACCCGCGACTACGCCCAGGAACACCCCTGGACCACCGCCGGCGTGGCCGTTGGTGCCCTTGGCCTGCTGGCCGCCTACCTGCTGTGCCGCCGCAACTAACCCGCCTGCCGTTGCAGCTCCTGGCGCAGCCACTGCGCCAGTTGCTCGGCGCGACCGTCATCAGCGCGCCGGGGCACCCATAGCGCCAAGGCCGCACGGGTGGGTGAAAAGCCCCAGGGTGCAGCCAGCCGTCCGGCTTTCAGGTCGTCCGCCACCAGTGGCTGTGGCGCGATGGCCACGCCCAGCCCGGCTACCGCCGCTTCCAGCAGGTAGTACAGATGCTCGAAAGCCTGGCCGTAATTCAAGGCTTCAGGCGCCAGGCCCTGCTGCTCTGCCCAGGTCGGCCAAGCCTGCGGTCGCGAGGTGGTGTGGAGCACTGCTTCTCGTTGCAAAGCCACGGCTGGCGCGGCTTTCAAACGATCGAAGCCTTCGAAGTGCGGGCTCAGCACCGGGCCGATGCGCTCCTCGGCAAGCACATGCACCTGCATGTCCGCCGGCCACGGCGGCTCGGCATACACCAGCAGCGCGTCCAACCCTGGGCGCCGCGGATCGAGGTCGCCTTCGCCCGCTGACAGGTGCAGGCGCAACTCCGGCAGGTCCGCTTTCAAACGCCCAAGGCGCGGGATGAACCAGCGCGCCAGCAGGCTGCCGGAGCAGCCGAGCACGAACGGCGCTTCGTCTGCCGTGCGCGAAAGCTCGGCACACACGCCGCGCAAACGGTCGAACGCTTCGAAGCTGGCATCGCGCAGGCGCACACCGGCATCTGTGAGTTTGATGCCGCGCCCGTCCTTGACGAACAACGCCACCCCAAGGTGCTCTTCGAGCACCTTGATCTGCCGGCTGACCGCTCCGTGGGTCACATGCAGCGCTTCGGCGGCCTGGCTGACACTGTTGAGCCGGGCGGTGGCCTCGAAGGCCCGCAAGGCGTTGAGCGGGGGAAGATCCTGGGCCATATGACTTGTGAGATTTCCTGACAGGTTTGCGCAATCTTATCGGTTTTCAGCAGCGCATGTCGTGGGTAGAGTAAAGCCCATCGACCAGTGCCGGCCCCTTCGCGGGTAAACCCGCTCCCACAGGATTGATGTGATTCCGAGGGCAACACTGAACCTGTGGGAGCGGGTTTACCCGCGAAGAAGCCAACACGGTACCAACTCCTTACACCGCCTATGGAGCGCCCCATGTCCCAGTCCCAATACCGCCCCGGCCCCGACGCCAACGGCCTGTTCGGCTCGTTCGGCGGCCGCTACGTGGCCGAAACCCTGATGCCGCTGGTGCTGGACCTTGCCCGCGAATACGAAGCCGCCAAGGCCGACCCCAAGTTCCTCGAAGACCTGGCCTACTTCCAGCGCGACTACATTGGCCGCCCCAACCCGCTGTACTTCGCCGAACGCCTGACCGAACACTGCGGCGGCGCGAAGATCTTCTTCAAACGTGAAGAGCTCAACCACACCGGCGCGCACAAGGTGAACAACTGCATCGGCCAGGTGCTGCTGGCCAAGCGCATGGGCAAGAAGCGCCTGATCGCCGAAACCGGCGCCGGCATGCACGGCGTGGCCACCGCCACCGTCGCCGCGCGCTTCGGCCTGCCCTGCGTGATCTACATGGGCGCCACCGACATCGAGCGCCAGCAGGCCAACGTGTTCCGCATGAAGCTGCTGGGCGCCGAGATCGTCCCGGTCACCGCCGGCACCGGCACCCTCAAGGACGCCATGAACGAGGCCCTGCGCGACTGGGTCACCAACGTCGACGACACCTTCTACCTGATCGGCACCGTGGCCGGCCCGCACCCGTACCCGGCGATGGTCCGCGACTTCCAGTCGATCATCGGCAAAGAAACCCGTGCCCAGCTGCAAGAAAAGGAAGGTCGCCTGCCCGACAGCCTGATCGCCTGCGTCGGCGGCGGCTCCAACGCCATGGGCCTGTTCCACGACTTCCTCGAAGATGAAAGCGTCAAGATCATCGGCGTCGAAGCCGGCGGCCACGGCGTGCACACCGACAAGCACGCGGCCAGCCTGAACGGCGGCGTACCGGGCGTGCTGCACGGCAACCGCACCTATCTGCTGCAGGACGACGACGGCCAGATCACTGACGCCCACTCGATTTCCGCAGGCCTGGACTACCCCGGCATCGGCCCGGAGCACGCCTACCTGCACGAAGTGAAGCGCGTGGAATACGTCAGCATCACCGACGACGAAGCCCTCGACGCCTTCCACATCAGTTGCCGCCTCGAAGGCATCATCCCGGCGCTGGAAAGCTCCCACGCCCTGGCCGAGGCGATCAAGCGCGCGCCGACCCTGCCCAAGGACCACCTGATGGTGATCTGCCTGTCCGGTCGTGGCGACAAGGACATGCAAACCGTGATGAACCACATGGCCGCCCAGGAGAAACAGGCATGAGCCGTCTTGAACAACGCTTCGCCGAACTGAAGGCCGAAGGCCGCGCCGCCCTGGTCACCTTCGTCACCGCTGGCGACCCAGGCTATGACGCCTCGCTGAAGATCCTCAAAGGCCTGCCGGCCGCCGGCGCCGACGTGATCGAGCTGGGCATGCCGTTCACCGACCCGATGGCCGACGGCGTGGCCATCCAGCTTGCCACCCTGCGCGCATTGGAAGCCGGCCAGACCCTGGCCAAGACCCTGCAGATGGTGCGTGAATTCCGTGTAGACAACCAGGCCACACCGATCGTGCTGATGGGTTACTACAACCCGATCCACCGGTTCGGCGTGGACAAGTTCGTCGCCGAGGCGAAAGCGGCGGGTGTCGATGGCCTGATCATCGTCGACCTGCCGCCGGAGCACGACGCCGAACTGGCCACCCCGGCCCAGGCCGCGGGCATCGACTTCATCCGCCTGACCACCCCGACCACCGACGACGTGCGCCTGCCGCGCGTGCTGGAGCGCAGCTCCGGGTTCGTCTACTACGTATCGGTGGCGGGTGTGACCGGTGCGGGCTCGGCGACCACCGAGCATGTGACCGAGGCGGTGGCACGGCTGCGCCGGCATACCGACCTGCCGATCAGCGTTGGCTTTGGTATCCGCACGCCGGAGCAGGCAGCGGCCATCGCCCGCCTGGCCGACGGTGTGGTGGTGGGTTCGGCGCTGGTCGACAAGATCGCCCAGGCCAAGAGCGACGACCAGGCTGTGAACGACGTGCTGAGCCTGTGCTCGGCGCTGGCTGAAGGGGTGCGCGGCGCTCGTCGCTGAACCTCGTCGCCTGCTTCGCGGGTAAACCCGCTCCCACAGAGACTGCACCGCTCTCAAGGGCTGTGCAACGCCTGTGGGAGCGGGTTTACCCGCGAAGAGGCCACCTCCGGACCTGGCATTTCTACCAGTAGCGCATCCTCAGGGGGAACCCGCATCCTGCGAATTCCCAATACCTGAAGGAGTTGGTGCCATGCGCTATCTGATCTGCTTCACCCTGTCCGCTTTGCTTGCGAATGGTGCATTCGCCGCCTCCTGCCCGCTACCGAGCGCATCCTTTTCTGTGACGCCTGATGAAGAACAGGAAATGGAGGGGTTGCTCAAAGGCCATCGGTATTCGACCATATTTGATGGCCGCGAATGGACCGGGTTTACAGAAGGTGACGCAGTTGATGTGAAGGCACTCGAAGCTGACGATTCAAACCCCGATGATCCGGACGAGCCTGTTTGCCGCTATAAATACGGCAAGGGCGGTTTCATCAGCCTTACACCCAAGCGGTAGATTTGGGCGGTGACGCGCTCAAGCTCACTCAGCCGTAGTCAGTCGTGGAAAATCGACAGGTCCAACGACCTGATCGCCCCCATCCAGATCGCATGATCGCGGTGATCCGCCAGCTCATCCCCGGTTTCCGGGTGCAGGAACACCACCAGCCCCTTGCGGTACAGCGCCAACCACGGCAGCACCACGCCAACCACCTCCGGCCCGAACGCCAGCTGGCAGCTCCAGTCCGGGTGCGGCCCGACCGGCTTCTGGTGCATGCGCCCCATGGTCACCGGAAACAGCCGCGTCGCCTCTTCGCACAGCTCGCGGGCCTGCTCCATGGTCGATGCGTCGTAGTACACGTGGGCGTGGTAGCCCTTGATCCTTTGCACGATGGCTCCTGAATAGCAGTGATGACCTGCCTTCGAGTCTACGCCATCCCTGTGGGAGCGGCTTCAGCCGCGAAGCAGGCAACGCGGTAGATGGCACCGGCTGCGCCGGTGTTCGCGGCTAAAGCCGCTCCTACAAATTGCGCGACAAGTCAGGGCGGCCGCGCTCCTGCTCCAGCCAGTCCACAAACCGTTCGATCAAGGCCCCACGCCGTTTGCGCGGCGGCAGCACCGCGTAATACCCCCGCTTCGAGCGCAAACTCCCTTCCAATGGCCGACACAACAACCCCTGCTCGACCAGCCCATCAACCAGGTGCGCCCAGCCAATCGCCACCCCTTGCCCGGCAATCGCCGCCTGAATCAGCAGCGTGTAATTGTCGAACCGCAGCTGCCCGGCCGGTGGCGGGCTGTCCACGCCAAACCCGCGAAACACCCCCGCCCAGTCGAACCAGCGGCTGGCCTGCTCACCCCGTAAATGGAGCAGGGGCAATCGTTGCAAAGCCACGGCTGACAAGGGTTTGCCATGAATCAGCCGAGGGCTGCACACCGGGAAAACTTCCTCATCGAACAGCCAGCGGCTCTCGCCCTGATGGAAGCGCCCATCGCCGAACAGCACCGCCACATCGATGTCCGGGCGCAACATCGCCTGGCTGCGCTCGCCGGTTACCAAGCTCACGTCCACCTGTGGATAAGCCTCATGAAAACGCTGCAGGCGCGGCATCAGCCAGAACGCCGCAAAGGCGAAGTCGGTAGCCACCTGCAGCACCTCGCGCTGGCCGCGCCCACTGGCTTGGGCAACGCCATCGTCCATCGCCTGCAAGCCCTGGTGCACCTGCTCGAACAACAGCAAGCCTGCCTCGGTCAGCTCGATGCCCCGGTAGATCCGGTCGAACAAGCGCGTGCCCAGTTGCGCCTCCAGGCGCTTCATCTGCTGGCTGACCGCCGGCTGGGTGGTGCCCAGTTCCACGGCGGCAGCGGTGAAGCTGCGCAGGCGGGCGGCGGCCTCGAACACGCGCAGGGTGTCGAGGGGCAGGTCGGCAAGGTGCTCAAACATAAGCTTGGCTAATCCCAGTCATTGCCCGGCATGGGCTTTACCCCTGTTATCCACAGCCGCATGCTGGATTGCAAGTGGTACCCATAACCCTCGACGATGGAAGGCCCCCATGAAGCGACCCAACATCCTGTTCATCATGGCCGATCAGATGGCCGCACCCTTGCTGCCGATCTACAACCCGTCGCCGATCAAGATGCCCAACCTGGCCCGCCTCGCCGAGCAGGCCGTGGTGTTCGACAGTGCCTACTGCAACAGCCCGCTGTGCGCGCCGTCGCGCTTCACCCTGGTCAGCGGCCAGTTGCCCAGCCGCATCGGCGCCTATGACAATGCCGCCGACTTCCCCGCCGACATACCCACCTACGCCCACTTCCTGCGCCGCCTCGGCTACCGCACCGCGCTGTCGGGCAAGATGCACTTCTGTGGCCCGGACCAGTTGCACGGCTACGAACAACGGCTGACCAGCGACATCTACCCGGCCGATTACGGTTGGGCGGTGAACTGGGACGCCCCCGACCAGCGCCCGAGCTGGTACCACAACATGTCCTCGGTGCTGCAGGCCGGGCCCTGCGTGCGCACCAACCAGCTGGATTTCGATGAAGAGGTGGTGTTCAAGGCGCGCCAATACCTCTACGACCATGTACGCGAGGATGACGGCCGGCCGTTCTGCCTGACCGTCTCCATGACCCACCCCCACGACCCCTACACCATTCCCAAGCGCTACTGGGACCTGTACCAGGATGTGGATATCCCACTGCCGCGGGACGAAATCGCCCAGGCCGAGCAGGACCCACACTCGCAACGCCTGCTCAAGGTCTACGACCTGTGGAACAAGCCGCTGCCGGTGGACAAGATCCGCGACGCCCGCCGCGCCTACTTCGGCGCCTGCAGCTACATCGACGACAACATCGGCAAACTGCTGCAGACCCTCGAGGACTGTGGCCTGGCCGACGACACCCTGATCGTGTTTTCCGGCGACCACGGCGACATGCTTGGCGAGCGCGGGCTCTGGTACAAGATGCACTGGTTCGAGATGTCGGCGCGGGTGCCGCTGTTGATCCATGCGCCCAAGCGCTTCGAGCCGGCCCGCGTCAGCGCCAGCGTCTCCACCTGCGACCTGCTGCCAACCCTGGTGGAACTTGCCGGCGGCGCTGTGGATAACCACCTGCACCTGGACGGCCGTTCGCTGCTCGGCCACCTGCAAGGGCAGGGCGGGCATGACGAGGTGATCGGCGAATACATGGCCGAAGGCACGGTCGGCCCGCTGATGATGATCCGCCGTGGCGCCTACAAGTTCGTGTACAGCGAGGACGACCCCTGTTTACTCTACGACCTGAGCCGCGACCCGCACGAGCGGGAGAACCTCACCGGCAGCCCGGACCACCAGGCGCTGCTGCAGGCATTTGTCGATGAAGCCAGGCAACGCTGGGACATCCCCGCGCTGCGCCAGCAGGTGCTGGCCAGCCAGCGCCGCCGCCGCCTGGTGGCCGAGGCGCTGGCCATCGGCACGCTGAAGAGCTGGGACCACCAACCGCTGGTGGACGCCAGCCAACAGTACATGCGCAACCACATCGATCTCGACGACCTCGAGCGCAAGGCACGTTATCCACAGCCCGCACCCCTGGATTGAGAAGAGAGGCCGCCATGCAGAAGTTCTCCACCGCCGTGCTCGCCCTGGCCCTGAGCCTGGGCACGGCCCACGCCGCCGACAGCGATGCGCAATGCAGCACCGTTAAACTGGCCGACCCCGGCTGGAGCGATATCGCCAGCACTAACGCCCTGGCCCGGCTGCTGCTGGAAAGCCTGGGTTACCAGGTGAAGATCGACAGCCTGGCCGTGCCGATCATCTACGGCGGCCTCAAGGATGGCCGGGTGGATGCCTTCCTCGGCAACTGGATGCCGGCGCAGCAGGGCTTCCATGACAAGTTCATCGCCAATGGCGATGTGCAGCAACTGGCGAAAAACCTGCAAGGCACCGAGTTCACCCTGGCGGTGCCTGACTATGTATGGAACGCGGGCGTGAAGGACTTCGCCGACCTGCAAAAGCATGCCGAGCAGTTCGACAAGAAGCTCTACGGCATTGGTTCGGGCGCGCCGGCCAACCTGTCGCTGAAAGAGATCATCGACAAGAACGAGTTCGACCTGGGGCAGTGGAAACTGGTCGAGTCCAGCGAGCAGGCAATGCTGGCGCAGGTGGACCGGGCGGTGAAGAAGCAGCAGTTCATTACCTTCCTTGGCTGGACCCCGCACCCGATGAACGTGAAGCTGAAAATGCATTACCTCACGGGAGGGGAGAAATGGTTCGGCAGCAAGGGCGATGTTTACACCCTGACCCGCAAGGGATATCCACAAGCGTGCCCGAATGCGGCGAAGCTGCTGGGCAACCTGAAGTTCTCGCTGGACATGGAGAACAGCATCATGGCTGAGGTTGTGGATAAGAAGATGAGCTTCGATGAGGCGGCCAGGGCTTGGGTGAAGGCGCATCCTGAGCTGTTGGATGCCTGGCTCGCAGGAGTGACTACCAAAGCGGGCGAGGATGCCCAAAAAACCGTAATAGCTAAACTGTGATCCGCTGAGCGAGACATAGTCCCTGTGGGAGCGGGTTCACCCGCGAACACCGGCAGAGCCGGTGCCATGCACCGCGGTGCTTGCTTCGCGGGTGAACCCGCTCCCACAGGGCTGGTGAAATCTTCAGGAATCCTTATTCCCCATGCCCCGCCTTAGCCACCTGCTGCCCTTCCTCACCTGGCTGCCCCGCCAATCGGGCCGCAGCCTGCGCCAGGACCTGCTGGTGGGCCTGAGCGGCGCCATCCTCGCCCTGCCGCAGTCCATCGCCTACGCCCTAATCGCCGGCCTGCCCGCCGAATACGGCCTGTATGCGGCCATAGTCCCGGTGCTGATCGCCTGCCTGTGGGGCTCGTCCTGGCACCTGATCTGCGGCCCCACTGCCGCCATTTCCATCGTCCTCTACGCCAGTATCAGCCCGCTGGCCGTGGCCGGCAGCGCCGACTACGTGACCCTGGTGCTGTTGCTGACCTTCCTCGGCGGCCTCTTCCAATTGCTGCTAGGGCTTTTGCGCTTCGGTGCGCTGGTCAATTTTGTCTCCCACTCGGTGGTGCTCGGTTTTACCCTCGGTGCCGCCATCGTCATCGCCCTTGGCCAACTGCCGAACCTGCTGGGGATGGACCTGCCAAGCCAGGCCACGGCGCTCAGGACCGTGCAGGACCTGGCCGGGAACCTTGGCGAAGTGGATATGCCCTCGCTCGCCCTGGGCCTGGCCACGCTGGTGATCGGTATCGCTCTGAAGCTGTGGCGCCCGCGCTGGCCGAGCCTGTTGATAAGTCTGCTGCTGGTCAGCCTGGTGGCCTGGCTGCTTCCTGCTGTGTTCGGCCATGTGCCACGGGTGCCAGCCTTCACCGGCCAGCTGCCGCCGCTGAGCCCACTGCCGCTGTTGGATGTGGAGCTGATGCTGCGCCTGCTGCCCAGCGCCGTGGCGGTCGGCATGCTCGGCTTGGTCACCAGCCTGTCCATCGCCCGCTCGTTGTCCGCACGCTCGGAACAGTTGATCGACGCCAACCAGGAAATCCGCGCCCAGGGGCTGTCGAACATCGTGGGGGCGTTCTTCTCCGGGTACCTATCCTCCGGCTCGTTCACCCGTTCGGGGTTGAGTTATGACGCCGGCGCCCGTTCGCCGCTGGCCGGGGTGTTCTCGGCGTTGTGGGTGGCGCTGTTCGCCGTGACCGGCGCCGGGCTGATCGCCCATCTGCCGATCCCGGCGATGGCGGGGAGCATCCTGCTGATCTGCTGGGGGCTGGTGGACCATCGCGGCATTCGCGCGCTGTTCCGGGTCAGCCGCTCGGAGTTCCTGGTGATGGCGCTGACGGCGGCCGCGACGCTGCTGCTGGAGCTGCAGACGGCGATCTATGCCGGGGTGCTGGCCTCGTTGTTCTTCTACCTCAAGCGCACGTCGCGGCCACGGGTGCAGCAGAGCCGGGAAGGGGAGGCGGATATCTTGCGGGTGGGCGGGTCGATCTTCTTCGGCGCGGCGCACTACCTGCAGGTGCGCCTGCAGCGCTGCCAGGGGCCGCATGTGGTGATCGATGCGCGGCAGGTGAACTTCATCGATTATTCGGGTGTGGATATGTTGCACCGCGAGGCGCGGCGGTTGCTGCGTAACGGCGGGAGCCTGACGTTGCAGCGGGCAAGGCCGCAGGTGGTGGAGGAGTTGCAGAAGCTGGAGGGGGTTGAAGGATGTCCGGTCAAATTCCAGGAGTAGCTACAAATGCAATCGCGGGGCAAGCCCGCTCCCACGCCGGCCTCTGATCATGGCGTGGGAGCGGGCTTGCCCCGCGATTGGGTACCAAGCTCAGCCGCGAGCTAGCTGCCGACGCAGCTCATCCAGCACAGGCGCCGTGTCCGGACGCACCCCACGCCAGATAAAGAACGCCTCGGCTGCCTGCTCCGCCAGCATCCCCAACCCGTCCAGCACCTTCGCCGCGCCCAGCTTGCTCGCCCACTGGCAGAACGGCGTCGGTTCCTTGCCATACATCATGTCGTAGCAAACGGTACGCCCCGCCTCGACCAGGCTCTCGGCAATCGGCGGCAGCTCGCCAGCCAGGCTTGCCGAAGTGGCGTTGATGATCACGTCCACCGGCTCCTGCAACCAGCTGAAACCGCTGGCCACAACCGGCCCCAGCTCATCGAACTCACGGGCTAGTTGCTCGGCCTTCTCCACCGTGCGGTTGGCGATCACCAGCGACTGTGGCTTGTGCGCCAGGATCGGCTCCAGCACACCGCGCACCGCGCCACCGGCGCCGAGGATCAGGATGCGCTTGCCGGCCAATTCGACCCCGGCGTTGACGGTGAGGTCGCGCACCAACCCGGCGCCATCGGTGTTGTCGCCTTGCAACCGACCGTCGGCCAGTTTGGTCAGGGTGTTCACCGCGCCGGCACGCTGGGCGCGCGGGGTGAGGCTGTCGCACAGGCGGTAGGCCTCTTCCTTGAACGGCACAGTGACGTTGGCGCCGCTGCCTTGCTTGAAGAAGCCACGGGCGCAGTCGCTGAACTCGTCCAGCGGTGCCAGCAGGGTGGCGTACTCCAGGGCCTCGCCGGTCTGGTCGGCGAACAGGCGGTGGATCAACGGCGACTTGCTGTGGCCGATGGGGTTACCGAAAACGACGTACTGGTCCATGGGTGATCCTCGGTTATCCACAGGCTTACTGGGCGAGCCAGTCGCGGTCTTGCAGGAAGTACTCGGTCAGGCGCGCTTCTTCACTGCCAGGTTCGGCTTTCCAGTCGTAGCCCCAGCGCACTTGCGGCGGCAGCGACATCAGGATCGACTCGGTACGGCCACCGGACTGCAGGCCGAACAGGGTGCCACGGTCGTAGACCAGGTTGAACTCGACGTAGCGGCCACGGCGGTATTCCTGGAACTCGCGCTGCGCGGGGGTGTACGGCGTGCCCTTGCGGCGCTGGACGATCGGCAGGTAAGCCTCGACATAGGCGTCACCGATGGCGCGGATGAAGGCGAAGCAGGTGTCGAAGTCCCACTCGTTCAGGTCATCGAAGAACAGGCCGCCAATGCCGCGTGGCTCGCCACGGTGCTTGAGGTGGAAGTAGCGGTCGCACCAGGCCTTGTAGCGCGGGTACACGTCGGCGCCGAACGGCGCGCAGGCCTGCTCGGCCACGCGGTGCCAGTGCACGCAGTCTTCTTCATTGCCGTAGTACGGGGTCAGGTCGAAGCCGCCGCCGAACCACCACACGGCCTCTTCGCCTTCTTTTTCGGCGATGAAGAACCGCACGTTGGCGTGGGAAGTCGGCACATGCGGGTTGTGCGGGTGGATCACCAGTGACACGCCCAGCGCCTCGAAACCACGGCCCGCCAGCTCCGGGCGGTGGGCACTGGCCGACGGCGGCAGGCCGCTGCCGAACACGTGGGAGAAGTTGACGCCGCCTTTCTCGATCACCTTGCCGTCGCCGATCACCCGCGTGCGACCGCCGCCGCCGGCATCGCGCACCCAGGCATCCTCGACGAAGCGGGCGCCGCCGTCTTCGGTCTCGAGGGCAGTGCAGATGCGGTCTTGCAGGTCGAGCAGGTAGGCTTTCACGGCCTCGGTGCGGCTGGTCATCGGGTCACCTGGAAGGAGCGGGGAAAATTCGCCGCGTAGCATACCACCGGCAAACCCCGCGCCGCAGTTGACGGCGATCAAGCAAAGGCGTCCGATAGAAGGCCTTTGCGACCCTCAAGACAGGAGTGTGTGATGGCCAAGCGTATCCAGTTCAGCCAGCATGGCGGCCCGGAAGTGTTGCAGCTGGTGGAATTCGACCCGGCCCCGCCCGGCCCGCAGCAGGTGCGCGTGCGCAACCATGCAATCGGCCTGAATTTCATCGACACCTATTTCCGTGGCGGGCTGTATGCGCCGCCGTCGCTGCCTTCCGGGCTGGGTACCGAAGCGGCGGGGGTGGTCGAGGCAGTGGGTGAGGGCGTCAGCCGGATCAAGGTGGGCGACCGCGTGGCTTATGCCGGTGGGCCGCTGGGGGCCTACAGCGAGGTGCACACGCTGCCGGAGGCCAACCTGGTCAAGCTGCCGGAGGCGATCAGCTTCGAGCAGGCGGCGGCGGTGATGCTCAAGGGGCTGACCACGCAGTACCTGCTCAAGCAGACCTATGCCGTGCAGCCGGGTGATTTCGTGCTGTTCCATGCGGCTGCCGGTGGTGTGGGGTCGCTGGCTTGCCAATGGGCCAAAGCGTTGGGCGCCAAGCTGATCGGTACTGTCAGCTCTGCCGAGAAGGCCGAACGGGCCAAGGCGCTCGGGGCCTGGGCGACCATCGACTACAGCCGTGAAGACGTGGCCCAGCGGGTGCTGGAACTGACCGACGGTCAGAAATGCCCGGTGGTGTATGACGGCGTGGGCGCGGATACCTGGCTGACTTCGCTGGATTGCCTGAAGCCGCGTGGGTTGATGGTGAGCTTCGGCAATGCCTCTGGCGCGGTGACCGGGGTGAACCTGGGGATTTTGTCGCAGAAGGGTTCGCTGTATGTCACCCGGCCGACGCTGGCGAGCTATGCCAACAACGCCGAGAACACCCAGGCCATGGCCGATGACCTGTTCGCGATGATCGCCAGCGGCAAGCTGGTGGTGGATATCCAGCAGCGGTATCCGTTGAGTGAGGCGGCCAAGGCGCAGGCAGAGTTGTCGGCGCGGCGGACTGTCGGGTCGACTGTTCTGCTGCCTTGAAGGCCCTATCGCGGGGCAGTTCGCCGTTGCGGCCTGCCCTGCGAACGCTGGATTCCACAGGTACTTTCATCAATCCACAGCTCATGCAAAACAATCGCACCGGCACGAAGCTGTTCCACTGACGAGCGCAATCGCTGCGCATTGCTACGTGAGCTCAATAGATATTGGGTGTCTTGCATTCAGTCTTTTCTCCCTGACACCGCGCACCCTGTGGGAGCGGGTTTACCCGCGAAGCAGGCGCTGCGGTGTATGGCACCGGCTTCGCCGGTGTTCGCGGGTGAACCCGCTCCCACAGGTTATGCGTGACCCTTGTGGGAGCGGGCTTGCCCGCGATGGCGTCAGTTCAGCCGGTGGAATTCTTGGCCGGTGGCGCCGACTCGATGCCCTCAAGCATCGCCTCCACCAACCCCTCCGCCATTTCCAGCGAATGCAGGCTGGACCAGTACATGCCCCGCCCCTCATCCCGCAGGTGGTCGAGCGCCTTGATGCCGGTGTCGTAGGCGCAGCGCAGGTAAAGCGCTACATGCACCAAGGCGTCGTGTGCTGGGACATCAGGGTTCACGGAAAAGAGGGGCGGATGGCCGGCATCGCAGCGGCCGAAGGGGTGGGCAGAGGTGTTGGGGAGGGGTGGATCCGGGACGATCTTTTTCATCATGAGATCTCGCGTCTAGGCCGACACGCATCCGTTACCACACGGATAGGTGGCAGCTGCATACGGGGTGGTAAACCGGGAGAGATCTCAAAACCCGGCAGGCACGAGGCCTCCCGCATGCAGCCACCATTGACTGCCAAGATCTCTCCCTGCTCGGGTTACCACACCCGATCGCCAAGTTATTCGGCGACGGTCTGGAGCCTAGAGGCAGGAGTTCCCGGTGAGAAGGTAATGGCAGGCGACAGAGTGCGTAGGATATTTCTCTGAATTAGAAATGGGCAGCCTTGGGAAGAAAAATCAGAAAGTCCTGAGTGACTGAGAATCCCTGTGGGAGCGGGTTTACCCGCGAACACCGGCGCAGCCGGTGCCATACACCGCGGTGGCTTCTTCGCGGGTAAACCCGCTCCCACAGAAGGTCCAGTGCAAGCCGTGGAATATCAGCCCGGGCGCACAACCTCACCGGTCGCCAAATCCCTAATCACACTCGGATTCTTCCGCCCGCCCAATGCCCCACCCAGCACCATGTCCAGCTGCTTATGGAAATACTGCTCCACCCGCAACCGGCTCTTGGCCGCCGGGCGCCCGGCCGGGTTGCAGGACGTGGAAATCAACGGCCCGACCAACGCGCACAGCTCACGCACCTGTGGATGATCACTGACCCGCAGCGCCACGCTGTCATGCTGCCCGGTCACCCACTCGGGCAGCAGGTCCTGGTGCGGTACCAACCAGGTGTTCGGCCCCGGCCAGGTGGCGGCCATGCGGTCGATCCAGTCCTGGGGGAAGTCCTCGAACAGGAAGTCGAACTGGTGGATGCTGTCAGCGACCAGGATCAGGCCTTTATCCACAGGCCGCGACTTGAGCGCCAGCAGGCGATACACCGCGTCTTCGTTCCACGGGTCGCAGCCCAGGCCCCAGACCGCTTCCGTTGGATAGGCGATCACCGCACCCGCCTTGATCTCACGCGCGGCTTGTTGCACACGCCAACTGCTCACCATTTGTTGTCACTCCACATATAAGCCTTGCGCGCAGTTTACTTAGCCGGACCTTGCAAACCAACGCCCGGCTTCATTACTCACCCGGCCCTCAAGCTCCAGCTCGGTCAGGCTGGCCAGCACCTGGGCCAACGGCTGGCCGCTGCTGTGGGCCAAGCCCTCGGTAGTGTGGGGCGCAGCGTGGAGCAAGGCGAGCAGGGGATGGTCGGGTTTGCCCACAGGCGCGGGCGGCAGGTTCTGCCAGCCGCGCAGGCTGTCGAGGATCTGTTCCACGCTCTCCACCAGCAACGCACCGTCGCGGATCAGTTGGTGACAGCCCTTGGCGCCGGGATGGTGAATGGAACCGGGGATGGCATACACCTCGCGCCCTTGTTCGGCGGCAAGCCGGGCGGTGATCAACGAGCCACTGGCAATGCTCGCCTCGACCACCAGCACACCCAGCGACAGCCCACTGATGATCCGGTTACGCCTGGGGAAGTTGCCGGCCAACGGCCCGGCGTCCAGGGGGTACTCGGAAACCAGCGCGCTACCGCTGTCGAGCATCGCTCGGGCGAGGTCGCGGTGGCGCTGTGGATAAAGTTTTTGCAACCCCGTGCCGAGCACCCCGATAGTGTGCCCGCCGGCCTGCAATGCCGCCCGATGAGCGGCACCGTCAACGCCAAGCGCCAGCCCGCTGGTGATGGTGAAACCGGCTTGCGCAAGACAGCGCGAGAACGCGCCTGCGGTATCCAGCGCCGGAGGTGAAGCACGCCTGCTGCCCACTATCGCCAGCTGCGGGCGCTCCAGCAAAGCCGGGTCGCCGGCGACGAACAGCAAGGGCGGCGGGTCGTCGATTTCACCGAGCAACGCGGGATAGCCAGGCCCGTCCCACATCAGCAAATGCTGGCCCGGGCGCTCTAACCAGGCCATTGCAGCCAATGCACCGTCGCGCACCTCGGGGCTGCGCCGGGCATCGATGCTGGCAGCAGGCAGCCCCAGCGCACGCCAGGCACTGGCCGGCGCACTGAGTGCCGACGAGGCATTGCCGAAGGCTTCGATGAGGGTATGGAAACGGCGCAGGCCAGTGTCGGGGAGGCGATGCAGACGCAGCCGCGCCTCCAGTTCGGCAGGCGGGCAAGGCGACGAACGGGGTGTAGTCATAGGGGATCATCCTTGATCGAAAAGGGGCCATCGGCGTGGCACAAGCTGTGGATAACTGTGTTGATAACGCTTTGAAAAGCTGTCCATCAAATCGGCAATAAGCCGCCCTTTCACACCCTAGCCGAGCTTTCACAGGTGCCTTGGCCACCTTTTCCCTTTATTATGTGTGCTCAGTTTTCAACCGACCGCACAGTGACTGCCTGACCCCTATGGCCATTTTGAACATTCTCGAATTCCCCGATCCGCGCCTGCGTACCATTGCCAAACCGGTAACGGTGTTCGACGACGCCCTGCGTCAGCTGATCGACGACATGTTCGAAACCATGTACGAGGCCCCAGGCATCGGCCTGGCGGCGACCCAGGTCAACGTCCACCAGCAAGTCGTGGTGATGGACCTGAGCGAAGATCGCAGCGAGCCGCGCGTCTTCATCAACCCCAGCGTCGAAGAACTGACCCACGACATGGGCCAGTACCAGGAAGGCTGCCTGTCGGTGCCGGGCTTCTACGAAAACGTCGACCGCCCGCTGCGCGTCCGGGTCAAGGCCCAGGACCGCGACGGCAAACCCTACGAGCTCGAAGCCGAAGGCCTGCTGGCGGTGTGCGTGCAGCACGAGTTCGATCACCTCAACGGCAAGCTGTTCGTCGACTACCTGTCGCAGCTCAAACGCGACCGGATCAAGAAGAAGCTGGAAAAGCAGCACCGCCAGCAAGCCTGATCCCCACCTTCCAGAAGGCTTGCTCCGGCAAGCCTTTTTCTTTTTCGAGAAGCGAGAACTCCATGCGCATCGTCTTTGCTGGCACCCCTGAGTTTGCCGCCGAACACCTCAAGGCCCTGCTCGACAGCCCGTACGAGATCGTGGCCGTCTACACCCAGCCGGACCGCCCCGCCGGCCGTGGCCAGAAGCTCATGCCGAGCGCGGTCAAGGCCCTGGCCGTGGCCCATGACATCCCGGTGTACCAGCCACAGACCCTGCGCAATGCCGATGCGCAGGCCGAGCTCGCCGCGCTGCAGCCGGACCTGATGGTGGTGGTCGCCTACGGCCTGATCCTGCCGCAAGCGGTACTGGATATCCCGCGCCTGGGTTGCATCAACAGCCATGCCTCGCTGCTGCCGCGCTGGCGCGGTGCGGCACCGATCCAGCGTGCCGTGGAGGCGGGTGACGCCGAGAGTGGCGTGACCGTGATGCGCATGGAGGCTGGCCTGGATACCGGCCCGATGCTGCTCAAGGTGGTCACGCCGATCAGCGCCGACGACACCGGCGGCACCTTGCACGACCGCCTCGCCGAAATGGGCCCGCCTGCGGTGATCCAGGCCATCGCCGGCCTGGCCGATGGCAGCCTGCAAGGTGAAGTGCAGGACGATGCCCTGGCCACCTACGCACACAAGCTGAACAAAGACGAAGCGCGCATCGACTGGAGCCGCCCGGCCGTCGAGCTTGAGCGTCTGATCCGCGCCTTCAACCCCTGGCCGGTGTGCCACAGCACCCTGGACGGCGAAAGCGTGAAGGTACTGGCCGCCAACTTGTCCACAGCCCAGGGCGCCCCAGGCGCAATCCTGTCGGCCAGCAAGGACGGCCTGGTGGTCGCCTGCGGTGAGCAGGCCCTGAGCCTGACCCGCCTGCAACTGCCGGGGGGCAAGGCCCTCAACTTCGCCGACCTGTTCAACAGCCGCCGCGAGAAATTCGCCAGTGGCAAGGTGCTCGGCCAATGAATCCACGTCTGGCTGCCGCCCGTGCCTTGACCGCCGTGCTCAGCGGCAAGGCTTCGCTGAACAGCTCGCTACCTGCGCAACTGGACAAGGTCGATGATCGCGACCGTGGCCTCACCCAGGACCTGGCCTTCGGCACCGCCCGCTGGCAGCCGCGCCTGGACCTGCTGGCCGCACAACTGTTGCAGAAGCCGTTCAAAGCCGCCGACGCCGATGTGCAGGCGCTGCTGCTGGTTGGCCTGTACCAGCTGTTCTACACCCGCATCCCGGCCCACGCCGCCATCGGCGAAACCGTAGGCTGCGCCGACAAGCTGAAGAAACCGTGGGCCAAGGCCCTGCTCAATGCCGTGCTGCGTCGCGCCCAGCGCGAGGGCGAGGCACTGCTCGCCGACATGGAGCGCGACCCGGTGGTGCGCACAGCCCACCCGCGCTGGCTGCAGAAGTCGCTCAAGGCCTTCTGGCCGGAGCAATGGGAAGCCATCTGCGCCGCCAACAACGCCCACCCGCCGATGATCCTGCGCATCAACCGCCGCCACCACAGCCGCGACGCCTATCTCGCCCTGCTGGCCGAGGCCGGTATCCAGGCCAGCGCCTGCCAGTACAGCCGTGACGGCATCGTGTTGGCCGAAGCCTGCGACGTGCGCGGCCTGCCGGGCTTCGCCGAAGGTTGGGTCAGCGTGCAGGACGAAGCCGCGCAGCTGTCCGCCGACCTGCTGGAGCTGGCCCCCGGCCAACGCGTGCTCGACGCCTGCTGCGCCCCGGGCGGCAAGACCTGCCACCTGCTCGAAGCCGAGCCGAAGCTTGCGCACATGGTCGCCATCGACCTCGAGGCCAAGCGCCTGACCCGCGTGCGCGAGAACCTCGACCGCCTCAAGCTCGATGCCGAGCTGATCGCCTGCGACGCCCGCGACACCACCAGCTGGTGGGACGGCAAACAGTTCCAGCGCATCCTGCTCGACGCCCCCTGCTCGGCCACCGGCGTGATCCGCCGCCACCCGGACATCAAGCTGACCCGCCAGGCCGACGACATCCCGGCCCTGGCCGCGCTGCAAGGCGAGCTGCTCGATGCCCTGTGGCCGACCCTGGAAGTGGGCGGCATGCTGCTGTACGCCACCTGCTCCAGCCTGCCCACCGAGAACACCGAAGTGATCGACGCCTTCCTGGCCCGCACCCCCGGTGCCCGCGAGCTGGACCTGGCGACCGAAGCCGGCCTGCGTCAGCCCCACGGGCGCCAGCTGCTGGCCCAGGAGGGCGGCCACGACGGTTTCTACTATGCCAAGCTGATCAAGATCGCCGCCTCGCGGTAAGCACAAGAACCTAGGGAGTAGTGGATGAAGATCATCATCCTCGGCGCGGGGCAGGTAGGCGGTACGCTGGCGGAACACCTGGCCAGCGAAGCCAACGACATCACCGTGGTCGACACCGACAGCGAGCGCCTGCGCGACCTGGGCGACCGTCTGGACATCCGCACCGTGCAGGGCCGCGCATCGCTGCCGACGGTGCTGCGCCAGGCCGGCGCCGACGACGCCGACATGCTGGTGGCGGTGACCAACAGCGACGAGACCAACATGGTCGCCTGCCAGGTGGCCTACTCGCTGTTCCACACCCCGACCAAGATCGCCCGGGTGCGTGAATCGGCCTACCTCACCCGCGAAGAGCTGTTCGACAACGACCACATCCCGGTGGACGTGCTGATCAGCCCCGAGCAGGTGGTGACCAACTACATCAAGCGCCTGATCGAACACCCAGGTTCGTTGCAGGTGATCGACTTCGCCGAGGGCAAGGCCCAGCTGGTGGCGGTCAGGGCCTATTACGGCGGGCCGTTGGTGGGCCAGCAACTGCGCCAGATCCGCGCCCACATGCCCAACGTCGACACCCGCGTGGCGGCAATCTTCCGCCGCGACCGGCCGATCACGCCCCGCGGCGACACGGTGATCGAAGCCGACGACGAAGTGTTCTTCATTGCCGCGAAGAAGGACATCCGTGCGGTGATGGGCGAACTGCGGCGCATCGACGAAACCAACAAGCGCGTGGTGATCGCCGGTGGCGGGCAGATCGGCGAGCGCTTGGCCGAGGCCATCGAGAGCCGCTACCAGGTGAAGATCATCGAGATGAACCCGGCGCGCTGCCGGCACCTTTCCGACACCCTGGAAAGCACCGTGGTGCTGCAGGGCAGCGCCTCGGACAAGGACCTGATGCTCGAAGAGAACATCGCCGACGCCGACATCTTCCTGGCCCTGACCAACGACGACGAGGCCAACATCATGGCGTCGCTGCTGGCCAAGCGCCTGGGCGCGCGCAAGGTGATGACCATCATCAACAACCCGGCCTATGTCGACCTGGTGCAGGGCGGCGACATCGACATCGCCATCAGCCCGCAGCTGGCCACCATCGGCACGCTGCTGGCCCATGTGCGCCGCGGCGATATCGTCAGCGTGCACTCACTGCGCCGTGGCGCGGCCGAGGCCATCGAGGCCGTGGCCCATGGCGATGCGAAGTCGAGCAAAGTGGTGGGCAAAGCCATCGAGGACATCGCCCTGCCGCCGGGCACCACCATCGGCGCGATCATCCGCGATGAGGAAGTGCTGATCGCCCATGACGACACGGTGATCGAGTCGGGCGACCATGTGATCCTGTTCGTTGTGGATAAAAAGCATATTCGGGACGTGGAGAAGCTGTTCCACGTGGGCTTGAGCTTCTTCTAGAAGAACAAGCCGGCCCCTGTTAGAAGAGATAGCCGACCCCCTGTGGGAGCGGGTTTACCCGCGAATGCGATTATTGATTCACCAACGCATTCGCGGGTGAACCCGCTCCCACAGGCACCCGCAACATCATGGATCCGGGAGAGAAACCTATGCGCGAATCGCTGGAGAAGATGCTGGCCAAGGGTGTGGATAACCCGTTGCTGCGCTTCGGCCTGGGCAAGGCCTGGCTGGATGAAGGCAATGGCGCTGAGGCGGCGGTGCACCTGGCCAGTTGCGTGAAGCAGGACCCGAAGTATTCGGCGGCGTGGAAGCTGCTGGGCAAGGCGTATCAGTTGCAGGGGGACCTGGCTGGGGCGCGCAGGGCCTGGGAAGAGGGGATCGAGGCGGCGCAGGCCCATGGGGACAAGCAGGCCGAGAAGGAGATGACGGTGTTTCTCAAGAAGCTCAGCAAAACATCGACTTGACGCAGTCTCTGTGGGAGCGGGTTCACCCGCGAACACCGGCGAAGCCGGTGCCATGCACCGCAGCGCCTGCTTCGCGGGTAAACCCGCTCCCACAGAGCCCCTGCTAAAGCAGGGGCAGTGGATAACTCAATACCAGCGCGCCTCGCCAGCCGGGCGCTTCTTGAAGCGCTTCATGCTCCACATGTACTGGCTCGGGTACTCGCGCACATAGCGCTCGACCACTTTGCTCATCGCCGCTGCCGACACGTTGACGTCGGTGCTGTACATCTCTTCCGGCGCCGCTTCCAGGAACACCTTGAAGCCCGAGCCGTCCGGCAGCCGCAGGGCATGCAGGAACACCCCCACCGCCTTGCCACCGGCCAGCATGTTCGGCACGAACTTGCTGGTCAGCGCCTGGGTCCCCAGGAACGGCACGAACACCCCGGCGGACTCGGCCGGCTCCGGGTCGGCCGGAATACCCACCTGGCCACCACGGCGCACTTCCTTGATGACGCTGAGAATCCCTTCCTTGGTCGAAGGCGCCACGCGGTTGCCCATCTGCACGCGCTGCTCACGCAGCAGGTCATCCACGGCTTTCAACTTCGGCGGGCGGTAGAAGATGATCGGTTTGCACTGGTTGCAATAGAAGTGGTTGAGCACTTCCCAGTTGCCCAGGTGGCTGGTGATGCCGACCACGCCCTTGCCCGAGGCCAGGGCCTGCTCCAGCACTTCCAGGCCGTGCACTTCCTTGACCAGCTCCAGCGAGCGTTGCGGCGGCCAGATCCAGGCGCAGGCACTTTCGACAAACGACTTGCCGATGTCTTTCAGCGCACGGCCCACCAGCTGCTCACGCTCGGCCGGGTTCATCTCGGGGAAGCACTTGGCCAGGTTGATGCGCACCACATTGCGCGAGCCGTTGGGGATCTTCCACATCAGCCAGCCGATGCCGGCGCCAACGCGCTGCACCGCGCCCCAGGGCAACTTGGCGAACAGTCGCAGCACCCCGACCATCAGGGCGCCCTTGAACTTTTCCACAGGCGAATTCCTTATTTCAGCAAGGCGCGCATTGTACCCCGTCAGCGCACCAGCGCGGCGTAGCGATCGCAGTCGGTGGTGTGGTCCATGACCATGCCGGTAGCCTGCATGAAGGCGTAGCAGATGGTCGGGCCGACAAAGGTGAAGCCGGCTTTCTGCAAGGCTTTGCTCATGGCCTTGGCTTCCTCGGTGACCGCCGGTACGTCGCTGCGGCCGGTGAAATGGTTGATCTTCGGCTCACCGCCCACGAACGACCACAGCCACTCGGCAGGGTTATCCACAGCCAGCCAGGCCAGCGCATTGCGCCGCACGGCCTTGAGCTTGAGGCGGTTGCGGATGATGCCGGGGTCGAGCATCAGTTCCTCGATGCGCTCGTCGCTGAGCTGCGAGAGTTTCAGCGGGTCGAAGCCGTGCAACACCTCGCGATAACGCTCGCGCTTCTTCAAGACCGTGATCCACGACAAGCCCGCCTGGAACCCTTCGAGCAAAAGCATCTCGAACAGCAACGCCGGGTCACGTTGCGGCGTTCCCCACTCCTGATCGTGGTAGGCCTGGTACAACGGGTCGTCGGAACACCAAAAGCAGCGTGGCATAAGGCTCCAATGAGTAGAGGGCGAGGCGAAACGGGTTATACTCCCGCTCTTTACATCCGCATCCCCAGATACAGGTGAATTTCGTGAGCCAGCCTACGCCAGCCGTGCGTACCTTCCAAGACCTGATCCTCGCCCTGCAGAACTACTGGGCAGCTCAAGGTTGTGTGGTGCTTCAGCCCTACGATATGGAAGTAGGCGCCGGCACTTTCCATACCGCCACGTTCCTGCGCGCCGTCGGCCCGGAAACCTGGAACGCCGCCTATGTGCAGCCTAGCCGTCGCCCTGCCGACGGGCGGTATGGCGAAAACCCCAACCGCCTGCAGCACTACTACCAGTTCCAGGTAGTGCTCAAGCCAAACCCGGCGAACTTCCAGGAGCTGTATCTGGGCTCGCTGAAAGCCATCGGCCTGGACCCACTGGTTCACGACATTCGCTTCGTCGAAGACAACTGGGAATCGCCAACCCTCGGCGCCTGGGGCCTGGGCTGGGAAATCTGGCTGAACGGCATGGAGGTGACCCAGTTCACCTACTTCCAGCAGGTCGGCGGCATCGAGTGCTACCCGGTCACCGGTGAAATCACCTACGGCCTGGAGCGCCTGGCCATGTACATCCAGGGCGTGGACTCGGTCTACGACCTGGTGTGGGCCGACGGCCCGTTCGGCAAGGTCACCTATGGCGACGTGTTCCACCAGAACGAAGTGGAGCAGTCGACCTACAACTTCGAGCACGCCAACGTCGAGAAGCTGTTCGAACTGTTCGACTTCTATGAAAGCGAAGCGAACCGCCTGATCAAGCTGGAGCTGCCGCTGCCGACCTATGAAATGGTCCTGAAGGCCTCGCACACCTTCAACCTGCTGGACGCCCGCCGCGCCATCTCGGTAACCGAGCGCCAGCGCTACATCCTGCGTGTACGCACGCTCGCCCGTGACGTGGCGCAAAGCTATCTGCAAGCCCGCGCACGCCTGGGCTTCCCGATGGCCACCCCTGAACTGCGTGACGAAGTGTTGGCTAAGCTGGAGGCTGCACAATGAGTGCTCAAGATTTCCTGGTTGAACTGGGCACCGAAGAGCTGCCACCCAAGGCCCTGTCGTCGCTGGGCGACGCCTTCCTCGCCGGTATCGAGAAAGGCCTGCAGGCCGCCGGCCTGAACTACACCGCCAAGCAGGTCTACGCCGCGCCGCGCCGCCTGGCCGTGCTGATCCGCCAGCTCGACGTGCAGCAGCCGGACCGCAGCATCAACATCGATGGCCCACCCATGCAGGCTGCTTTCAAGGACGGCGAGCCGACCCAGGCCGCCCTGGGCTTTGCCAAGAAGTGCGGTGTGGAGCTGTCGGACATCGACCAGAGCGGCGCGAAGCTGCGCTTCTCCCAGCACATCCCGGGCAAGGCGACCGCCAGCCTGCTGCCGACCATCGTCGAAGACTCGCTCAACGACCTGCCGATTCCCAAGCGCATGCGCTGGGGCGCCAGCCGTGAAGAATTCGTGCGCCCGACCCAGTGGCTGGTGATGCTGCTGGGCGATCAGGTCGTCGACTGCACCATCCTCGCGCAAAAAGCCGGCCGTGAATCCCGTGGCCACCGCTTCCACCACCCGGAGACCGTGGTCATCACCACCCCGGCCAACTACGTCGAAGACCTGCGCAAAGCCTACGTGCTGGCCGACTTCGCCGAGCGTCGCGAGCTGATCAGCAAGCGCACCGCCGAACTGGCCATGCAGCAGGAAGGCACCGCGATCGTGCCGCCAGCGCTGCTGGACGAAGTGACCGCACTGGTCGAGTGGCCGGTGCCGCTGGTGTGCTCGTTCGAGGAGCGTTTCCTCGAGGTGCCGCAGGAAGCCCTGATCACCACCATGCAGGACAACCAGAAGTACTTCTGCCTGCTGGACAACGAAGGCAAGCTGCTGCCGCGCTTCATCACCGTGGCCAACGTCGAGAGCCGCGATCCGAAGCAGATCGTGCAAGGTAACGAAAAGGTCGTGCGCCCGCGCCTGACCGACGCCGAGTTCTTCTTCAAGCAGGACAAGAAGCAGCCTCTGGAAAGCTTCAACGAACGCCTGAAGAACGTGGTGTTCCAGGCTCAGCTGGGCACCGTGTTCGACAAAGCCGAGCGCGTCTCCAAGCTGGCCGCTTTCATTGCCCCGTACCTCGGCGGCAGCGCCGCCAACGCCGGCCGCGCCGGCCTGCTGTCCAAATGCGACCTGGCCTCGGAAATGGTTGGCGAGTTCCCTGAGATGCAGGGCATCGCCGGCTACTACTACGCCCTCAACGATGGCGAGCCAGAAGACGTCGCCCTGGCGCTGAACGAGCAGTACATGCCGCGCGGTGCTGGCGCCGAGCTGCCGCAGACCCTCACCGGTGCTGCCGTGGCCATCGCCGACAAGCTCGACACCCTGGTCGGCATTTTCGGCATCGGCATGCTGCCCACCGGCAGCAAGGACCCGTACGCCCTGCGCCGTGCCGCCCTCGGCGTGCTGCGCATCCTGATCGAGAAACAACTGGACCTGGATCTGACCAGCGCGGTCGAGTTCGCGGTCAAGCAGTTCGGTGCCAAGGTCAAGGCCGCCGGCCTGTCCGAGCAGGTGCTGGAGTTCATCTTCGACCGCCTGCGTGCGCGCTATGAAGACGAAGGCATCGACGTTGCCACCTACCTGTCGGTGCGTGCCCTGAAGCCGGGCTCCGCCCTGGACTTCGACCAGCGCGTGCAGGCCGTGCAGGCGTTCCGCAAGCTGCCGGAAGCCGGTGCCCTGGCGGCGGCGAACAAGCGCGTGTCGAACCTGCTGAGCAAGGCCGAAGGCGCCATCGCCGACCAGGTCGAGCCGAAGTACTTCGACAACGCCAACGAGTTCTCGCTGTACTCGGCCATCCAGCAGGCCGACCAGGCCGTGCAACCGATGGCGGCCGCGCGTCAGTACAACGAAGCGCTGGCCCGCCTGGCCGCCCTGCGCGACCCGGTCGACGCCTTCTTCGAGGCGGTGCTGGTCAACGCCGAAGATGCCAAGGTACGTGCCAACCGTTATGCCCTGCTCAGCCGCCTGCGCGGCCTGTTCCTGGGCGTGGCCGACATTTCGCTGCTGGGGTAAGCCTTGAAACTGCTGATTCTCGATCGTGACGGGGTGATCAATCACGACTCCGACGCCTACATCAAGTCGCTGGACGAGTGGATCCCCATTCCCGGCTCGATCGAGGCCATCGCGCAGTTGAGCAAGGCCGGCTGGACGGTGGCCGTGGCCACCAACCAGTCCGGCATTGCCCGCGGCTATTACTCGCTGGCAACCCTCGAGGCCATGCATGCGCGCCTGCGCGCACTGGTGGCCGAGCAGGGCGGCGAGGTGGGCTATATCGTGCATTGCCCGCATGGGCCGGACGAGGGCTGCGAATGCCGCAAGCCCAAGCCCGGCATGCTGCGGGCGATTGCCGAGCACTACCAGGTGCCACTGACCGATGTTTGGTTCGTCGGTGACAGCAAAGGTGACCTGGAGGCGGCGCTGGCCGTCGATGCACAACCGGTGCTGGTGAAAACCGGCAAGGGTGAGCGGACGCTTGAAAAAGGCATCCCGCAGAACACACTGATTTTTGACGATCTGGCCGCCATCGCCAGACAACTCATTTAAACGGCGCGCCCCAGCGGCGCGTTGTCCTTAGGCGGGCCTGCCCCGCAACGGTACATGCCACTATGTCGATCCTGCAGGCGATCAGAATCTTTCTTTTTTACCTGCTGTTGGGCACCAGTTCGCTGCTGTGGTGCTCGCTGAGCTTCTTCGTTGCACCGTTCTTGCCGTTCGCCAAGCGCTATCGGTTCATCAACGTGTACTGGTGCCGCTGCGCGCTGTTCCTGGTGCGTACGATCCTGGGCATCGATTACAAGATCACCGGTGCCGAGAACGTGCCGACGGTGCCCTGCGTAATCCTGTCGAACCACCAGAGCACCTGGGAGACATTCTTCCTGTCGGCCTACTTCTCGCCGCTGAGCCAGGTGCTCAAGCGTGAGTTGCTGTACGTGCCGTTCTTCGGCTGGGCCATGGCCATGCTGCGGCCGATCGCCATCGACCGCAAAAACCCGAAAGAGGCCCTGCGCCAGGTCGCCAGCCAAGGCGACGAGCTGCTCAAGCAGGGCACCTGGGTGCTGATCTTCCCAGAAGGTACCCGCGTGCCTCACGGCCAGATCGGCAAGTTCTCCCGCGGCGGTACCGCCCTGGCGGTGAACGCCGGCCTGCCGGTGCTGCCGGTTGCCCACAACGCCGGCAAGTTCTGGCCCCGTGAAGGCTGGGGCAAGCGCTCGGGCACCATCGAGGTGGTGATCGGCGAACCGATGTATGCAGTCGGCACCGGGCCACGCGCCATTGCCGAGCTCAACGACCGTGCCCAAGCCTGGAACGAAGCAGCCCAGCGGGCCATGGGTTCGCTGCCGCCAGTGGCTGAAAATCCTGAGCAGCAGCCGGCCTGACGATCTGTGGATAACTTGTTAGCAAGTTTTGCATTAGTCGTCTGAAATAGATGCTAAGTGATTGAATTAGCTATTTATTTCTCTGTATGACGTTTTTGCGAAAATCGTGCATAAGTTTTTTCGCGCTATAAAAAAACCGGCTTTTACGCCGGTTTTTTTATGGGTTGAAATCGCTGCTGGCTTCTTCGCGGGTAAACCCGCTCCCACAACCTGTGGGAGCGGGTTTACCCGCGAAGGCCCCAGTGAAAAACTCAGACCTTGTCGATATCCACATCCTTGGTTTCTTTCAGGCAGAAAATCCCCACCACCAGGCTCACCCCGGTGATCAATACTGGGTACCACAGCCCGTAGAAGATATCCCCGGTGTACACCACCAGCGCGAACGATACCGTCGGCAGGAAGCCACCGAACCAGCCATTGCCGATGTGATAAGGCAGGGACATCGAGGTGTAGCGGATGCGGGTAGGGAACAGCTCGACCATCACCGCCGCCAGTGGCCCGTAGGTCATGGTGGCAATCAGGATCATGGCGACAATCAGCACCACCACCATCACCTGGTTCACCTGGGCCGGATCGGCCTTGGCCGGGTAGCCGGCCGCCTCGATGGCGCTGCGCATGGCTGCTTCGTCGAAGCCGTTGATGGTCTTGTCGCCGATGCTCACCGAAACGTCGCTGCCCGCGGCGTCAACCGAGCTGTAGGGCAGGCCCTGCTTGACCAGGAAGGTCTTGACCTTGTCGCACGGGCTATCGAAGCGCGCCTTGCCCACCGGGTCGAACTGGAAGGTGCAGCCCTGCGGGTTGGCATTCACCACGATTGGTGCCTGGCGGCTGGCGGCGTCGATCTGCGGGTTGGCGTAATGGCTCAGGGCCTTGAACATCGGGAAGTAGCAGACGGTGGCCAGCAGCAGCCCGAGCATCAGGATCGGCTTGCGCCCGACGCGGTCCGACAGCCAACCGAAGAACACGAAGAACGGCGCGCCAATGATCACGCTGATGATCAACAGGGTGTTGGCTTGTGCCGGGTCCATCTTGAGCATCTGGGTCATGAAGAACAGCACGTAGAACTGTGCGGTATAGAAGGTCACCGCTTGCCCGGCGTTGATGCTGAACAGCGCGGTCAGCACCACCTTGAGGTTGGGCCACGAGCTGAACGACTCACGAATCGGCGACTTGCTCACCTTGCCCTGGGCCTTCATTTTCACGAAGGCTGGCGATTCATGCATGCTCATGCGGATCCAGGTGGAGATCGCCAGCAGGAAGATCGACAGCAGGAACGGCAGGCGCCAGCCCCAGGTCTCGAACTGGTCGCCGCTGATGTAGCGGCTGGCCAGCACCACGGTCAGCGACAGCAGCAGGCCGAGGGTGGCGGTGGACTGGATGAAGCCGGTGTGGAAACCACGCTTGCCGTGCGGGGCGTGCTCGGCCACATAGGTGGCGGCGCCGCCGTATTCCCCGCCCAGGGCCAGGCCCTGGAGCATGCGCAGTATCACCAGGATGATCGGCGCGGCAATGCCGATACTGGCGTAGGTGGGCAGCAGGCCGACCGCGAAGGTCGACAGGCCCATCAGCACGATGGTCACCAGGAAGGTGTACTTGCGCCCGATCATGTCACCCAGCCGACCAAACACCAGGGCGCCGAACGGGCGCACCAGGAAGCCGGCGGCGAAGGCCATCAGGGCGAAGATGAAGGCGGTGGTGTCGTTGACCCCAGCAAAGAACTGCTTGCTGATGACCGCGGCCAGCGCGCCATAGAGAAAAAAGTCATACCACTCGAACACCGTCCCGAGGGATGACGCGAAAATGATCTTGCGTTCTTCACGACCGCTGGAGCTGCTCGCCGCCGCCCCCTGTTCCTGGATGTAGTCCGACATCGTTGCTGTCCTCGGCCCGAGGGCCACAGTGATTATTCTTGTTGTTCCACTGCCGACGGCCTCCGACCACGCGCCGTCGCTGTTGCAAACACCCGGGTCAGGGCGTCGGTATCGCGCTGGAGTCGCTGAGGTTGGTCTGGGTACGGGCCCCCTTGAGGATCAGTTGCGCCGCCTTCTCGGCGATCATCAACGTAGGTGAACAGGTATTGCCGGAGACGATCTGCGGCATGATCGAAGCGTCGGCCACGCGCAGGCCGGGAATGCCGTGCACGCGCAGCTGGTTATCCACAACGTCCAGCGCGCCATTGCCCATGCGGCAGGTGCCCACCGGGTGGAAGATGGTGGTGCCGATCTGGCCGGCGGCCTGGTGCAGGTCTTCTTCACTCTGCAGGGCAGGGCCGGGCAGGTATTCGCGGGGGGCGAAAGCGGCCAGGGCAGGGGCCTGGACGATGCGCCGGGTCATGCGGATGGCATCTGCCGCCACCTGCCGGTCTTCGGGCGCACTGAGGTAGTTGGGGTCGATCACGGGTGCGGCGTGCATGTCCGCCGAGCGGATATCGATACGCCCACGGCTGACCGGGCGCAGGTTGCACACCGAGGCGGTGAAGGCCGGGAAGCGATGCAGCGGCTCACCGAAGCGCTCCAGTGATAGTGGCTGCACGTGATACTGCAGGTTGGCGGTGGCCTGCTCCGGGCCAGAACGCACGAATGCCCCCAGCTGGCTCGGCGCCATGGCCAACGGGCCGCTGCGGTCGTAGGCGTAACGCAGACCCATGCCCAGCTTGCCCCACAGGCTGTTGGCCATCTGGTTGAGGGTACGGGTGTTGTCGATCTGGTAGATCAGCCGCAGTTGCAGGTGGTCCTGCAGGTTGCCGCCGACGCCGGGCATGTCGTGCCGCACGCCGATGCCCAGCCCTTCGAGCAGCTTGCGCGGGCCGATGCCTGAGCGCTGCAGGATGCCGGGTGAACCCACGGAGCCTGCGCAAAGAATGATTTCCCGGCGTGCGCCGAACTCATGCCACGCGCCTTGCCAACGCGCTTTCACCGCCCGGGCCCGGGTGTTGTTGAGCAGCACCTGATCGACCTCGACGCCGGTCAATACGGTCAGATTGGGCCGTTTGAGGATGGGTTTGAGGAAAGCCTTGGCCGAGTTCCAACGCACACCGCGGCGCTGATTGACCTGAAAGTATCCACAGCCGGCGTTGTCGCCGGTGTTGAAGTCGTCGACCTTGGCGATGCCACTCTGCTCGGCGGCATCGCGGAAGGCATCGAGGATCGGCCAGCTGTAGCGCTGCTGTTCAACCCGCCATTCGCCGTCACCGCCATGGCTGTCGCTGGCGCCGGCGAAGTGGTTTTCGCTTTGCTTGAACAACGGCAGCACGTCCTTCCATGCCCAGCCGTCGTTGCCTTGCTCGGCCCAACGGTCGTAGTCGGCAGCCTGGCCGCGCATGTAAATCATGCCATTGATCGAGGAACAGCCGCCGAGCACCTTGCCCCGTGGATAACCCAGGGCGCGGCCGTTCAGGCCGGGTTGCGCCTCGGTCTTGAAGCACCAGTCTGTGCGGGGGTTGCCGATGCAGTAGAGGTAACCGACGGGGATGTGAATCCAGGGATAGTTGTCGCGACCACCGGCTTCCAGCAGCAGGACACGGCAGGCAGGGTCGGCGGACAGACGGTTGGCCAGCAGGCAACCGGCGGGCCCGGCACCCACGACCACGTAGTCGTAGACAGAATCGGCTGATGGCATGTGCAACCTCGCGCCTGATTATTATTCTTGTCCCGGTCCATCTTATTGATTAATTTCGCCGAGGAAACACGAGATTTTGCGCAGCCGTTGTGCGTTTTAGCACAGCGGCATGTCTGCTCTGGCCCTAGCGCCGGCAAGCCGGCTCCCACAGGTATACAAGCCTTCTGACCCTTGTGGGAGCCGGCTTGCCGGCGATAGGGCCAGTACGAACAGCCAAAGGGATCAGCATGTTCGACTGGAACGATCTGCGGTTTTTCCTCGAGTTGCAGCGCAGCGGCCGGCTGCTGACCGCCGCCAAGCGCCTCAACACCACCCACAGCACCGTGGCCCGGCATATCGAGAGCATCGAGAAAAGCCTGGGCACGGCGCTGTTCGTCCAGCACGCCCAAGGCTACGACCTCACCCCCTCCGGCCAGGCACTGCTCAAGCACGCCGAGGCCATGGAGAACGTCGCCCTGCTGGCGCAGGAGGAAATCACCCAGGCCATCACCCCCCTGGGCAAGATTCGCCTGGGGGTCACCGAAGGCATCGGCATCATGTTCTTCACCCCGCGCATGAACGCGTTGTTCGAGCGCTACCCGGGGCTGGAAGTGGAGCTGGTGGCGGTGCCGCGTTTCGTCAGCATCCTCAACCGCGAGGCCGAAATCAGCATCCACCTGGAGCGCCCCAACGCCGACCTGCTGATCACCCGCAAGCTCACCGACTACCGCCTGGCGCTGTACGCCAGCCAAGCCTACCTGGACCGCGCACCGCCCTTGCGCAACCGCGAAGACCTGGCCCGGCACAGCTGGATCGGTTACGTCGACGACTTGTTGTTCAGCCAGGAACTGCTGTTCCTCAACAGCTTCTGCCGCTCACCCAGCGTGGCGTTTCGCAGCACCAGCGTGATCGCCCAGCAGCACGCCGCCCAAGCCGGGCTGGGCATTGCCGTGCTGCCCAACTACATGGCCCGCCACGACCCGAAGCTGGTGCGGGTGCTGCCCAGCGAAACCATCCAGCGCAGCTACTGGATCTGCACCCGCCGCGAACTGCACAAGTCGGTGCGCCTGCGGGTGGTGTGGGATTACCTGCTGGCGCTGTGCGCCGCCGAGCAGGATGAGCTGCTAGCCGAGTAGCGCCTTGCCGGCCAGCAGCAGCGCAGCCGCCCAGCCCGCCACGGCGAAAAGCTGCTGCAGGCGTGGGCCGGCGATGCGGGCGGCGAGCGGCCGCGCCAGCAGCAGGCCGATGACCGCACCGATGGCGAAGGGCACCCCCACCTGCCAGTGCATCACACCGGCCACGCTGGCGCTCACCACGCTACCGGTGGACACCAGGGCGATCACGGCCAACGAGGTGGCGACGATGCTGGTCATGCGCAGGTTGGTGTAGCGGTTCAATGCCGGGATGATCACGAAACCACCGCCCACGCCCAGCAGGCCGGACAGCAACCCCGACATCAGCCCAGTAAAGGCCAGGGCCCTGGCGCAGGGCAGGGTCCAGCGCAAGCGGCCTTGCAAGGGGTTGAGCACGCAGGGCTCGATGAAACGATGGGCGTCATTGGCTTCGCCGCGCAGTTGCCTGGCCGCCTTGCGCCAGATGCGCAGGCAGGCGTAAACCAGTACCCCGGCGAACACCAGGGCCAAGGGTGTATTGGGCAATTGATGCGCGAGCATCAGGCCAAAGGGCGAGGCGACGATGCCGATCAGGGCGATGAACAGTGCGGCGCGATAACGTACAAGCCCTTCGCGCAAGCCGAGCAGGGCGCCCACCGCCGCCGCCAGGCCAACGGCGAGCAGGCCGATCGGCGCCGCCTCGACCATGCTCAGGCCCAAGCCGAACACCAGCAGCGGCACCGCGAGGATGCCGCCACCGGCGCCGGTCAGCGCCAGCACCGCGCCAATGATTGCGCCGAGCCCGGCGCCCAGCAGCTGCTGTTCGATCACTGCTGCGCCTCGATCACCAGCGGCTGTGGCCGCGCCATCCATTCACGGCCCTTGAGCATGGCCTTCCAGTACAGCGGCGGCAGGATCTGCGCTTTCAACAGCCAGGCCAGGCGGGTCGGCTTGCGCCCGTCGAGCAACCAGCGCGGGAAGCTCGGTGCCACCTTGCCGCCATAGGTGAACTCGGCAAGGACGATCTTGCCGCGCTCCACTGTCAGCGGGCAGGAACCATAGCCGTCGTATTGCGCCAAGGTCGGCAGGCGCCCAAGGGCCACCAGTACGTTGTTGGCCACCACCGGTGCCTGCTTGCGGGCAGCGGCGGCGGTCTTGGCGTTGCTGGTGTTGGCCACGTCGCCCAAGGCGTGGATATTGCCGAACTGGCGGTGGCGCAGGGTGTGCGGGTCGACATCCACCCAGCCAGCGGCATCGGCCAGCGGGCTCTGGCGGATGAAGTCCGGTGCCACTTGCGGCGGCACCACGTGCAGCATGTCGAAGGCCTCGACGCGGGTTTCGCTGCTGCCATCCGGCAGTGTGCGCACGAACGTGGCGCGCTTGTTCGGGCCATCTACCGCCGTCAGGCGATGCTGATAGTTGAGGTCGACGCCGTACTTGTCGATGTAGCTCATCAAGGCCGGCACGTAGTCCGGCACACCGAACAGCACGGCGCCCGCGTTGAAGAAGCTGGCCCTGACATTGCCGAGCCGGCCATTGCGCAACCAGTGATCGCACGACAGGTACAGGGCCTTCTGCGGCGCCCCCGCGCATTTGATCGGCATCGGCGGCTGGGTGAACAGGGCACGGCCTTGCTTGAGCGTCTGCACCAGCTCCCAGGTGTAGGGCGCCAGGTCGTAGCGGTAGTTGGACGTGACACCGTTGCGCCCGAGTGTCTCGCTCAAGCCTTCGATGGCGCTCCAGTCGAGCTTGAGGCCCGGGCACACCACCAGCTGTTCGTAACTTACGGCTCGACCACCTTCGAGCATGACCAGTTGCCCATGCGGGTCGAAACCTTCGACCCGCGCCTTGATCCAGCGCACGCCACGGGGCAGGGTGGCGGCCATGGTGTGGGCGGTGCTCGGTGCCTTGAACACACCGGCGCCGACCATGGTCCAGCCAGGCTGGTAGTAGTGCACATCGGCGGGGTCGATCAAGGCGATATCCAGTGACGGGTCGCGGGCGATCAAGCTCGAGGCGGTGGCGATACCGGCGGCACCGGCACCGACTATCACCACTTTGTGGTGGTCGGCAGGGGATGAATCGGCAGGGGACAGCAAGGCAGGCATGGCGGTGTTCCTTGGAATCTCGTTATGTAGGTGATGCGCTTTACAGTTTGTTCAGCGGGATCTTCAGGTAGCTCACGCCGTTTTCCTCGGGCTCGGGATACTGGCCGCTGCGCATGTTGATCTGTACCGAAGGCAGGATCAGCACGGGCATGTCGAGGGTCTTGTCACGGGCTTCGCGCATCGCCACGAAGCTGTCCTGGCTGACGCCTTCATGAATATGAATGTTGTCGGCGCGTTGCTCGGCCACCGTGGTGACGTAGCGCAGCTCACGGCCGCCCGGCAGGTAGTCGTGGCACATGAACAACTGCGTCTGGTCAGGGAAGGCCAGCAGCCGACGGATCGACTGGTACAAGGTTGTCGCGCTGGCGCCGGGGAAGTCGCAACGGGCAGTGCCGTAGTCGGGCGTGAACAGGGTGTCGCCAACAAACACGGCGGTCTCGCCGGCGTCCTGCACCATGTAGCTCATGCAGGCCGGCGTATGCCCGGGGGTGTGCAGGGCGCGGGCATGCAGGTTGCCGATGCGAAAACCTTCCTCATCGACGAACAGCACATCGAACTGGCTGCCGTCGCGAGCGAACCCGGGCTCGGCGTTGAACAGGGTGCCGAACACTTTCTGCACCTGGGTGATCTGCGCACCGATGCCGGTGTGGCCGCCAAGTTTCTCCTTGAGGTAGGCCGCCGCAGACAAGTGGTCGGCATGCACGTGGGTTTCCAGGATCCACTGAACCTTGGCGCCCAACTCATTCACCCGGGCAATCAGCTGGTCCGCAGAAGCCGTGCAGGTACGTCCGGACTTGGGGTCGTAGTCGAGCACGCTGTCGATCAACGCACATTGGCGAGTCTCGCCGTCCATCACCAGGTAACTGATGGTCGAGGTGGTCTTGTCGAAGAATGCTTCAACATGAAGGTTGTTGCCGATGATCATTGCGCTCTCCAGTTATCCACCGTGCCTCCTTGAAGGCTTAGGCAGTGAACGGTGCTTTATCAAGATGCATGCCATGCCTTTCTGATGGGCGCGCTGCCCCGTAACTGCGGCCTTGCGCCGGCACAGGCTGCGCGACAGCGCCGTACCCAACCGCCAAAGGTGACAGTTGCTGGCAGTCGACTGTCAGCCGATGGCAGTGATTGGCAGTCCTTGCTACGCTCGGCGGGTCTTTTATCTGGTGCTGTCATGCTTGCCGCTTCCCATCCCGCGATTCTCGCGCTGGTGTCCTACCTCGAACACGATGTGCTGCCAAGCATCATCCTGGACACCGACTACAACATCCTTGCCGCCAATGCTGCTTACCGACGTCAGTTCGGCAGCAACGATCATGCGCCTGTGGGCGAGAAATGCCACCGGGTCTCGCACCACTACGCAGTGCCCTGCGACCAGGCCGGTGAGCACTGCCCGCTGCGCAAATCGCTGGACAGCAAAGTCCCCGAGCGCGTGCTGCACATCCACCACACGCCTCGCGGACCGGAACATGTGGATGTGGAGCTGAGGCCGATCCTCGACGATCAGGGCAGGGTGGTGGCCTTCGTCGAGCGCCTCACCAGCGTCACCCTGGCGTCGGCACAACCGCAGGAGCAGGGCCTGGTGGGTCGCGCAACGGCCTTCAAGGCGGCGGTCGCCAGCTTGCAACGGGCGGCGCCGGCGCAAATCCCGGTATTGCTGCAAGGTGAGTCTGGTACGGGCAAGGAGCTGTTCGCCCGCGCGTTGCACCTGGGAAGCCCCCGAGCCAACGGGCCGTTGGTAGTGGTGGACTGTACGGGTTTGACCGAGTCTTTGTTCGAGAGCGAATTGTTCGGCTATGAGAAGGGCGCCTTCACAGGCGCTACTCAACGCAAGATCGGCCTGGCTGAAGCGGCCCATGGCGGCACCCTGTTCCTTGACGAAATCGGCGAAGTGCCGCTGGCCATGCAGGTGAAACTGCTGCGCTTGATCGAGTCCGGCAGTTTCCGCCCGGTCGGCAGCACGCGCACGGTGCATTCGGATTTTCGTTTGGTCTCAGCAACCCACAAGCCACTCAAGGACATGGCTGCTAATGGCACGTTCCGGGAAGACCTGTATTACCGCATCAGCGGTTTCCCGATACGGTTACCGGCCTTGCGCGAGCGGGCTGAAGATTTGCCTTTGCTCTGTGAAAGCCTGTTGCAAAGGATGGCGGGCAAGCAGTCCCCGAAGGTCACTGCTCAGGCGCTTGAACGACTCAGCCTGCATAGCTTCCCCGGCAATATTCGCGAGCTGCGAAATATTCTGGAGCGGGCTCGCCTGTTCGCCGATGACGGTCTGATACGCCCCGAGCATCTTCCCGAGGGCCTCCATCCGGTGGTTGATCACAAGGCTTTGCGTGGTCGCGGGAAACATGAAATGCCGCAGTTGGCCCATGCGCTGGAAACTTTCAGGGGGTCTAGAAGCGAACTCGCAGCGCATCTGGGCATGAGCGAACGTACGCTTTATCGGCGTCTCAAAGCCTTGGGACTTTGAAGCGTTCCACGTGGAACACTCATCAGGCTGCGCCTGCGCAGATACCGTATCCGTTGGACCGCCTTGGCAAACTCGCTCGGCAGTTTGGCCCGAGCGAGTGCAGCCCCTATATAAGGTAAAGACGCTTGGCCGGTGAAGCCGAACTAAAGCGTCAGCGTGCTTACGATCAGAGTGATGCTCAGTGTGGAAACCAGCGTGGTCCAGGTGATCATGGATGCCATTGCCGGTGCGTCTCCGCCCATCTGCCTGGCCAAGATGTAAGCGTTCCCGGCACAGGGAACACAGGCATAGAGCAGTGCCACATTGGCAGCCACACCCGAAGCGCCCAGCGCCAGCAATAACCCGAAGGTGATCATTGGCATCAGCATCAACTTGAGGCCAACCACGTAAAGAGTGGCTAGCACACGATTAGCCTGCAGGTTAAACATCAACCCCGCGCCCACCGACATGAGGCTCAACGGCGTCGCGGCACCGGCGAGGTAGGTCATGAACTGCTCGATAGCGCCGCCGAAACCTACACCCAGGTTGTTCATTACCAATCCGAGTATTGCTGCAATGATCAGCGGATTCTTCACCAAAGCGCCAAACATGCCGGCCAGTGATTTCCTGCCGGTATCACCGAAGTGATTCATTACCAGCACACTCATGACATTGGTCAACACAATCAGGTAAGCGACAAACACGCCTGAGAGTGCAACGCCTTCCACCCCATAAAGGGAATGAGCCAGGGCGATGAACACGTATGAGTTGTAGCGAACCCCTCCTTGGAAGATCGAGGTGAACAGATCATTCCTGGTTTTGACGAAAACCCGCCCGATGAAGATCAGCGCGCCAACAGCCAGCGTCGCCATCATAGTGGCGGCAATGGCCGCTGAGGTTTCACCACCGGAAAAATCTGCCCTGCTGACATCCAGTATCAATAAGGCAGGGAAGAACAGGTAGTAGACCAACTTGTCCACATACTTCCACCAGCCATCGTCATTCAGGACCCAGCGTTTGCTGGCATAGCCGACCACGATGAGCAGGAAGATTGGCAATATCGCGAAGAGGCTGTTGATCATAGTGCTTGGGCTCGTGGCATGAATACTCGAGACTTGACCATTTCCAGCCGGCGGTGACTCCAGAGACTTTTGCTGACGAAGACCCGCTGTACCCAACGCAACGGGTTGGAAAACGCATCCAAGGAGGGTTCGAAACTATCGCGCGCGTGCAGCGTGAAACGATTGTCGATGTACAGTAGCCGACCTGGCTTGATGTCCAGCCCCACCGATACCTGCCTGATCGCATCACAGAAACGCGCCATCGCATCCGCTGCCGGTTTGCTTAAAGCCTCGACCATGTCCGGGTAAAACACCGCGCTGATCTCGGGGAAGTCCAGCTCGCCGCTTAGCATCGCAACTGGCTCGGTAGCGAACGCGCCCTGGCTTCGCCAACGATGGGGTACCTTGATTCGATACAAGGGCTGTCGCAAACACTCCACCTCGGACTCTTCGAGCATGCCGAGCGCATCACGTGCATCGGCAAGACGAGTCAGCGGCCCAGCCGGGTCGTGGCGAACACCGGTCAACAGCAACCCAAGCGGAGAAAAACTGGCGTTGTCCATGTACTTAAGCGCTGCGTTCTCGATATGAAAACTGAGCTCGACCTCGGAGCCCAAGCCTGTGTACTCGCGCTTGGCCGAAGGGCTGGGGATAAGATTATTGACGATATCAGCCCCTTCAAACTGAATCGAATAGGGCTCACCAATCAGAGAAGCAAAGGCCATGATCAGATTTTCACTCAGCGTGCCGCTCTTGGCCGCGGGAGTGAATACTCCGGGATCTGGGGTAGTGAAAACCGCCTCGTCGGTCGGCAGGTTTTCGAATATCAGATAGGGTTTCGGACGCAGCGAAGCCCGTTGGTTGGCCAGCACATCAATCACCCTGCGTGGCAGGTTTGAAGCAGCCATGATGCGCAGATCGGTGATGTAGCTCTGCCCGCCTTGGGGATCATAATTGACCTTGCCCAGACCGGTGGCCAGTTGATTGCGTTCACTGTCGGTCAGTGGGTATATACAGGTGCTATCCATTTTTTGCTTAGCTCTCTTTCACTAAAATCTGCGTCCGGGCTAACGCCCTGACTCTTGTGCAGAATGTATGAAGTTGCGAGAGCAAGCTGTAGGCAGAAGCACTCAGCAAGGAAGCTGAGAGGGATCAGGGCCGTAGGATCTTGTTCCACATGGAACGAAAAAGGCCAACCCAATATGGGTTGGCCTTTGCAGATATCGCGCAGTCAGCTGGATCAGAAGTCCAGGTTGGACACCGACAGCGCGTTATTCTCAATGAACTCACGACGCGGTTCGACCGCATCACCCATCAAGGTGTTGAACAGCTGGTCAGCGGCGATCGCATCTTCAATGGTCACCTTGAGCATGCGGCGCACGGTTGGGTCCATGGTGGTTTCCCACAGCTGGTCAGGGTTCATCTCACCCAGCCCTTTGTAACGCTGGATAGTGTGGCGCTTGGTGCTTTCGTTCATCAGCCAGTCGAGCGCTTCCTTGAACTCGGTGACCGACTTGCGACGCTCGCCACGCTTGACGTAGGCACCCTCACCCAACAGGGTGCTGAGGTTTTCACCGAGGGTGACGACGCTGCGGTAGTCATTGCTGCCGAAGAAATCACGGTTGAAGGTCACGTAGCTGGCTAGGCCGTGAGAGGTGGTTTCCACCACGGGCAGCCAGATATTGCGTTCCTTGTCTTCGTGCAAGGCAGCCTTGTACGCCAAGCCGGAGCGCTGGCTGTTATCCAGGCGCAGCTGGAAAGCTTTCAGCCACTCGTCCATCTGTGCCTTGTCAGCCAGTTGCTCGAGGGTGACTTTTGGCAGGTAGATGAAGTGCTCGGTCAGCTCTTCCGGGTACAGGCGCGACAGGCGCTTGAGTGTCTTCATCACGGCGCGGAAATCGTTCACCAGCGATTCGAGCTGTACGCCCGAAACGGCAGGTGCCGACTCGTCCAGATGCAGGCTGGCATCTTCCAGGGCCGACTGGGTCATGTACTCTTCCATGGCCTCGTCGTCCTTGATGTACTGCTCCTGCTTACCTTTCTTCACCTTGTACAGCGGCGGCTGGGCGATATAGATGTAGCCACGCTCCACCAGCTCTGGCAGCTGACGGAAGAAGAAGGTCAGCAGCAGGGTACGGATGTGCGAACCGTCGACGTCAGCATCGGTCATGATGATGATGTTGTGATAGCGCAACTTGTCGATGTTGTACTCTTCGCGGCCGATGCCACAACCCAGGGCGGTGATCAAGGTACCGACCTCTTGCGACGAGATCATCTTGTCGAAGCGAGCTTTTTCGACGTTGAGGATCTTGCCCTTGAGCGGCAGGATCGCCTGGGTGCGACGGTTGCGGCCTTGCTTGGCCGAACCACCTGCGGAGTCACCCTCCACCAGGTACAGTTCGGAGAGGGCAGGGTCCTTCTCCTGGCAGTCGGCCAGTTTGCCCGGCAGGCCGGCGATGTCCAGCGCGCCTTTGCGGCGGGTCATCTCACGGGCCTTGCGCGCGGCTTCACGGGCACGGGCAGCGTCGATCATCTTGCCGACAACGGCCTTGGCTTCGTTGGGGTTTTCCAACAGGAAGTCAGCGAAGTACTTGTTCATCTCCTGTTCCACGGCGGTTTTCACCTCCGAGGAAACCAGCTTGTCCTTGGTCTGAGAGCTGAACTTGGGGTCCGGCACCTTGACCGAAATGATCGCGGTCAGGCCTTCGCGGGCGTCGTCACCGGTGGTGGCGACCTTGTTCTTCTTGGCCAGGCCTTCCTGCTCGATGTAGCTGTTGAGGCTACGGGTGAGCGAGGAACGGAAGCCGACCAGGTGGGTACCACCATCGCGCTGCGGGATGTTGTTGGTGAAGCACAGCAGGTTTTCGTTGAAGCTGTCGTTCCACTGCAGGGCGACTTCGACACCGACACCATCGTCACGCTGGACGTTGAAGTGGAAGACCTGGGAGTTGACCGGGGTCTTGTTGGTGTTCAGGTACTCGACGAATGCGCGCAGGCCGCCTTCGTATTTGAAGAACTCTTCCTTGCCGCTGCGTTCATCCTTGAGCAGGATGCCAACGCCGGAGTTCAGGAAGGACAGTTCGCGGATACGCTTGGCGAGGATGTCCCAGCTGAAGTGGATGTTCTTGAAGGTTTCAGCCGAAGGCTTGAAGTGGATGTGGGTACCGGTGGTTTCGCTTTCACCAACCACGGCCATCGGTGCCTGTGGCACACCATGAACGTAAGTCTGCTCCCAGATCTTGCCGCTGCGGCGAACGGTGAGCACCAGCTTCTCGGACAGCGCGTTCACCACGGAAACACCTACACCGTGCAGACCGCCGGAAACCTTGTAGGAGTTGTCATCGAACTTACCGCCGGCGTGCAGCACAGTCATGATGACTTCGGCTGCCGACACGCCTTCTTCTTTGTGCACATCGACCGGGATACCGCGGCCGTTGTCGCGGACACTGATGGATTCGTCGGTGTGAATGATGACGGTGATGTCATCGCAGTGCCCGGCCAGGGCCTCGTCGATGGAGTTGTCGACCACCTCGAATACCATGTGGTGCAGGCCGCTGCCGTCATCGGTGTCGCCAATGTACATGCCGGGACGCTTGCGTACGGCATCCAGCCCTTTCAGCACTTTAATGCTGGAGGAGTCGTACGTTTGATTTTCGCTCATGCCTTCACTCCCGATGGTCGTGGGTCTGGGTGATACGGCCCTGTTCCACGTGGAACAAAGCGACTGGCGTTTCCGTTTGCCAGCCTTCCCTCAGAAATTCGTGGTCTACACAGGTGATGAACACCTGGCAGTTCAATTCTTCAAGCAAGCGGCACAGGGCGCGGCGGTGCTGCTCGTCCAGTTCGGACGGCAAGTCATCCACCAGATAAATACACTGACCGCGACGAACCTGGCTAACCAGATGGCCCTGAGCAATTCGCAGGGCGCAGACAACCAGCTTCTGCTGCCCGCGCGAAAGGATGTCGGCAGCGTTGTTTGCCCCCAATCGAAGGCGCAGATCAGCACGCTGTGGCCCAGCCTGGGTATGGCCCATCTGCTGATCACGAAGGAGAGAGGTAGCGAGGACTTCGTTGAGTTCCCGGTCCTTGTCCCAGCCTCGGTAGTAGCTCAGGGTCAACCCTTCCAGCTCGACCAGTTCGCTCAGGGTTCGCTCGAAGACGGGCTTCAAGGCCTTGATATAGTTGCGACGGTATTCATCTATCTCCGCACTGGCGAGACACAACTCCCGATCCCAGGCGGCTTGCGAAACGGCGTCAAGTGTACCATGCCGCAGCCATGAGTTCCGCTGCCGCAGGGCCTTCTGAAGACGTTGCCAGGTGGCCATGAAGCGTGGTTCCACGTGGAACACGCCCCAGTCGAGGAACTGCCGGCGTACCTTGGGAGCACCTTCGAGCAACCTGAAACTGTCAGGGTTGATCAATTGCAAGGGCAGCATTTCGGCGAGCTGCGCAGCACTACGTGCGTTCTGCCCGTCAATACGGATGGTGAAATCACCTTGGCGTTCGCGAGAAACACCCAGGTTACTTGTGCCACCTTCAGCCAGTTCTACCTGGCCAAAGACCGTACAGGTGGGCTGTTCGTATTGAATGACCGGGTTCAGCCGCGTGCTACGGAACGAGCGCGCCAGCCCAAGCAAATGCACGGCTTCGAGCACGCTGGTTTTGCCGCTGCCATTGTCGCCGTACAGGATGTTGATGCGGGGGGAGGGTGAGAGGGTCACCGGGTGCAGGTTGCGCACCGCGGTGACCGAAAGGCGTAGAAGGGACATTTCGCCTGCTACGAGTTACAGACGCATCGGCATGACAACGTAGGACGAGTCATCATTGCCGGCTTCCTGTACCAGGGCGCTGCTGTTGGAGTCCGACAAAATCAGGCGCACCTGTTCAGTGGTCATGACACCCAGCACGTCCAGCAGGTAGCTGACGTTGAAACCGATCTCCAACGAGCTGCCGTTGTAGTCGACGCTGATCTCTTCTTCCGCTTCTTCCTGCTCAGGGTTGTTGGCCTGGATCTTCAGCTGCCCAGCCGCGAGTTGCAGGCGAATACCACGGTACTTTTCGTTCGACAGGATCGCGGTACGGCTGAACGCCTCACGCAGAGCCTGACGATCGCCAACCACAAGCTTGTCGCCGCCTTTCGGCAACACGCGCTCGTAGTCCGGGAACTTGCCGTCGACCAGCTTGGAGGTGAAGGTGAACTCACCGGTGGTCGCGCGAATATGGTGCTGGCCAAGGACGATGCTGACCATGCCTTCCGGGTCGGTGAGCAGGCGCGCCAGCTCAAGGATACCTTTGCGAGGCACGATGACCTGGTGACGCTCGGCCTGGCCGATCGGCGCCTGCATGGCGCACAGGGCCAGGCGGTGGCCATCGGTGGCTACTGCGCGCAGGGTGTCGGTCGACACTTCCAGCAGCATGCCGTTGAGGTAGTAGCGCACATCTTGCTGGGCCATGGCGAAGCTGGTGCGCTCGATGAGGCGGCGCAGCTTGCTCTGTTCCAGGTTGCAAGTCAGCGAGCCCGGACCTTCTTCCACGGTCGGGAAGTCGTTGGCGGGCAGGGTGGACAGGGTGAAGCGGCTGCGGCCGGCCTTGACCAGCAGCTTCTGCTCGTCGACCTTGATGTCGATCAGCACATCGCTGGGCAGGCTCTTGCAGATGTCCATCAGCTTGCGCGCCGGGACAGTGATCTCGCCCGGCTCGGCAGGCTCTTCCAGTTGAACGCGGCCAACCAGTTCGACTTCCAGGTCGGTACCGGTCAACGACAGCTGCTGGCCCTGTACGACCAGCAGGACGTTGGACAGGACCGGCAAGGTCTGGCGGCGCTCGACGACGCCTGCGACCAGTTGCAGGGGTTTCAACAGGGCTTCGCGTTGAATGGTGAAATGCATGGTCTAGTCCCTTGCCTTCAATTAGCTACGCAGACGGTCATCAGGTCGTCAGTGTACGCAGCAGGTTCTTGTAGTCCTCGCGGATGTCCGCGTCGGATTCCTTCAATTCGTTGATCTTGCGGCAGGCGTGCAGCACGGTGGTATGGTCGCGGCCGCCAAACATGTCGCCGATCTCCGGCAAGCTGTGGTTGGTCAGCTCCTTCGACAGGGCCATGGCCACCTGGCGCGGGCGCGCTACAGAGCGAGAACGGCGCTTGGACAGCAGATCGGAGATCTTGATCTTGTAGTACTCGGCCACGGTGCGCTGGATGTTATCCACACTCACCAGTTTGTCCTGCAGCGCCAGCAGATCCTTGAGCGATTCACGAATCAGCTCGATGGTGATATCGCGGCCCATGAAGTGCGAGTGAGCGATCACCCGCTTCAAGGCACCTTCGAGTTCACGTACGTTGGAACGGATGCGCTGGGCGATGAAGAACGCGGCATCATGCGGCAGCTCGACCTTGGCCTGGTCGGCCTTCTTCATGAGGATCGCCACGCGGGTTTCCAGCTCCGGCGGCTCGACAGCCACCGTCAGGCCCCAACCGAAGCGCGACTTCAGGCGCTCTTCCAGGCCTTCGATCTCCTTCGGGTAGCGGTCACTGGTGAGAATCACCTGCTGACCGCCCTCGAGCAGGGCGTTGAAGGTGTGGAAAAACTCTTCCTGCGAACGCTCCTTGCGGGCGAAGAACTGGATGTCGTCGATCAGCAGCGCATCGACCGAGCGATAGAAACGTTTGAATTCGTTGATCGCGTTCAGCTGCAGGGCTTTGACCATGTCGGCGACGAAGCGCTCGGAATGCAGGTAGACGACCTTGGCATTCGGGTTCTTCTTCAGCAGGTGGTTACCCACAGCATGCATCAAGTGCGTTTTACCCAGGCCGACACCGCCATACAGGAACAGTGGGTTGTAGCCATGCTTGGGGTTGTCCGCGACCTGCCAGGCAGCCGCACGGGCCAACTGGTTCGACTTACCTTCCACGAAGGTCTCGAAGGTGAAGGTGCGGTTCAGGTAGCTGGTGTGCTTGAGCGCGCCTTCGACCTGCACCGTACGTTGTTCGGTGCGGCCCGTTGCTGCGGGCGCCGCGCTGGGCTCAGCCATGCTGTCGAAGCTGTTGCGCGAAGCGGACTCTTCGATATCGCTGGTAAGCGGCTCGGCCACCGGCGCCATGACCGGCTCGCTCGGCAGCACGATCGGTGCGGCAGGCTGAACCTGAGCCTGCTGCGCCAAGGTCGCGGCGACGGCAGCGCTCACCGGCGCATTCGGGGCAGCCCGCGCAGCAGAACTACGACGGCTACCTATTAATAAGGAAAGCGCCGGCGCAATGCCGTTGCCGTGTTCGCCCAACAGCTCGAGCAGACGACCCAGGTACTTTTCATTGACCCAATCGAGCACGAAGCGGTTGGGCGCGTAGACGCGCAACTCGTCGCCTTCGGCTTCGACCTGTAGCGGACGGATCCAGGTGTTGAATTGCTGGGCAGGCAGTTCATCGCGCAGAAGCTCCACGCACTGCTGCCAAAGTTCCACTGACACGGATATCCCCTGAGTTGAAAGCCGGATGAGGCAAAACAAACCGCCATTGTACCGGGCGGACGGTCAGTTATCCACATATGAGGCCCTATGCAGACCCGG